>JADDPA010000219.1 GCA_016782125.1 Thermobaculum sp.
CGAACCGCACCGCCTGCTGCAACGCCGGATCGCCCTCCACTTCCACGTCGGCTCTGTCCCACATGTCGTCGAGGTACGCGCGCTGTCCGGCGAGCAGTCCCTCCCAGCCGGTTCGCTTGGCCGCCGCGAGCGCGGCATCGACCTGATCGCGCAACGCAGGCATTGAGCGCCCGCTCGACCATCCGTAGGCGAGTAGCTTGACAACCTTCAGCCGCTGACCGGGGGCTAACTCGGTGCTGATCGTCACGCGCGCTAGGTCCGGCTCGCTCTCGGACGAAGCCACCGTCCCGGTCGGGCCCTCGACCACATGGTCGATGCCAGCCGCTATCCGCAGCCCGCTGCGACGTGTTCGATGCCCGAGCTCAGCCTCGAGATCCTCGTGCGCGTGGTACTCGCCGAGGAGCGGCGCGCGGAGCGCGGCCGCCGCCCGCGGGTCGTCGGTGTGTTCGGGTACGGGCTCGTTGGCGACGAGGGTCGACTGGAGTACGATCCGTGCTGGTGCGCCGAGCGGTTCAACCTCGTAGCAGATCGCCGCCACGGCGCGTTGCACGAACGAAACGAGCCGGGTTGAGCGGATGCGGACCGCCTGGCCCACCGGTGAAACCCATTCCACCTCGCGCCGCAGGACGCCGTCGCGCAGGTCGAGCGCGCGCTCGTGGCGCAGCAGTGTCCCGTATCGAATATCGAAGGGCTCGTCGTCGACGAGGAGGCGGATCAGCTGGCCGTTGGTCACGTCGATCAGTGACTGGCCCTCCTCAGGGTACCCGTACCCACCCTCGGCGTGCGGCATCGGCAGTGTCTCGAAGAAGCCATTCAGGTAGGTGCCCGGTATCGCGTGAGGCTCACCCTCGTCGAGATTGCCGCGCAGCCCGATGTGCCCGTTCGACAGGGCGAAGATCGACTCGGTCTGTGCCAGCAGGTCGAGATGCAGCGTTGGCTCGGCGACTGCCCAAGGCTCGACAGAGAATACGCCCGACTCGATCACCGTTCCTCCAGCAGCTCGCTGAGGTCGCTGACCACCGTGTCGGCACCGTGGCTGCGCAGTGACTCGGCCTGCCCGACGCGGTCGACGCCGACAACCCACCCGAACGAACCGGCACGGCCTGCTTCGACGCCGGCTATGGCGTCTTCGAACACGGCACTTTGCGCGGGTTCGACTCCCAGCTTGGCGGCCGCGGCAAGGAACGTGTCGGGTGCGGGCTTACCGCGCAGCCCTTCCTCTTCGGCGACCATGCCGTCAACGCGCAGCTCGAACAGGTGCTCTATACCGACGACGGCCAGTACCTCCCGGCAGTTCTTGCTCGCCGAGACGACCGCCCGCCTGAGCCCGGCGTCGCGCACCGCCTCCAGGAACCGTACCGACCCCTCGTATACGTCAACGCCCTGCCGTCGTATGATCTCGAGGACGAGGTCGTTCTTGCGCGTCCCGAGACCATGCACGGTTGGCGCACTCGGCGGGTCGTCGACCGATCCCTCCTCGAGCGTGATCCCGCGCGATGCCAGGAACGCGCGCACGCCATCCTGTCGGAGCCTGCCGTCGACGTACTGGGCGTAGTCGGTCGCTATCTCGAAAGGTTGGAACGGCTCACCGCTCCGCTCGGACCGCTCAAGTAGGAAGGCGTCGAACATCTGCTTCCAGGCCGCCGCGTGCACCTTCGCCGTCTGGGTGAGGACGCCGTCGAGATCGAACAGGCAGGCGGAGATTCCAGTGGGTAAGGCAGGGACGTACCGAGGGTTCGTCGATGTCACGGTAGTTCCTCACCTCCAATATGTTATCCACCCGCGCCGCCGACCCTGTGCACTGGTCCCGGCATTCTAGCGCCGTTCGTGCGAATCGGTCAACGGTTGACTCTGCAGATGCGGATGTGCAGTGCGGGAGGCTGCACTTCGGAGTACGCCCAGTGCGCATCCGACGAAGCGCGGTGCATGAACCCGGTGCCTCCGACGATCGCACGCTTGCTCGTTCGCCGTATCGCTGCGCTGCCTACCCGCCGGCCACCAGCCGGTAGGCGACAAATCCCACCGCGACCGCGATGATCACCGCCAGCAGGCCGAGCACCACTTGCAGACCCGGCGGTAACACCTGCCACACGTCCCCGGCCCAGTGCAGGATGAGCCGCGCCCGCAACTCCCCCCAGTCCAGCGCGCGGGCGACCGGGAGAAACAAGCTGCCAACCATCGCCAGCCCCACGAATACGATGATGCCACCGGGGCCGGGTATCGGCGCTAGTAACACACCGATGACAATGATGGCGACGCCCCCGGCGAGGTGCAACAAGTTCTTCGGATCGAACAGGCCATTCGTGGTCTCTTGGCGACGCCTGTACTGCCGCTGGAACCGGTATCCCGGCTGGCCATTGCTGAACTCCCGCCAGGTGCGTCGCGCTTGGTCGAACATGGTCAAATATCGTCCTCCGCCCCTCCGGGCGCTCCATCGGTCATGCTGCGGTGCGGTCCTGCGCCCGCCGACTGGCCCGTGCGATGACCGGGCCCCACCTGCGTCGCTTACGCCGCGATTCCCGCAAGGTACCGCTCCTGGGCCGCATAGACCCTTAGAACTCAGTCCCTCGCGATTCGATGCGTTCAGACCCGGGCTCCCTTGGGAACTGTCACTCCGCAGGCATACCAACCCGGTCCCGACGGTGAATATCCGGCTGCTGTAGTATATCGCGACAAGTCTGCGGGTGCGTCGTGGGCTCGCCCGAATGGGACCCGTTGGGTCCAACGTCCGGCGCCGCACCGACGCGTCTCGGTAAACAACCCCACCCTTCCTGCGCCCGTCGATGTGGCCGTGTACCGGATGGTGCAGGACGCGACCACGAACGGAGTGTGACACGCCCGCGTACCCCGGTGCTCCGCGAGTTGGTCGGCCGTCCAGAGAAGCATTCAGCGACTACTCCTGTAGCAATGTAGGTACTACACCGGCGGGCAAGAAGTTTCAGCCTCCACGTCGGCTAGGGGCGGGCTGGGGCCTGCGGGCAGGCACAGAGACCTGCCCCTACTTGGCTATACCTCCGTGCCCACGGCTGTGGACGTGCATGACCCTATGCGAGACGCCATGTAGTCGCGATGGGCATGCTCCGGGCTGGAGTACCGTCGCCGGTAGGGGACGGCTCTTGCTATTGCCTCGGGTTGTAGCCGAGAGTGCGCGTGGAAGCAACAGCGGGCCAGACAGGCTGGAAGTGCCAGAGCCCGGATCGAAATCCGCAGTTGATGTGCTGCGAGTGCCTATACCGTCGGGCACGAAGAACTCGCCATCCCAGCCCCTTGACGCCACGGAATGATACTGGTATCGTTGCAGGAGTGATACCAGTATCATATGAGGGGTAGGGTATGCGGGAAGATCAACTGCGGGCGCTCCTGGTGGGAGCAGGCTATAAGCCTACAACACCTCGAGGGCACATACTCGCGCTCATCGCAAGACGGCGGGGGGTGTTCTCCGCTGCCGAGCTGCTGGAGGTTCTCGGCGAGAGGGCGCCCGAGGTCGGGAGGGCGACGCTGTTCCGCACCCTGGACATCCTCATAGGCTTAGGTGCCCTGGAGCGCGTCCGTTTGCCCGGCGGGCAGGAGGCGTATCTGCTCTGCGACCCCCATCACCACCACCACGTCGTCTGCTCCTCGTGCGGCGTGATTGGCGAGGTGGAGAGCGGAGCGTTGGAGCGGACGCTAACGGCTGCCGTCGAAGACTCGGGCTTTACCCTGCGTTCACACGCCCTGGAGCTCTCCGGCGTCTGCGCGCCGTGCGCCACGGACGCCTCCCCTCGTCCGGTACGCACCGCGTCAATCGTGGAGGGGGTTTAACGGTGGCCCTGTCTAGTCGCATCCTGTCACTCTGTGCGTTGGTCGCACTTCTTGCCTCGATACTTGCCGCCTGCGGCTCGGGTTCCGACACCGCGACCTCCCGCCCGACGGTAGCGGGGGGACCGGCGGGGCAAGGGGGCGGCGCCAAGGTGAAAGTACTGGCCAGCTTCTACCCGCTCTACGAGGTGGTGCGTCGGGTAGGCGGCGACCGGGTAGATGTATCCAACCTGGTTGCGGCGGGCTCCGAGCCCCACGACCTTGATCTCTCACCACGGGAGCTCGACAATCTGAGGGACGCGCGGCTCGTTGTGTACGTGGGAGCGGGCTTTCAGCCGGGCCTCGAGCGCGGGTTGGAGACGGTCGAGTCCCCCGACCTGAGGCCGCTGGACGTCACGCGGGCGATGCGCCTGCTGGAGGGGCAGGAGGACGAGCACGCTGACGAACACGAGGCCGAGGGCGAAGGCGAGCAACATCCGCAGGATCCGCACGTGTGGCTCGACCCGGTGCTGATGGGAGAGATCGTGTCGAAGGTCCGCGACGAGCTCGTCCGGATCGACCCGAACGGACGACGGGTATACGAGGCGAACGCTCGCGGGTACCAGGGCGAGCTGGAAGCGCTGGATGAGGAGTTCCGGCGGGGTCTGGAGGGCTGTCGCCGGAAAGAGGTCGTCACCAGCCACGCCGCGTTCGGGTACCTGACGGAGCGCTACGGTTTGGAGCGGGTTGCTATCAGCGGAATCTCCCCAGAGGCCGAGCCATCGCCTCGGAGGCTCCAGGAGATCGTGCGCTTTGTGCGGGAGCACGACGTCGAGGTGATCTACTTCGAGACGCTGGTGGACCCGAGGGTTGCGCAGACCATAGCGCGCGAGGTGGGGGCCAAGACGATGGTGCTCAATCCGATCGAGGGGCTAACGCCCGAGGAGCAGGCCCAGGGCAAAGACTACCTGGACGTGATGCGCCAGAACCTGAGCAACCTCCAGGCGGGGCTGGGATGTCAGTGAACGCGCCGCCGGTCCTCGAGATCGACCATGTCTCCTTCGGCTATGGCAGCGAGCTGGCGCTCGATGACGTGAGCCTGTCGGTTGGACGGGGGCAGTTCGTTGGGCTGATCGGCCCGAACGGGTCGGGCAAGTCCACGCTCATGCGCTTGGCCGTGGGCCTGCTTCACCCGCGTGCCGGCGAGGTACGCCTCTTCGGCGCGCCCGTCGGCCGCTTCCGTGACCGGCACCGCATCGGCTACGTGCCCCAGGCTACGGCCTCGAGGA
Source organism: Thermobaculum sp. (assembly GCA_016782125.1). Classification (GTDB taxonomy): domain Bacteria; phylum Chloroflexota; class Chloroflexia; order Thermobaculales; family Thermobaculaceae; genus JACDAU01. The sequence continues at coordinate 5,067 of JADDPA010000219.1, forward strand.
CGGGTTTCCCTGCCACCGTCGCGGAGGTGGTGTCAACCGGGCGCGTGGGCCGTCGCGGCCTGTTTCGCAGATTCAATCAGGACGACCACCGAGCGGTGGAGCGTGCGCTGGACTCGGTTGGGATGTCCGGGTTGCGCGACCGGCTGATCGGGGAGTTGTCGGGGGGTCAGCACCAGCGCGTGATGGCCGCGCGAGCGCTGGCCGGCGAGCCTGAGTTGCTGCTGTTGGACGAGCCGGCTGCGGGTGTGGACGCGGTCGCGAAGGTGGAACTGCTGGATCTCCTTCAGCGGCTCGTCGAGGAGCGCGGGCTGGTGGTAGTGTACGTGTCGCACGACTTCGAAACCCTCCGGCGGTACTTCAGCAAGGTCGCGCTCTTGAACAGACGCCTGCTCTTTTATGGCACGCCCGGCGACCTGGGGGAGCAGCACGACGTCCAGCGGCAGCTTGTGGAGGCGGCGCTCGCGGCCGACCACCACGAGCACGGGCACGGGGGGGGGTAGGACGGATGGGCCAGTTCATCGATGCACTGGGGCAGGGCTACATGCAGCGGGCGATTCTCGCTGGTCTGGTGGTCGGCGTGGTATGCCCTGCTATCGGCGTGTACCTGGTGCTGCGACGGCTCTCCCTGATCGGAGACGGGTTGGGACACGCCTCGTTCGCCGGGGTGGCGGGCGCATGGCTCCTCGGGGTCTACCCACTGCTGGGCGCCGCGGTGTTCGCGTTGCTGGGGGCGGTGGTCATCGAGCGGCTGCGCTCCTGGCGAAGGGAATACGGGGACTTGGCACTGGCGATCGTGTTCTACTCGGGGATCGGGCTGGGCGTGGTGCTGACCGGCCTCTCACGGCGGATGAACGCCAACCTTTTTGGGTACCTGTTCGGGAGTATTCTCACGGTCACCCGGCTCGACCTGCTTGTGATCGTTTCAACCGGTGTAGCCGTGCTGGCGCTGCTGACACTGGTCAGGGGGGAACTCTTCGCGCTCGCGTATGATGAAGACCTGGCGCGCGTATCGGGACTGCCGGTAAGTGCCCTGAACTACCTGGTGGTAGTGCTGGCCGCGGCCACGGTGGTGGCGTCTCTCCGGGTGGTGGGGATCCTGTTGGTGGCGGGGATGCTCGTGATCCCGGTCGCCGCGAGCCTTCAGTTGGCGCGCAGCTTCCGGCAGACCTTGCTCTACGCCGTCGTCTTTGGTGTGGCCTCGGTGCTCGTGGGGCTCTTCGGCTCCTATATGCTGGACCTGGCACCCGGCGGTGCGATCGTGCTCGCCGCCGTGCTCAGCTTCCTCGCGGCATCGTTAGCGGGCAGAGTTGGTCGACGCCGGACCGCGATGAGTTAGGCCCCGACGACCAATCCGACCTGCCCGATCCGTCGGCACCAACACCACGGCACTCCCCCCATTTCCCCGGTGACAGCCTCCCTCCCGTGTAGCCAGCTTGGGTCAGATTGTCCCACGCCTGCGGGCAACTCTGGGACGCTGGCCTCATGACGGGCGCTCCCCCCGATAGTACGCTAAGGGTGGGCCTCGCAACGATGCGTCACCAATCAGACAAAGGAGAACGAAACCAATGAGGACAATGGCATCCACACTCACGGCCCTTGCGCTCGCCCTGCTGTTGGCAGCCCCCGCCGTCGCAGGCGGCGAGCAGGGCAACACGGTAACGAAAACGTTGGAGCTCACCCTGCACGGGGAAGTGCCGCAGGACAGGGTGTTCGGCGCGTTCTACTACGTGAGCGCCGAGACCCACCCTGCGGGCCTGGTGCAGTTCTGTGGCCCGCAGGTAGAAGGCGGAGAGCCGCCGAGCCAGGTCGTCTCCGAGAAAGCGTGCACGGGCGATGGTTCGGTATACCGGGCCGAGGTGGAATTCGACCGCGGTACGGGTGTGTTTGTGGAGTTCGTCACCCTGTCGGTGAGCGACCCGCAGAACACGTTGGAGATCTTCACGGAGATTCCGGAACCGGAGAATCCCGAAAGTCTGAGGTATGAGACGCTGGATGCCGACGCCACGAACAGCGCCTGGTACCGCTTCGAGGCGGGTGGGAATCAGCAGACGCCGCAGATGCCGGCGACTGGGTCCGGCGGGATGAGCAACGATGGCGCTCCAGTGAACGGTATCGCGGTTGGGCTCTCGCTCGTCGCGGCGGGAGGCTACGCCGTACGGCGTCGGCACTGGGCCGGACGCGGAGTTTGATCCGCGCCGTCGGAACGCTAAGTGATTGGTAAGACAGCCCAAAGGAGATACACAATGACTCAGTCTCGAATCCTGATTCCCCTCGGGGGTTTCCTGGTACTCTTCTTCATACTCAGCAATGTGTTCCACAGCAGCGATCCGGGCGCTCAAGGGCTCATAGCCGATGTCAGCTTCTTCAGCTTCCTCCTGCTCGTGCTGTGCTTTCTATTGATCGGCCTCATGGCGCTGGTGCGACGAGTGCAGCGCGGTCGATAGGCTGCGAAGGTAATACCGAGCATGGTCGGGCTTGCAGCAGAGACTCGGAGGGGCCGCGGGGTCTCTCCGAGCACTCTCGCTTCGTGCAGACGAGGTGCATCTGAAGTAGAATCCGCGATGGAGGCTGATCGGCGTCTCCGCCACAGCGATCGCACGAGGAGTCCGCACGTGAACATCCGGCGCGCCCCGGCGCAGGCCACTGTATATGCCAACTCGCCGGCGATTCCCTCTCTCCGTGGCCGCTGGCTCGGCCTGGCGCGGGCCATGTGGATTGTTCTCACTGTCTTGAGCGTCGGTCTCTACCTCATCAGCCTGCCGATAGACTACCGCAACCGCATTCCCGGCTTGCGAGAGCCCGACGTGCGCGCCAATCTGGCCGAGCTTGGCCTCTCCGCCGAGTTCACCGCTGCGTATCTGGTTACGCTCACCGTGACGTTTACCGCGATCTGCTGCGTCGTTGGAATCCTCATCTTCGCGCGCAGGTCCGACGAGCCGATGGCCTTACTCGTCTCGCTCCTGCTCGTCGTATGGGGAACGCAGTTCCCGAACACCACCCTCGCCCTTGCGGACGTGCACCCGCTCTTCCGATGGCTGATTGCCGTATTGGAGTTATTTGGCATCCCGCTACTCATAACC
>JADDPA010000203.1 GCA_016782125.1 Thermobaculum sp.
ACCGATCTGGGTCTCGGCCCTGATCGTGGCGGGCCTGCTGTCGGAGTTCTTCGGTCCCGAGGCGTTGAGCCCTGCGCTGATGTTCGCGCTCCTCCTCGTCAGCCTCGGCTGGCTCGGGTGGAAGGTGCTCCGTATGTCGGATGCGCAGTGGGCGGGCGAGAACACCCCGGCCCCGGCGGCGGACCGGCTGGTGGGTGAAGCGGCCCGCGCGAGCTGAGGGAATGTCGTAGCGGTGGGCGGACCGGCCCGCCTGCCGTTCGACGCGCGGGCGGCGCGCGGGTAGAATGAGGGCCGGTCCCCGGTGGTCCTGATGGGGCCACTCCGGAAGGAGCACGTGCGTGGGTCTTGAGCAGGTATCGGTATCGCCAACCGCCCGTCCCCTACCCGCTCCAGCCGTTCTTGGCGGGCGGTGGCTGCCGATTGCGCGATACGCCTGGCTGACGGCGGCCAGTTTGATCCTCGCCCTCTTTGTCGCCGGCATCCCCGTCTACTTCGAGCACCTTCGCACCCGATGCGTCGACATCGTGTGCAACGCGGCGCCGACGCCACCCCCGGGCGCGCAGGCATTGCGGGAGGCCGGGCTGTCCGCCGGCTTCTACGCGGCGTACTATACTGCGCTCGATGTCATCATCGTGCTCGTGTACCTCGCGGTTGCCACGCTCGTGATCCGGCGCAAGTCCGGTGAGCGCATAGCGCTGCTCGGCGCCTTTACCTTGCTGCTCTGGGGGTTCTCCTCCGTAGCGTTCACGATCGGTGCTGCAGCGGAGGTCTATCCCCGGTGGGGTCCCGCGCTCGAATTCGCCCAGTTCCTCGGCTTGGTATCCATCACCCTGTTCTTCTACCTCTTCCCGGACGGGCGTTTCGTGCCATCGTGGGCCCGCTGGCTGGCACTTGCCCTGATCGTGCTACTGATGCCCGGATACGTCTGGCCGGAGTCTGCCGCCGACTACCGGGAGTGGCCCGCGCTTCTCGCCGGGTCGTTTCTGCTCACCTGGATGGGGAGCATGATCGGCCTGCAGGTCTATCGCTACCGCAAAGTCTCCGACGCCGTCCAGCGCCAGCAGACAAAGTGGGTCGTCTTCGGCGTGGCGGCTTCCTTCCTCGGATTCTTCGCATTCGTGTCGCTGCCGTTCCTGATCGCGCCCTCGTCTCACCAGGAGAGCAGCCTGATGGGGAACCTGTTGGCCAACACGGGCGGCAGCATCGCCATACTCCTGCTTCCGGTGTCCATCGGCATCGCGATCCTGCGCCACCGGTTGTGGGATATCGACATCGTCATCAACCGCACGCTCGTCTACGGGGCGCTCTCGGGGATCGTGGTCGCGCTCTATGCGCTGATCGTCGGCGGACTCGGCACCCTGCTGCGCGTCGAAGACAACATGGTGCTCTCGCTGCTCGCGACAGGCCTGATCGCGGTGGCCTTCGCCCCCCTGCGCGACCGGTTGCAGCGGGGGGTAAACCGGCTGATGTACGGCGAGCGCGACGAGCCCTACAAGGTGCTCTCTCGTTTGGGCCGGCACGTGGAGGAGACGATTGCGCCCGAGGCGGTGCTTGCCACCATCGTCGAGACCGTAGCCCAGGCGCTCCGGCTGCCGTACGCGGCCATCACCTTGCGGCAGGACGACCGGTTCGCCGTCGCGGCGGAATACGGCTCGCGGAGGCAGGATCTCATCGATTTGCCGCTGGTCTACGGGTCCGAGACGGTGGGGCAGTTGCTCCTGGCCCAGCGGGCTCCCGGCGAGCCCTTCAATCCGGCCGACTGGCGGTTGCTGGAGGATCTGGCCCGTCAGGTGGGGGTGGTCGCGCACGCCGTGCGCCTCGCCGTCGAGCTCCGCCGCTCGAACGAAAACCTGCAGGCGGCGCGAGAGGGACTGGTCACCGCGCGCGAAGAAGAAAGGCGCCGGCTTCGGCGCGACCTGCACGACGGCCTCGGCCCCGCACTCGCCTCCGAGTCGCTCAAGGTCGGCGCTATCCGCAAGCTGATGACGCGCGACCAGGCGGCCGCGGATGCGCTCCTCGCTGAGTTGAGTGGTGATATCGAGGCAACCATCACGGATATCCGCCGGCTGGTGTACGACCTGCGCCCCCCCGCCCTCGATGAGCTCGGGCTTGTCGGGGCGATCCGCGAGCGGGTCGCGCAATACCACTGTCGTCCCATGGCACACGACCGTGCCGGCTGCGGCACGATCCTGTCGATCGCGGTCGACGCGGCCGAGAGTTTGCCGGTGTTGCCTGCAGCCGTGGAAGTAGCGGCGTACCGCATCGTGCACGAGGCGCTGACCAATGTCGTGCGCCACGCCCGTGCCCGCACCTGTTGCGTCCGCCTCGCGTTGGAGGGCGGCGTCTTTGTGCTGGAAATAGAGGACGACGGGGCCGGTCTTCCCGTGGAGCGCAGGGCGGGCGTCGGGTTGCTTTCCATGCGCGAGCGCGCCGAAGAGCTCGGGGGGAGCCTGTCCGTGGAGATGGCGCCCGGAGGGGGCACGCGCGTCCTCGCCCGGCTCCCGCTCCCAAAGGAGTAATGTGATGGCCGAGACGATACGCGTTCTTGTCGCCGACGATCATCCCCTCTTCCGCAGCGGCATGCGCGCGCTCCTGGCCGCCGACCCCGACACGGAGGTGGCTGGAGAGGCGACGACGGGGGAGGAGGCCATCGCCCTGGCCATCGCGCTCCAACCCGATATTGTGCTGATGGATCTGCAGATGCCCGGTCTCAGCGGCGTGGACGCTACCCGCCGCATCCTGCACGCCAGCCCCAACACCCGCATCCTGGTGGTGACGATGTTCGACGACGACCACTCCGTGTTCGCCGCAATCCGAGCCGGCGCCCGCGGGTACGTGCTCAAGGGCGCGGACCCGGAGGAGGTGCTCCGGGCCATCCGGGTGGTCGCGGGCGGGGAGGCGATCTTCAGCCCCTCCGTGGCCACGCGCCTCATCGATTTCTTCAGCACCCTCCGTCCGGAGGCGCTACCGCAGGTCTTCCCCGAGCTCACCGAGCGGGAGCGCGAGGTCCTGGACCTGATAGCCGGGGGACGGAGCAACGCGGAGATCGCCCGGAAGCTGTCGTTGAGCGCGAAGACGGTCGCGAACCACGTGTCGAACATCCTCGGTAAGCTGCAGGTGGCCGACCGCGCGCAGGCGATGCTGCGGGCCCGCGAGGCCGGGCTGGGGCAGGGCGGGCCGTAGCCGCCGGCATATCTCCTGGTCTGCTTCGCGGGGGACATACGCGATCCGCTTGAACCGTGGAGTATGTCATCCCGAACGCAGTGAGGGATCCGTGCCCTGTACCACGGATTCCTCGCAGGCTCGGAATGACATATGACCTACCGCTCAGCCGGAGTCCGTATCACTGGGTGCAGTCAAAGGGTGGCGCTTCTCCCGTGGTACCGTTCCCGCCACCGAGCGGCGGATGCGCCCGGCGAGGCGAGCGATATCCGCGCCTCCGGGCTGGACAAGTCGGGGAGGCGGGTGTAGACTTCGGGCGATTCGGCGGCGGGTGCCCCGACGGTTGCGGCCGGCGGCGTGTTGCGGGCACCCCGGGGGTGACGAGGGAGGAAGCGCTATGTCCACGAACGAGGTTCAGGTCGATCCGCGGCAGCTGGTGCGCCAGTTCCGGGAGACGTACGTCAACGCGCACCAACTCATGAAAGGGGCTCCCGCGGCGTATAAGGGCGCCGACATCACCACCCCGAAGGAGCGGCCCATACGGGAGGCCGATCTGCCCCAGGGCGTGCGCGCGCTGCTCGGCGAGTACCAGAAGGGCCACCCCCGCTCCCGGGTGACACTGCTCAAATACCAGCGCATCGAGAACGGGGAGCCGGTCACGATCGTGGAGGACGAGAGCGGCCTGCCCGATGAGGATAACTTGTTGAGCCTGTCGCAGACGGTCACGCTCACCACCAGCACGGAGGTGCGCGTCATCACCGAGATCGTCGTCACGCGCATCGAGTCGGCTTGAGCGAGGAGGACAACCGCTATGGCTCTGCCCAAAGACCTCGTGATCACCACGGGCGACGCGAACAAGCCGCTGATACTCCTGCTCCACGGGCACAACGGCGACATAGACGACATGACGAATCCGGCGGCGCTCAATTTCCACTTCGACTACCGGGCGCCGATGCAACCCAACCGGGATCTTGGCTGGTCGTGGTACCCACGCGTCGGGCCGTACAGTTTCGTCCAGGACCGGTTCAAGAGCGTCCGGAGTTGGCGGCAAGCCCTGCAGCAACAAGGCTACCGCACGGCGGCGTACTCTCAGGTCGACCCCACCGGCTACCTCGCCCTGCCAGTGCAGCAGCTCGCGGAGGTGGTGACCCACCTGCGCAACAGCCAGCCCGGCGCGCGGATCGTCATCCTGGCGCACAGCCGCGGGGGGCTGCCCTCGCGGAAGTTCCTCAAGGACAACAGGAACAATCCCAGCCTGACCGGCGCTATCGCGGGCCTCATCACCCTCCACTCGCCCCACAGCGGGAGCACCCTCGCCACCGTGGCGTCGGTCCTGAACACCGCCGTAAACTCCATAGGCGCGGCGCAGCCCGCGGCGCGACCGATGCTCGAGTGGCTCCGCACGATGGTCAACGCCCCGAGCTACCAGGAGATGTCGCTGGGCGGCCCCTTCCTCGCCGGTCTCCAGGCGGGTGAGACGCCGGTACCGGGCGTTGCCTACGTGACCTTCGGCGGCACCAGCGTCGTGCTCTCACGGCTGCTCGGGTGGTGGTACAACCGGGAGAGCGCGGTCCCACAGTGGCACTCGCCGCCCTACCACCTCGTGATCTACCAGGCGGAGGTCGTCGAGGTCTCCCCGCTGGCCAGCGGCCCGCTCTGCGCCCAGCTCCTGGGCGGCATCCCCGAGCTTCGGCACGGCGTGGGGGATCTGCTGACGACGGATGGGGGGGCGCGGCTGCCGTGGTCCACGCAACGGACGAACCATCTCAGCCACGCGGAGGCGCTGTGGGATCCTGGCCTGCAGCAGCAGGTGCTCAACGCGCTCCAGGGCATCCAGCCCGACGGGGCGGTGGTGCGCGAGTCCTCGGCTGCACCCGTCTACGTCATCTTTGGCGGCGCGAAGTTCTGGATCCCGAGCCCGACCGTGCTGAATAGCTACGGCGGCTGGGGCGCGGTCCGCGTCGTGCCCGACGGCGCGCTCGCCCCGGTGCCCGCCGTGCCGCGCGATGGCACCGTCGTGCGCGAGATGTCGAGCGCGCCGGTGTACGTGATGCGGGGCGGGCAGAAGAACTGGATACCCGATCCGACGGTGCTGCAGCGGTACGGCGGGTGGGGCGCGGTCCGCGTGGTCCCGGACAGCGGCCTGGTCTCGATCCCGCAGGGGCCAAACGCCGCCTGATCCCTCGAGACGAGCATGCGATCGATGAGCAGGCCGCTATAGTTGAAGCCGCATAGGGGCAGGTCTCCGTGCCTGCCCTCGTACACCTCGCACCCGGAAACGAGCAACGAGAAACCGTGGGCGTCACCGGGCGCTTAATCGAACGCACGTGCCTACGGGACCGTCCGCCGGACCGCGACCGATCTCCCGCCCCCGACCTTCCATTGCTCATTGCTCGTACCTCATCGCTCGTCACGGTTGACAGCGCTGGGGCAACGTTTTACACTCGTGCATCACGCGCATGCATCAAGCTGCTGCGCGGGATCTGCCCCATTCGGGTTCTGAGCCCGTCCGATGCGACGCCGGGATGGCGCGCGCCTGGGTAGAGATATCGAGCTCGAACCGTACGGTTGCTTCGCGACAGCAGACCCGAACCGGAGGTCCTATTGATCGAGTTCCGTAACGTCACCAAGCACTACCAGGGCGCCGCCAGGCCAGCGGTCGATAACTTCTCCCTCGAGGTCTACGACGGTGAGATCGCGGTCTTCGTCGGCCCCTCCGGCTGCGGCAAGACCACCTGCATGAAGATGACGAACCGGCTCATCGAGCCCACCGGCGGTGAGATCCTCCTCGACGGCAAGAACAACCGCTCCCTCGACCAGACCGAGCTGCGCCGGGGCATCGGGTACGCCATCCAGCAGATCGGCCTCTTCCCCCATCGCAGCATCGCCTCCAACATTGCCACCGTTCCCCGCCTGCTCGGCTGGGAGAAGCAGCGCATCGCCAACCGTGTGGACGAGCTGCTCGCCCTCGTCGGCCTCGACCCCGATACCTACCGCAACCGCTACCCCTCGGAGCTCTCCGGCGGGCAGCAGCAGCGCGTCGGCGTCGCCCGCGCGCTCGCCGCCGATCCCCCCGTGATGCTCATGGACGAGCCGTTCGGCGCGGTGGACCCCATCGCCCGCCACCGCCTTCAGCAGCAGTTCCTGGAGATCCAGGCCCGCGTCCGCAAGACCATCATCTTCGTCACTCACGACATAGACGAGGCGATCCTCATGGGCGACCGCATCGCCGTCCTCCAAGAAGGCGGCATACTCGCACAGTACGACCGCCCGGAGAAGTTGCTCACCGAGCCGAGCTCCGAGTTCGTCGCCGACTTCGTTGGCGCGGACCGGGCGATCAAGCGGCTCTCGCTCACGCACTGCGGCGAACTCGAGCTCGAACCCGCGCAGGGCGACGGCGACAGCCTGCCACGGGTGGCCGAGCACGAGACGGCGCGTGATGCGCTCTCCATCATGCTCGCCGCCGGTACCGAACACGCCCTCGTCGTAACCGCCGAGGGACAGCGGCGGGGGACCGTCTCGGAAGGCACGATCCGCGCCCTCTTCCGCACAGGCGCTGCGGAGGAGCAACGGGCGCGAGGGAGTACCGCGTAATGGATGACGAGCTGATCCGATGGCGCTGGGTGCGCCGCAACCTCGGCGATGAAATCCTGCCCGCGCTCTGGGAACATATCATCCTGTGCAGCATCTCGGTGCTCATCGCCCTGGCCATCGCGATCCCCATCGGGATCTACGTCACGCGCCACCGATCGCTGTACACGCCGGTGACGTTCATCACCGGCGTGCTCTACACGATCCCGAGCCTCTCCTTCTTCGCGATGCTGATCTCCATCGGCATCCCCATCGGCCGCACCCCCGCGATCATCGCGCTTGTCGCGTACTCCCTGCTCGTGCTGATCCGCAACGTCGTCGTCGGCATAGACTCCGTCCCGCGGGAGACGCTGGAGGCCGCGCGCGGCATGGGCCTGACCTCCGGACAGATACTGCGCCAGGTCGAGCTGCCGCTCGCGCTGCCGATCATCGTCGCCGGTATCCGCATCGCGACCGTGACCACCATCGGCGTCGCGACGATCGCCGCATACATCGCCGCGGGCGGCCTGGGCGATCTCATCTTCCGCGGCATCGACCGCGACTTCTCGACGCAGATCATCGTGGGCGCCGTCTTGGCGACGCTGCTCTCGATCATCGCCGACTTTGGCCTTTTGGCGGTGGAACGGCAGCTCCGCCCATGGAGCCGCCGCCGTGCTGCGAGGGCGGCGTAGTGGCCGGTCGCGTCTGGGACATCATCCAGAGCGATGCCTTCGTGCGCGCGCTCGGCGAGCATTTGCGGCTCTCCGCTTGGGCGCTGCTCGTGGCCATCCTCATCGCCCTGCCGCTGGCCGCACTCGTCAGCCAGTCGCCGCTGGCGTCCTTCCTCGCCATCAACATCTCCAACGTCGGGCGTGCGGTGCCGAGCCTCGCGATCCTCGCCCTCGCGTTGCCCTTCCTTGGCCTGGGGTTCCGGCCGGCACTCCTCGCGCTTACCGTGCTCGCCATCCCGCCGATTCTCATCAACGCGGCCATCGGGCTCCGTGAGGTTCCGCCGAGCGTCGTGGAGTCCGCCCGCGGGATGGGACTCTCCACCGGCCAGATACTCACGCGCATCCGCTTCCCGATCGCTGCGCCGGTCATCTTCGCCGGGCTGCGCACGTCCGCCGTGCAGGTCGTTGCCAGCGCGACGCTCGCCACCTTCATCGGCGGCGGCGGCCTTGGCGGTCTGATCGTGCGTGGCCTGCAGCGCAACAGCCCGGAGTTTCAACTCGCGGGCGCGATCCCGGTTGCGCTCCTGGCTATCGGCACCGAGGTCGGGTTCGCCGCCCTCCAGCGCCTCGCGACACCGAAGGGGCTGCGCATCACCGGGTGTACAAGAGCCGCCTAGCCTGATCGGAGCAGGTCTCAGAAGTCCCGTAGCGT
>JADDPA010000185.1 GCA_016782125.1 Thermobaculum sp.
TCCGGGGCAGAGTCATAGACGCGGCCCGGACGTCGGTGCTGCTGATGCTGGCGACCCGTGTTGCGGGCAGCCGGCTGCTCCGTGCCTCTCCGGCGTACGCCTTCTGTCATCCGCTCGCCGCCGCCACGCTCGCGGCGGTGTACGTCTGCTCGGTGTGGCGTCACTACAAGGGTGGTGGGCAGGAGTGGAAGGGACGCTCCTACCCCGGCCACAGGGACTCAGCCCGCCGCTGAGCCCACGGTGTTGCCCGGTTCCGTCATCGAGGCCGGGTCGAGGATGCGGGCCAGTTCCTCCTCGGAGAGCGACGTACACTCACGAGCGACCTCGCGCACCGTCCGCCCCGTCTCGAACGCCTGCTTCGAGATCGCTGCCGCGGCATCGTAGCCGATCGCCGGCGCGAGTGCGGTGCAGATCGCGAGCCCCTGCTCCACCAGTTGCGGCCCGCGCTCCGTCGCCTCCGTGCCGTAGATGCACCGCCGAGTGAAGTTCACGCTGGCGGACGCGAGGAGCGTCGCGCTCTCCAGCAGGTTGTGCGCGGCAACGGGCATCATCGTGTTGAGCTCGAAGTTGCTGCCGTGGCCCGCGATCATCACGGCCGTATCGTTGCCGATCACGTGGGCGCATGCCATCAGCGTCGACTCAGCGATCACGGGATTCACCTTGCCCGGCATGATCGAGCTACCCGGCTGGACTTCCGGCAGCGCGATCTCCCCAAGGCCCGCGCGAGGGCCGCTGCCCAGCCAGCGAATATCGTTCGCGATCTTCGTGAGCCCGACCGCGACGCTACGGAGCGCGCCACTGGCGAAGACCAGCGCGTCGAGCGTATTCTGCGCCTGGAAGTGGTTCGTCGTCTCGCGCACTTCGAAGCCGTATATCCCCGAGAGCCGCGCGCACACCCGCCGGGCGAACTCTGGATGTGCGTTCACGCCGGTGCCGACCGCGGTGCCGCCAAGCGCAACCTCGGAGAGTTCCGCCCGCGCGTAGTCGAGTCGGCGCAGGGCGCGCTCTACCTGCCCGGCATAGCCCACAAACTCCTGCCCGAGGCGGATCGGCGTGGCGTCTTGCAGGTGCGTGCGCCCAGTCTTGACGACGGGCAGGAACGCCACTGCCTTTTCGTCAAGCGCGGCGCGCAGCTCATCGAGCGCGGGGGTGAGGTCGGCGTGCAGCACCTCCAGCAGGGCGAGGTGGATCGCGGTGGGGATTACGTCGTTCGAGCTCTGGCAGAGGTTGACGTGATCGTTCGGGTGCACGGGCTGCTTCGAACCGCGCTGCCCGCCGAGCATCTCGATCGCGCGGTTGGCAATCACCTCGTTCGCGTTCATGTTCGTCGAGGTGCCGGAGCCGGTCTGGAAGACGTCGACCGGGAAGTGGGCGTCCAGCGCGCCATCCGCCACCTCCTCAGCGGCTCGCTCGATCGCCTCGGCGAGGGCGGGATCGAGCAGCCCAAGCTCGGCGTTCACCCGAGAGGCCGCGCCCTTGATCCGGCCCAAGGCGCGGATCACCGCCCGCGGCATCCGCAGGCCGCTGACGGGGAAGTTCTCGATAGCGCGCATGGTCTGCGCCCCGTAGTATGCCTCCGCGGGCACCGACATCTCGCCCATCGAGTCGCGCTCCATCCGCACGTTCGCCTCACCCTGCATACCGCGCTCCTTTGCTTGTATCGATGCGGCGTGCCGATGTCGGCCGGTGCCGGTCTTCACGCCAACCTCAACACCGGGCGGTCAATGCAGAAGGTGCGGGCATTCGCGCCTGCCCTGCCCGACGACCGCCACGGGACACCAAAATGGTACTACAAGTACCCGCTCGTCCGGTGCGAGGCGCGGTACGACGCGTTGCTGGCTGGTTTAGGTCTGTCGCCGCGGCCCGCATAGCTTGCATCGTCACTCTTCGGTGTCCGGCACGGGATCGTGCCGGGGGTCTCGGACCTTCACCGTGAGCAGCGCCAGCCCCATACCGCTGACCAGCACCGTGAACAGGAACACGGACCAATAGCCCAGGCCGATGCTCAGCATGAGCCCGCCGAGCATCGGCGCGAGGGCGCGAATAGGCGCACTCGACGTCATGCTCACCGCGCTGTAGGTCGGCACCTGCGCCCGCGGCGCGAACTCCAGCGGCATATTGAAGCCACCGATATTCGAGCCGGTTAGTGAGACGCTGTAGAGCACGAACACCACGTACATCCACTCAATAGACGGAGCAATCAGCGCCACCAGGGACGCGACCGCGGCGAGCAGCATCCCGATCTGCAACACCAGCTTGTTCCCCTTGCGGTCCGCAAGTAGGCCGAGCACAGGGTTCGCCACGGTGCTCCCGGCCATCAGCAGCGTTGTAAAGAGCGCCACAGTGCTGTAGCTCGCGTCGAAGCGGTCAAGCGCGTACGCGGTGTAGAACGCGGGCGCCATCAGCGAGAATGAGCCGAGCATCAGGGACAGCACGAGCAGCCCGAAGCCACGGTCCGTCTGTAGGAGCGCGGGTGCGTTGCGGAGGTACTTCACCATCGGAATGGGCGGTGGACGGTCAATCGTTGGCAGCTCGCGGACGAAGCGAAAGCCGATGATGCCCAGCGTTAGCACGACAAAGGCGAACAGGAAGTTCAGGGCGTACGCATCGGGGAAACCGTAGCGGTCCAGCAGTACCCCGGAGAGCCACGCGCCACCGAGGGCCAGCAAGCCGCTGATCGCCCCGCCGATGCCCCACATCCCGCCCCGCCGGTTCGCGGGAATGACCTTCGAAAAGAGGTTGAAGTACGATGGCATGTTCAGGCCCATCGAGAAGTTGTGTACCGCGAGCGCGATGAAGAACACGACAAGCAGGAGATCCGGGTTCGCCCGGCCCAGCCAGGGGATAAGCGCGGCGAGCACGAGGAACGGCGCACGTTCCACGCACGCCACCCAGAAGAGATACCACTTCTGCAGCGGCAAGCGCTCGATGCGGTTTGCGATAAACAGCGGCGGAAGCAGCGTGCCCAGCTGGGTGATCGCCGGCACAAGCCCGACCGCGAGCGAGGAGTCCGTCATCTGGCGCACGAAGAGGGGGAGGATCGTCACGGTTGAGACGAAGCTGATGCCGAGGGGGAACGAGATCGCGTCGAGCAACAGCAGCACGTAGTTGTGGCGGAAGTTGCGCGCGACGTACGCCTCACGCGTCTCCTCGCCGACCTCAGCAACCGCGCCGGTGGTGATCACACCCTCAGCCGCCACGGGTCCACCTCGTCGGTACCGAGCGCATCGCTGCCAGAGTCGCTCCAGTTATTACAAGTTCAGGCATGACGCTCATGTCTGCCCGGCTTGCGTTGCGGGGACCACCTTCTGCTCCACCTTGCCGCGGGCCGTCACGGTAATGCCCAGGAGCACGAGCGCGAGCCCGAGGAGGGCGTACACACTCACCGCCTCGTCAAGCAGAATCGCGCCGTAGAACAGCGCCATCACCGGCAGCAGGTACGTCACCATCACCGTGCGCGTGGCCCCGACGCGCGCCAGCAGCTCATAGTACAGGAGCAAGGCAACCGCGGTGCCGATCACCCCGAGCGCCACCACCGAACCGATCGCCTGCCATGAAGGCATCCGGTCGAGCGGGGCGAGGACGAGCGCAAACGGCAGCAGGATCACCGCGCCGAAGATGTTCTGCCATGTCGCCGGCAGGATCGGCGGCATGCCCTCGAACGCTCGGCGCCCGTACAGCCCTCCGATGCCGTACGAGAAGGATGCGACGAGCACGGCCACCTCGCCGAGCAGCGCGGATCGTCCGGTTGCCAGCTTAACATCTGCGCCGCTGCCTATGATCAGCACGGCTACGCCCGCGAACCCGACGAGCAGCCCCAGCGCACGCCGGGGCGTGAGCTTGTCCAGAGCGCCGGCCTGGCTGATGGCGAGACCGGCGAGCAGGGCGGTGAAGAGGGGCGTGCTCGCGTTGAGTATGGATGCTGTGCCGCTCGTGATGCGCTCCTCGCCCCACGCGATGAGCGTGTACGGGATAATTGCGTTCGTGACCGCCACGTACAGGTACGACCGCCACATCTGGCGCACCGGAGGCGCCGGTGGTGTCGCACGGTGCCGGGAGGCGAGGGCACGCTGCACGAGCAGCATCGTCAGAGATGCGAGCACGAGGCGGATCGAGACAAGCATCAACGGTGACATCTCGAGCACCGCTACCTTGATGAACAGGAATGATGCACCCCACATCGCGGCGAGACCGAACAGGAGCGAGAGATCGATGGGGGTCACGCGGAAGCACGCCTCCAGACGTGGAGAGGAGAAATCACGCCCCCATCATAGCAGAGCGGTACCCGTGCGCCGCGCGCAAGGCACGGAGCGGGGACGGCCGCGCAGGTTTGATATAATTGTTATGTCGTGAGGTTTGGTGCTCCATGGCAGCCTTGTCGCTCGGCGCGCCCCACAGACCCGGCCTGATGCGTGATACGCCACCGGCCCGCCGTATCAGCCTGATGCACCTGACCGTACCCGGCACGGACGCACGCGAGTTGCGCTATTCGGGATGGGGCTATAGAATGCGGCGGCACAGCGTGCCTGAATAGAACCGCGCGGACCATGCTTGCGTAAGTCATGGTGAGGGTCCCAACACCGCGCAGTCAGGTACGCTGGCTCTTTATTAAGGAGAGCGATGGACAGCGTGCAAGACGAGGAACTGGCGGCGCGCGTTGGCCGAGGGGACGAGGCTGGACTTGGTCTGCTGTATGACCGATACGCCAGAGTCGTGTACTCACTCGCCCTGAAGATGGTGCGGAACCAGCAGATAGCGGAAGAGCTCACCCAAGAGGTGTTCGTGCGAGTCTGGCAACAGGCATCCACGTACAGCCGCGAAAAGGGGCGGTTCTCGAACTGGCTGTTCGGCATAGCCCATCACCTCGCGATCGATGAGTTGCGGCGGCGAAAGGCACGACCGCAACAGGTGTACGACAATCCCGACGCGCCAAGTTCTTTGCTCGATGTGACGGACAACGCGCCGGGGCCGGATGAACAGGCGTTCGGCGGAATTCGCAGGGAGTACATCATTGAGGCGCTGGCGCAGTTGCCGGTGCCCCAGCGCGAGGTGCTGGAGATGTCGTACTTCGGCGGGCTCACACAATCGGAGATAGCGGATCAGCAGGGCGAACCGCTCGGGACGATCAAGACCAGGACGCGGCTCGGGCTGCAGCGGTTGCGCACGAACTTGTCGGCGCAGGGCGTACAGTCAGACACTCTATAAGAAGACACGGGTTACTTGTGACGAATCAAAACGGGCAACATGAGAATATGGCGGCGATGGCTCCGGCCTACGCACTCGACGCCCTCGATGAGCACGAGACGGCGCAATTCGAGGCGCATCTGGCCACGTGTCCGGAATGCACCCAGATCGTGAGTGAGATGCGCAGTGTCGTTGCCGCGCTCCCGCTCACCGTGCCGTTGGTGGAGCCACCGGCAGACCTCAAGCAGCGGATGTTCGACCGCATCCACGCGCTGGAGTCCCCGCAGAGCAGCCCTCGTGCGGTTGAACCCGCGGTGGTCGCGTCCCCGGGACCTCGCCAGAGCCGGAGGAGCTTCTTCTCGATCTTCACCGGCGGCGGATTCGCGGTTGGCGCCGCGCTCGCATCGCTTGTCCTGCTCCTCGTGACGGGCGGCATGGTCCTCCAGCAGCGCGGCCAGATCGCGGATCTCCAGGGGCAACTCGCACAACGGGAGGCGGTGCAAGCCCTCGTCAACGCCCCCGATGGGCAGGTTGTGCAGATGCAACAGCGCGGTATGGAGGTGAAGCTCTTCGCGGATCCCGACTCCGAGCGCGCGTATATCGTGATCGACGGCCTGCCGGATCCGGGCCAGGGACGTGATTACCAGATCTGGCTCAGCCCGGATGGCAAGAACCTGCAACCCGTCAGCGTCGGCGTATTCCCGGATAACAGCGGCAGATGGCTGTTGGAGGCGGACAAGCCTCTGAGTTCGTACCGATGGATAGGTCTGACCGAGGAGCCGGAGGGTGGTAGCCCCAAGCCCACGTCGAAGCCGTTGATGGGTGGCGAGTTCCAGCCCGAGAGCTAGTTCTGGCCCTGATCTGCCGTCCGACAACCGTTGCTCTCGGGCAGTTTGCCATCCTGCGTACTCTACGCTCAGGCAGCTACCACCCGAGCAAACCAAAGCGCTCTCACCGCCCGGTGAGCCGCCGTTCGCTGGTGCTATCCGCGCGTCCGCCCCTGGTAGCAACGCATCTTGCGGAACCGAAGGTGCTATAGTGCTCCCAGTGGTGGGCGATTGTTGCGCCGGGCACCGTAAACGGCCCAGGGAGGTGCAGATGTCGCGTAGCTCGGACCGACCGCAGGATACCGGAGAGGCAAGCAGCATGCGGGCCAATGACCCCACCGAGGTTTCCTCCATACCGCCGGAGCGCCGGCAGAGGGAGCTGAGCCGCGGTGGGGCCAACCTCTACACCGGATCGGACACTGATGGGCAGGAGGAGGGAGCAGATGGACAACCCGAGACCATACGAGAGCGATGAGACCGAGGCGACCGCGGAGGATACGCTGCGCGAGGGCATGACGAGCCAGACGGGCCGGGTCGATGTGGCGGACGCCAGCATGGGAAGCGGCTCCGGCACGGGCACCTTCTCGCGCATGGGCGAGACAGGCGAGATGCGGGACGCACCCGAAGACAGCAACCTGCGCGGCAGCGAAGATCCGACCGGCGGGACGCTGCACCCTAACCAGACCGGTGGCGAGCGCGAGGGGTAACGGACGGGCTCGGGGTATACTTTGGGTAGAGGCAATGACAGCCCCATCCTGTCCGAGGAGCGTTCCCCATAGCCATCGGCATACACTACATACGGTTCCCGAAAGTCCTTTTGTTGCTTCTCGCGAGCGCCTTGTTCATCTCCGCGTGCGGCGTCAAGGCTGCGCCAGAGCCGGTCACGAACGAGCAAGCCTCGGCGGGCAGGGCGGTGTTTGTTGAAAAGGCAGGCTGCAACCGCTGCCACCCCGGCGGTGAGCGCGGCCTCGGCCCTGCATTGCACGGCGCGGAGTTCGAGGCGAAACACCCCACGGACGAGACGATCCGCCGTCAGATCCGGACCGGCGGTGGCGGTATGCCCGCGTTCACACCCGACCGCTTGACCGACCAGCAGGTAGATGACGTGATCGCGTACATCCGCTGGCTCGGGGATCGTCCGACGAAGCCGTCCCCGTGAGCGGCACCGACACCCCGACGCCTCAGGACCGAGCTCGTGGCTGCCTGCTCGGCCTCGCGTGCGGCGACGCGCTCGGTGGGCCGATCGAGTTCATGGACGAGCGCGAGATCCAGCGCGTTCACGGCACCGTCCGCGACTTGATCGGGGGTGGCTGGCTCTCGCTGCGGCCGGGCGAGACCACGGACGACACCGCGATGGCGCTCGACCTCGCTCGCAGCCTCGGAGTATCTGGGCGCGTCGATCCCGATGACATCGCCAATCGCTGGGTCCGGTGGGTGCAGTCCAACCCCAAGGACATAGGCAGCGCGACGCGCGAGGCATTGGGGTACATCGCGGACGGCGCCTCGTGGGAGGACGTGGGCGCGCTCGTCGATCAGAAAGCCGAGGTTTTCGGCGGTGCGCTCGGAAACGGGTCCCTCATGCGCTGCGCCCCGGTCGCGGTGCTGCTGCACGGCCGCACGAGCGAACTGGTCCGAGCAAGTCTCGACACCTCTCCGATTACCCACGCGAACCCGATCTGTCAGTGGGCAACCGCCGCGCTGAACCTGATGATCGCGCACCTGCTCCAAGGGGAATACGATCAAGTGGCCGACCGCGTCGCGCCGGAGGTGGACGAGCCGTCGGTGTGGGAGCGAATGCTTGGGGTCTCCTCGCTGGATCGGGATGCTCTCCGGCCCGGCGGACACGTGCTCGACACCCTCGAAAGCGTCGTCTGGGCGTTTGCGAACACAAGCAGCCCGGAGGATGCGGTCGTCTTGGCCGCCAACCTCGGGGGCGACGCCGACACGCGTGCCGCCGTCACGGGCGCGCTCGCCGGGGCGCGGTACGGCGCGAGCGCCATCCC
>JADDPA010000149.1 GCA_016782125.1 Thermobaculum sp.
CCTCAACTCCGCCGCAGATGCGCCGCAATCCCAGGGAGCGGCTGTGCCGTCTCATGGCGATCAGACGGTCGCCGTACCTGTTGTTGGCAGGGCACAACAGCGTGCCGCCGCACCGGCTCAGCCGGCGTGGGGAGATCAACCACGCCGTACCGCACCATACGCGCGTCAGGAACCACAGCCAAGCGACCGCTGGCGCAGACTGCTGCCGTTGCTCATCCCCGGGCTCCTGCTTGCTTCACTCCTCGGGTGGTTCTTCTTCACCAATAGATTCGGTTTGGGAAATAACGAGCTGGACCGGAATCCGGTCGCCGTGGTCGGTACGAGTTCTCCCGCTGCATCCGTGGCAACCGCACGTGCAACGGTAGCAGTGCCGCCTACCGCTCAGCCGACCGCGACCGAACCAGCCGTGGCGCCAACAGAGGCGGTCGAGGCCACTGCGGTTCCCCCCAAGCCCGACGCTCCCGATGACCTGACCGCGAGGGTGGCATCGCCGACCAGTGTGGAACTCACGTGGGCAGCCGGGGAGGGTGACCCCCAATCGTATCTGGTACAGCGCTCCACTGATACCACGACCTTCCAGTCCATCAGGACTGTCCGGGCACCGGAAACGGCGTACACGGACCAAAGGCTAAAGTTGAATACCACGTACTATTACCGCGTTCGGGCCTCGAATCCTAGTGGTAATTCCCCGTTCTCAGAGACGGTTGAGTTCCGAACCCCCGCGCCGACCCCTGCTCCGACTACACCGCCGACTCCGACGCCCACGCCGACCAACGTGCCCCCGACTGCCATACCCACTCCAACCGAGGTGCCGCCGACAGCGACCCCCACGAGAGTCCCACCGACGCCTACGAGCATCCCCCCGACTCCGACGCCCACCACCCCAACCCAGCGGACGCAAGAGGACGCGGAGGTCGTCGAGTTGGAGGACAATGACTTCACCGGCGGATTCACGAATCAGGGTCGCCGACACAAGGATCGCACAGCACAGTGGGTATACGGTCAGCAAACCGAGTACACGACGATGAGTGCGAGCTTCCAGATCGAAGGTACCCCGCTGGGAACGGGGGACGGCAATCAGGTCATCTTCCGCATGTACGGTTTGGATTCCGAGAACCGGCCAAAGACCGATATCCTCATCGAAGTCAACGATGTCGCGGTATTCAGGGACGACAACCCTCTCCCCGATGACAATTTCGATCCCAACCGCGGAAATTGGGGGCAGGCGGACATCCAGTTCGATGCCGACGTGCTGCGTGAGGGCGACAACGTGATTACCATCACCAACCTTGAGCCCAACGGTGGTTTCGGTGCGCCGCCATGGTTCATGCTCGATCGGGCGGTCCTGGCATACTTCACCGAGTAGCAGGAGTGCAACGTGTGTCGTGCACGCTTATGTTAGAGTCGACCCGCACCGTCCCCGCGTCGATATCCGTGTCGTGACCTAGCGAGGCTCAGAGATACATCATGCTGCTCACACTCACCACAACAACACTCGCAATCGTCGTCGGCGTGTTCCTCGTTTTGGCAGTACTGCTCGCCTTCGGGCTGTCTCGTCTGAAGGCGACTGATCGCCGCCAGCATGCCAACGATCCGTCCGCAGGCCGCAAGCAGGACAACGGCGACGAGATTACCCAGCGGCTGCCGACCTCTGTGCGTCCGGAAATTGAGGGAGCGTCCGGCGCAATCCTGCGAGCCGCGGCGCGCACAGACCGAGGGCGAGTTCGTCCTGTCAACGAGGATGACACGCTGATCCTGGACTTGAAGGACGATGCAGCTGTTGTCCGCACCGCGCTTTACGCGGTTGCTGACGGGGTGGGGGGAAAGGAGAAAGGCGAGGTCGCGAGCCATACGGCCATAGAGGCCACCATTCGCGCGCTCCAGGCTCATCCCTTCTTCGAGGACGAAGGATATTTGCGCAGTGATATCGATGACGACAGCGTTGTCGAGCTCGTGCGCTCGGCTGTTATGAGCGCGAATCGCGAGGTCTATGGCGCCCGAGTCGAGCAGAACTCGGACATGGGGACGACGCTGGTACTCGCACTGGTGATGCAAGGGAAAGCGTTCGTGGCGAACGTTGGTGACAGCCGGGCGTACCTCGTGCGCGATCACCAGATACAAAAGCTGACAGAGGACCACTCCCTCGTCGAGCGGATGGTCGCGAGTGGCCAGATCACCTCCGCGGAAGCCCGCCTGCACCCGCGCCGTAACGTGATTCTACGCTCACTCGGCACCGATCCTCAGGTTGAGGTCGATTTGTACGTCGAGCCCCTGCAGGTGGGCGACCGGCTTCTGCTGTGCAGCGATGGACTCAGCGGCATGCTGCCGGATGAAGCGCTGGCCCAGGTCTCCGACCGAGAGCGCGACCTCGATCAGGCCTGCCGTGCGCTTGTTCGGGCCGCGAACGAGGCTGGCGGCACCGATAACATTAGCGTTGTCATCGTGGAGGTTATGGAGCCCTCCGAGTCGTCGCCTACCACGTCGAGGTGATCACTGAGAAAGGTGAAAGGCTCGGCAGTGTCAGTCGCTTCATCCCCGAACTCCCGCGGAGTCGGACTCCAGCGGGCGTCAAGGAACTGCACATGTGGTAGCTCGCTACCCAAGCTATCCGGGCAGATCAACGCCGAAGCCTGTTGGTGCCGCCGGGTCTCGCGGGCACGATAGTTAGTACCAAGAGAGATGCGAGATAGGGCGAGTGGTACACGCGGGGTGGGATGAAGTAGCGGCGCAGTCGGTGGGCGTGCTCTCCGTTATGCCCGGTATCGTGGCGGTCTCATTGGGTGGCTCAGTCGCCGTTGGACTGGCAGATGATGCCTCTGAGCTGGACCTTCACGTGTACTGGGCGGCCCCCCTGCCATCGGCAGAAACCCGCGCAGCGCGCCTGCGCGCCATAGCGGATCCCGACAGCGTCCGAGCGGGCTTGACGAGCTGGGGTCTGGAGGATCAGTTCTCGGTGGGCAGCCGCCCGGTTGAGCTGATCTACCGATGCTGGGACGACGTTCGCGATGAGGTAGAGCGAGCCTACGATCCGGGGCTGCCTGGTCAGGGGTTCACCACCGCAGTGCTGTACAGTGTCGCGCGCGGCCGGCCTCTGCACGACCCGACCGGTGATCTCACCACGGCACGCGAGCGGCTCGTCCGGGAGTTCCCCGAAGCAACGCGCACTGCGATCCTCCAGCGCGAGATCCCCCTTCTTGGTTTCCACCTGAGCCAGCTGCGTAAGGCCCAGGTGCGCGACGACATCGTCTACGCCCAG
Organism: Thermobaculum sp.; assembly: GCA_016782125.1. Classification (GTDB taxonomy): domain Bacteria; phylum Chloroflexota; class Chloroflexia; order Thermobaculales; family Thermobaculaceae; genus JACDAU01. Next base: position 3,257 of record JADDPA010000149.1, read on the forward strand.
CACGTCCGGTGCAAGGTCCAAGTGCTCTTTTTCGATGTCTTGTTCGCCCTCAACCGGTTGTACCACCCCGGGGAGAAGCGGTCGCTGGAGCACGCTCGGCGCTACGTCATTCGCCCGGCTGAGTGTGAGGAGCGGTGGGAGCACGCGGCGCGGCTAGGTGCCAACGATTCGGGGCTTGTCCAGCATCTCGGCGATCTCGTTGTGGAACTCCATGGCCTGGGGGCACAGCACGGCGGGGTGGAGATTTCCGCCGTGCCGTTGTAGGCGTCGCGCGAGCATACAGCCTGGCTTCAGGCCACCGTCCGGTCCAGTTGTTGTGCGAGATCCTTCGCGCTCGTGACCGGTGGCTGGCAGGCGTACCGATGGCAGACGTACGCGGTCGCGCGTCCCTCCACCTGTGGCCGTCCGGTCAGAAGCGCCACCTCGTCCGATGCCGCGCCGACTTCGGGGGCCACCACGAGCACGCGGTTCGGAAGGTAGCGGGAGTACACCTCGCCGAGTAGCGCACGGGCATCCTCCGCCTGCGGATCTCCAACGATTGCCACCTCAAGCGGGGTCACGACTTGGAAATCCGCCGCGCACAAGAGCCGGCCGAACGCGGTGGGGTGCTCCGCCATCACCGGCGCCATCCTGGTAAGCACGCTCTCAGCGACATTCTGATATCGACCTTCCGCGTAGAAAGTCCCGAGTTGAAGCAGTACCTCGCACGCGACGGAGTTGCCGGAAGGTATCGCGTTGTCGTACATGCTGCGGGGCCGGTTGAACAACTGCTCGTGATCTGTGCTGGTGTCATAGAATCCCGGTAGGTCCGGTGCCCAGAAGCGCTCCAGCATGGCGTCGGCTAGCGCACGCGCCTCCTGCAGCCACCGGAGATCGAAGGTCGCCTCGTACAACGCGATCAACCCGTCCACATAAAAGGCGTAATCTTCCAGATAACCGTTCAGCTTCGCCTGCCCGTCCTTGTACGTGCGCAGCAACCTGCCGTCCTGTTTCATCGTGGAAAGGACGAACTCCGCGTTTTGTACGGCGGTCTCCAGATAGTCGGCTCGCCCGAGCGCGGGGGCGGCATCGGCGAAGGCCCGGAGCATCAGCCCGTTCCACGCCGTCAGCACCTTCTCGTCGCGACCGGGATGCACGCGCTTTTCTCGCGCCTCATAGAGCGACTTGCGGCATCGCGCCACGATCTCCATCACCTCGCCCGGCTCCTTGCCGGTCACCGTGGAGACAACATCGACCGGCCGTGGCACGCTGAGAATGTTCTTGCCCTCGAAGTTGCCGTGCTCCGTCACGTGGTAGTACTGATTGAAGACGGCTGCGTCCTCGGCCCCGAGCACGTCGCGAATCTCTGCCGGTGTCCAGACGTAGAACTTGCCCTCCTCACCCTCGCTATCCGCGTCCTGTGTGGAGTAAAACCCGCCTTCCGGTGCGGTCATCTCGCGCCGCACGTAGTCGAGCGTCTCCTCCGTGACCTGCCGGTAGTGGGCGTTTGCGGTGGCTTGCCAGGCAGCGAGGTAGAGGCGGGAGAGTTGGGCGTTGTCGTACAACATCTTCTCGAAGTGCGGCACCAGCCAGCGGTCGTCAACGCTGTAGCGGGAGAAGCCGCCGCCGAGGTGATCGTAGATGCCCCCGGCAGACATCTCGTCGAGGGTATGGCTGACGATGTCTAGGGTCCTGAGATCGCCTGTGCGCTTGTAGGAGCGCAGCGCAAAGTCGAGCGCCATCGGCTGCGGAAACTTCGGTGCGCCACCGAACCCACCGTGACGGGTGTCGTAGCTCTGCGAGAGCTTTTGCAGCGCCGCGTCCAGCGTCTGCTCCGTCAGTTCATTCTTCGGGATATCGACGGTGCTCATCTGCGTGAGATGCGATTGCAGATCCGACGCTCCCTGCTCGAGCTCCGCGCGCCGGTCGCGATACGCCTCGGCAATCGCTCGAAGGATCTTTGGGAAGCCGGGCATTCCCTGGCGATCCTCCGGCGGGTAGTACGTCCCGCCGTAGAACGGCTTACCGTCCGGCGTGAGGAAGACCGTCATCGGCCAGCCGCCGTGTCCGGTCATCGTCTGAACCGCGTCCATGTAAATCGCGTCTAAATCCGGACGCTCCTCGCGGTCGACCTTGATGTTCACGAAAGAGTCGTTCATCAGCGCCGCGATATCCGGGTCCTCGAACGATTCGTGCTCCATCACATGGCACCAGTGGCACGCCGAGTAGCCGATGGAGAGCAGGATCGGACGGTTGTCCTCTCGCGCACGTCGGAGTGCCTCCTCGCCCCATGGATACCAGTCGACGGGGTTGTCCTGGTGTTGCAGGAGATACGGGCTAGTCTCAGCTGCGAGTCGGTTGGGCATCTGCGCCTCACTTTCGCTACACCCAAGAAGTGCAATCGGTGTGCCAGTATGAACGGGGGGGAGCGCGCGGGCATGTGTCTCTCGGCCATGGGGCGCGATGCCTGCGCCGGCCCGATGATCTAAGCAAGAAAAAACCGGCCCAATATGGATCGGTGTGGTGCCGAGGGGCAGAATCGAACTGCCGACACTGCGATTTTCAGTCGCATGCTCTACCGACTGAGCTACCTCGGCGCGGTGGGCGGTACAGGACTCGAACCTGTGACCTCCTCGGTGTAAACGAGGCGCTCTAGCCAACTGAGCTAACCGCCCCGGACGGGCATTGCTGGTGCCGAGGAAGAGACTCGAACTCTTACGCCCTAAACGGGCACTAGCCCCTCAAGCTAGCGCGTCTGCCTATTCCGCCACCTCGGCGCGATTAGCAGTATACGAAGCACGCGCGCTGGCTGTCAAGTCAGCAAAGCCTCCATTCACGGCCTTCACGTCGGTTGACAGTGAGCGGCAAACACGGCTATCATCCCCCGTACCCACTTTCATTAACGCCCGCTTCGTCCGGGCATGCTTCGCAGTGGGAGCACCGAATTTGGCCACTACCGGCTGGCGCCGTGGCGCCGGTACATCCGCAGCCCGCAGCAAGGCTCGATTTGAATCGGGTGCTCTTGTTGGCCCCCTGCTTTTTGCTTGTGCAGCAGCCTCCGCGCTGCTCTATTGCGCACTCTTTCTGCTACTTCGCGGGCGCAGCTTTCGGCTGACACAGACGGCGACGCTCGTGCGCTGGCCACGACTTCGCGCCTTGTCGGATGCACTGACGCCGGACTCGCTCGTAACCGCTACGTGGCGAACGGAGCAAGCGGCGACGCACGAGTACCTCTACCTCCTCCTCGCGGTCGCGCTGGTCGGACTCTGGCTCGCTGCCCTCTGGCTCGTCCGGCCGGGGAGGCGGCGCACCGTCCGGTTGCGGTGGATACTCTTGCCGATCGTGCTGTTCGGCATTCCGCTGATCGTCCTGCCGGGGATGTTCTCCGGCGACCTCTATCTGTACATGTTCTACGGGCGCATGATCGCGCACTACGGCGCCAACCCGATCCTTGTCGCCCCGGACCAGTTTGTCGGTGATCCCCACCTTGCCTGGGTCTACTGGAAGTGGCTGCCGTCCGCGTATGGACCGGTCTGGCTGCTGCTCTCGGGCGCGCTCTCCGCCGTTGCGGGTGACGCGTTATGGGAGAACATCTTCACCTACAAGTTGGCGATGCTCGTGCTCCATGTGCTTACGACGATTGTGGTATGGCGGGTTCTGCGCGACTCGCGTCCCGAGTTCGCGGCCTGGGGCACGATCTTCTACGGCTGGAACCCCATGGTGCTCCATGAGACGGTCGGGAGCGCCCATAACGATGTACTCGTCGCGCTCTTCGGGGTCTTTGCCCTGCTCGCCATCGTGCACAAGCGCTGGCTCTTCGCCATTTTCTTCGTCATGGCTGCTGCGATGGTGAAGCTGATGGCGCTCATCCTCCTACCCGTCCTGATACTCGCGTGGCTGCGTAGCCTACCTACGGCGCGCGAACGCGGCAGGGCCGCACTTCTATCCGCCGTCGCGTCCCTTCTGAGCGGTGTGACGCTCTATCTTCCCCTCTGGGGAGGTACGGCGCTGTTCGACAACATCCGAGAGAACCCGGCGGCTAAGGAGTATCAGAACTCGCTTTGGGAGCTCCTGGTGTTGGAAGTGCTCGAGCCCGGCCGGAATCCGATGATCGCCATTTTCAACAGCGACCTGGATGTCGTCCGCAACCTGGCTTTTGTGGGTGTCTATCTGTTCCTCCTGTGGCGCTTCTGGCGAGGCGCGGACATCGTCGACTCGTGGGTTTGGGTGTGGTTCGCGTACTTCCTATTCGTCGGTTGGATGTGGCCATGGTACTTCGTGATGGTCGTCCCCATGGCCGCGGTGTGCGGGCCGGGTCGTACGTCGCTCGTTGCTGTCGGTCTCACTTTGGGTGGGATGCTGTTCTGGTTGGGGTGGCCCGAACCAGCGCTGCCGGCGGCGCCGTGGTTTCACAATTATCGCGCAGTACTCTTGTTCGCTCCCGCGATGGTACTCGCCGTGTGGCCGGTTGGACGCTTGTTTTCCCGGCAAGCCATCGGGCCACAGCTTCCGGTGAAAGCGTGATGAGCCGAGAAGACACTGCAGCGAGGGTACGGTAGCGTGTCGAGAGCCAACGAGCGATTACTACCTGACGTGCAGCGCGCACCGCACGGCATCCCGAACAAAGTGTATATCGTCGGGATCACCCTGTATTCCGTGTTTGTCGCAATCGCGATGTGGCGCCGTGGCGGCTTCATCGAAGCAGACACCTTTCTGATCTTCCTGTTGCCCCTCATGGTGGTCATCGCCCTGGTACTCGGTCAGACTCGCATGCTCAT
>JADDPA010000051.1 GCA_016782125.1 Thermobaculum sp.
ATCGTGGCGCACTGGCCAGGTTGCTCGGCGGCGCGGGCGACCTCGAACGGCTCACGGGCCGGGTGGTTCAGGGGCTGGCGGGTTCGCGCGACTACCTGGCGCTCGGGGCCGCGCTGCACGGCCTGCCGGCACTGCTGGAGCAGTTGCGCGCGACCGCTGACCCGGCGCTATCCGCGTACGCCGGCGAGATGGACGCCTGCCCCGATGTGCTCGCGCTGATCGGGTCCGCCATAGAGGAGAACGACGATGGCGCGCGAATCTGCCCCGGCTTCTGCCCGGCGCTCGATGCCGCGGTGGACGGCGCGCGGGGCACGCGGCAGTGGCTGGCCGGTCTGGAGCGCTGCGAGCGGGAGCGCACGGGCATCCGATCATTGAAAGTCGGATACAACAAGGTCTTCGGGTACTACATCGAGGTCACGAAGCCGAATCTCGCGCTCGTGCCACCGGAGTACGTGCGCAAGCAGACGGTGGCCACAGGTGAGCGGTACCTGACCGCCGAGCTAAAGGATGCGGAAGCGCGCATCCTCGCCGCCGATGAGGAGATCAGCGCGCTGGAGCGGGCGGCGCTCGCACGGCTCGGTATGGCGGTCACACCTTCGGTAGGTCGGCTGCTCCGGGCCGCGGACCGCGTCGCGCACCTCGACGCACTGCTCTCACTCGCGAGCGTCGCCGCCCGCTGTCGCTGGGTGCGCCCGGTACTGGAGGAAGGCGAGGCACTGGAGATCGTCGGCGGTCGGCATCCGGTTGCTGAGGCAAGCCTCGCGGGCGAGGCGTTCATCCCCAACGATTGCTGCCTCGGAGGGGAGCACCCGCGCGTCCTGCTCGTCACGGGGCCGAACATGGGCGGTAAGAGCACATATCTGCGGCAGACGGCGTTGATCGTGCTGCTCGCGCAGATCGGCTCTTTCGTGCCCGCCCGGATCGCCCGCGTTGGCCTCGTCGACCGCATCTTCACCCGGGTCGGCGCGCAGGACGACCTCGCGCGCGGCGCGAGCACGTTCATGGTCGAGATGCTGGAAACCGCCACGATACTGCATCAGGCAACGAGCCGCAGCCTCGTGATCCTTGATGAGGTAGGACGCGGCACTGGCACGCATGACGGGCTCGCGATCGCCCGCGCGGTGCTGGAGGACCTCCACGGGCGCATCGGCGCGTGGACGCTCTTCGCTACCCATTACCTGGAGTTGACGGCCGTCGCCGCTGACCTGCCGGCCGTGGCGAACGTCCACGTTGCCGCGATTGAGCAGGATGGGCGGGTTGTCTTCCTGTACGCGGTGCGGCCCGGACCGGCGGACCGGGCGTACGGCATCCACGTTGCGCGCCTGGCTGGCCTGCCGTCCTGGGTGGCCGACCGTGCTGAGAAGGCGCTGGCCGAGCTTGCCTCATCATCCGCATCCTCCAGTGGCGTGCTCACTCCCCACTCCGATGAGGAAGTTGCGGTCCCTCCCGAACATCCGGTGCCGGTCCAACTGGTCGCGGAGGGACGCACGCCATACCAGCTGGCGCTCGACGGCGTTCCTCTCGGTGTGCCCGCGAGCGAGCGGCTGGCGCGGGAACTCGGTGCGCTAGACCTCACCCGTCTGACGCCGCGCGAGGCGATAGACTGGCTGTTTGAGCAGCAGGAGCGTCTGCGGTAGGGGAGACGCTTCCCAGTAATTGATCGCCTACCAGTCACCTCAAGCCCCAATCGCCGGGGCGTCTTGTGTCTGCAAGGAGAGGGTATGGCGCGCATTCGATTTGGGTTCTCAATCCCTGCCTACGACCTCGACAAGCGGTGGGCACGGTATGTGGATGACGTCAATCGCGCCCTCGAGCGCGCGAGCGGGCACTTCGACTCGGCCTGGGTCATCGATCACCTGCAGGCGGGCGACGCCGACCTACTCGAGGGGTTCACCACCCTGACCTACATGGCCGCCCTCCACCCCCGGTTAGCATTCGGACACACGGTGCTGTGCCAGGGGTTCCGCAACCCGGCTCTCGTGGCCAAGATGGCCGCCACGCTGCAACTGCTCAGCGGCGGGCGGTTTATCCTCGGCATCGGTGCCGGGTGGGACGAGGAGGAGCACCGGGCCTACGGCTACGACTTTCCATCCGCGGGCGTGCGCGTTGAGCAGTTGGAGGAGGCGCTGCACAGAATCACGGCGTTGTGGACTCGGGAGGAGGCCACGTTTGAGGGCAAGCATTACCGGGTGATCGGGGCGCACTGCGAGCCGCGGCCCGATCCACTACCACCCGTAGTGATAGGGGCGTTCCGGCCGAGGATGCTGCGACTCGCCGCGCGGTACGCCGACCAGTGGGATGTGTCCTCAACTGGCCCCGAGGAGTACGGCCGACTCGTTGGGGAGTTCGCGCACGCCTGCGCCGTAGTGAGCCGCAAGCCTTCAACGGTCAGACGGTCCTGGAGCGGCGGGTGCGTGTGCGCCCCCACACAGCAACAGGCCGAAGCGCTTGCGGGGGACCGCTACGGCGTGAACGACGTGGACTTCAGCTTCGTGGGGACCCCGGCACAGGTGACGCTACAGATGCGTTCCTTCGTCGACTTGGGGGTGGACCGGTTCATCCTCGACTGCGCCGGTTTCCCCGATCTCACCACGCTGGACCTGCTCATAGATGAGGTGCTGCCGGCTCTGAGCAGGTGAGGCCGCACAACAAGCCCGGTCGCGTCAGTGGGATACCGATTGGCGGCTGGACCTCATATTGTGCCTTGAGCCTGTCCCCCAAGCGGCGTCGTAGGGGTGTTCTACTGAACGCCCTCGATGCTACAGGCCGAGGGCGTCGCGGACTTTCTCGAAGAAGCTGCGCTCACCATGCTGTGGGCTCGGGACGTCGAGCGTCTCACCCAGCTCACGGAGCAAGTTCTTCTGCTTCTCATTCAGGTGCTGCGGCACGACGACGCTGAAGGAGATAATCTGCTCGCCCCGTCCGCCACCGCGCAGGCTCGGTACGCCGAGACCGCGCATGCGCACCGTGTCGCCACTCTGCGTACCGGGCTCGACCCGGAGCTCGGTTTCGCCATCGATCGTCGGCACCAACAGCCGGTCGCCCAGCGCCGCCTGCGCGATGTTGATCGGCATCTCCAGGTGCAGATCCTGACCCATCCGCCGGAAGAGGGGATGGGGCTTGACGGAGAACTCGATGAACAGGTCGCCCTCCGGCGCTCCGGGGTCCCCCGCCTCGCCCTCTCCCGAGAGCCGTAGGTGGAAGCCCTCGTCGATGCCCGCGGGCACACGCACCATGAGCTTACGCGTGTTGCGCACCGTGCCCTGGCCGTGACACTCCTTGCAGGGGTCGAGAATGACAGAGCCCTGACCACGGCAGCGGTCGCATTCCGTGACGCTCACGAACTGGCCCAGGAAGGAGCTCTGCGTGCGGCGGATCTCGCCGCTCCCCGCGCAGACGGGGCAGCGCGAGGGCTGGCTGCCCGGCTCGGACCGGCTGCCGTTGCAGCGCGGGCACACGGCCTGACGGCTGGCCTCGATCTCCTTCTCCACGCCGAAGACGGCCTCCTCGAACTCCAGCACCATATGATAGCGCAGGTCCGCACCGCGGCGTGGACCTCTGCGCGCCGTGCGGGCACCGCCGAAGAGGTTCTCGAAGAGGGAGTCGATGCCGAAGCCAAACGGTCCGTTCGTGAAGTCGTAGCCGCCGCCGTTGCTCACGCCCGCATGACCGAAGCGGTCGTACGCCGCACGCTTGTCCGCGTCGTTGAGCACCTCGTACGCCTCGGTGACCTCTTTGAAGCGCGCCTCAGCATCCGGCTCGGAGTTCACATCGGGGTGATACTGTCGCGCCATCTTGCGATAAGCCCGACGAATCTCATCCGAGCTCGCCTCACGCTGTATGCTGAGGACTTCGTAGTAATCGCGTTTGGTCATGTTCTCCATATCATTCCCGTTAGCGCTTCGGCAAGCCGCCCCGCCGGGGCATCGCTAATGACGATTGTGCTGCACCGCCGTGGCAGATGTCAAAACAAAGGCGACTGGGGTGGAGCAATGCGTTCTGCCCCACCCCAGCCAAGTTAGCTCTAGACTTCTCGGAACTCGCCTTCGACCGTGCCCTCATCGGGGGGTGGGGTTCCGCCGTCCGGCCCCATGCCCGAGTCGGGTCCGTAGGTGCCGGTCGCCTGGCCTTCACCGCCTTGGCTGTACATCTCCGTGCCGATCTTCTGCGCGGACTGAGCGAGCGCCTCCATGCTGGAGCGAATAGCATTCACGTCCTCGCCCTGCAACGCGGTGCGCGTAGCCTCGATCCTCTCGTTGATCTCGGTCCTGGTGCCCTCGGAGATCTTCTCGCCGTATTCCTGCAGCGTCTTCTCGGTCTGGTACACCAGCGTGTCCGCCGTGTTGCGCGTCTCGATCAGCTCGCGGCGGCGCTGGTCCTCCGCGGCGTTCAGCTCAGCGTCGCGCACCATCCGGTCCACCTCGTCCTGCGAGAGGCCGCTGCTCGCGGTGATCGTGATCTTCTGCTCCCGCGAGCTCGCCTGGTCCTTCGCGGAGACGTTCAGGATGCCGTTCGCGTCGATGTCGAACGCCACCTCGATCTGCGGCACGTTGCGCGGGGCCGGCGGAAGCTGGTCGAGGATGAAGCGCGCGAGCGTCTTGTTCTCGGCCGCCATCGGGCGCTCACCCTGCGTTACGTGGATCTCCACCTGCGTCTGTCCGTCCGCCGCGGTGGTGAACGTCTGTGCCTTGCGGGTCGGGATCGTGGTGTTCCTCGGGATGAGCGGTGTCGCCACGCCGCCGAGTGTCTCGATCGCCAGTGTCAGCGGGGTCACGTCGAGCAGCAGCACGTCCTTGACTTCGCCGCCAAGCACGCCCGCCTGGATCGCCGCACCAACCGCGACCACCTCGTCGGGGTTGATGCTCCGGTTCGGCTCCTTGCCGAACACGCTCTTCACCTTCTCCTGGACGAGCGGCATCCGGGTCTGGCCACCAACGAGGAGCACCTCGTCGATCTGCGACTCCGACTTGCCCGCGTCCTTGAGGGCCTGCCGCATCGGTGGGACGGTGCGGTCCACGAGGTCGCCAACCAACTGCTCCAGCTTCGAGCGCGTCAGCGTGACGAGCAAGTTCTTGGGGCCACTGGCACTGACCGTGATGTACGGCAGGTTAATCTCCGACTGCTGCGTGGTCGACAGCTCCTTCTTCACGCGCTCCGCGTCCTCCTTGAGGCGCTGCATCGCGATAGGGTCCGTGCGCAGGTCAATGCCCTGGTCCTTGCGGAACTCATCGATGAGCCAGTTGATGATCCGGTCGTCGAAGTCGTCGCCACCGAGGTACGTGTCGCCCTGAATCGCCTGGACGTCGAACACACCCTCACCGAGCGCGAGGATGGAGATGTCGTACGTGCCGCCGCCGAGGTCGTAAACCGCGACATCCTCCTCTTCCTTGCGGTCAAGGCCGTAGGCCATCGAGGCCGCGGTGGGCTCGTTAATGATGCGCTTGACGTCGAGGCCCGCGATCTGTCCGGCGTCCTTCGTCGCCTGCCGCTGGCTGTCGTCGAAGTACGCCGGTACGGTGATGATCGCGCTGTCCACCGTGTCGTTGAGGAACGCCTCCGCGTCCTGCTTGAGCTTGCGCAGGATCATCGCGGAGACTTCCTGCGGCGTGTACGTGCGGTCGCCCATGTGGACCTGCACTGCACCGTGCGCCCCCTGGCTCACCTTGTACGGGAGGGTCTTGATCGCGCGCTGCACCTCCGGGTCGTCGAATCGGCGGCCCATGAAGCGCTTGATCGAGTAGATCGTGTTCTCCGGGTTGGTGATCGCCTGTCGGCGGGCTATCTGGCCCACCAGCCGTTCACCGGTCTTGGGATTCACCGCGACCACGGAAGGCGTTGTCCGACCACCCTCTGCGTTGGGGATCACGGTGGGCTCACCGCCCTCCATCACCGCCATGACGGAGTTGGTGGTCCCGAGGTCAATACCTATTGTTCTTGCCATAGTTATACAGACTCCTCTTTTCTATACATCACTAACGCGTTACCCGAACCATGCTCGGGCGCAGAACGCGGTCTCCAAGCATGTACCCCTTGCGGTACTCCTCGACAACCATGCCCGGCTCCTCGCCCTCGGCAGGCTGCACGGACACGGCCTCGTGCCGCGTGGGATCGAACGGCTTGCCCATCGCCTCTATCTGCCGTAATCCCGCCAGTTCCAGCGTGGAGTCCAGCTTGCGGCCGACGAGCATGAGGCCGTCCACCCACGCTGCTTCCTGCTGGTCTTCGGGGATCGCACCACGAGCGCGCTCGAAGTCGTCGAGCACGGGCAGCACGTTGAAGATCAGCGCGGCGTTGGCCTCGCGTGCCCAGTTCTCGCGCTCCTGCTCGGTGCGCCTCCGGTAATTGATGAACGATGCCCGCTCCCGCTGCAACTCCTCGAGATACCCGCTGGAGCGCTCTTGCTCCCGCGCCAGTTGCTCCTCCAGGGTGATCTCTGGACTAGAAGATTCTGCCGCCTCGTTTTCAGCAACGGCCTCTTCCTCGATGACGGGTGCTTCGAGCTCCGCAGCTTCCGTCGGCTGATCATTTTCAATCTGCTGTGTCATCGAACCTCCTCGACTCAGCGTGTCTGATGCTCTCGTGGCCGCTATGCAGCATGCTGCTTAGCAACCGAGATACGTAATATACGGACGAGATCGTGCGCTCGTACTGCATCCTGGTCGGCCCCACGACCGTCAGGAGACCGTAGCCGCCGCCTTGAGCGGTGTACGACGCGGTCACGATGCTGCACGACGCCATCTCCTGAAGTGGATTCTCCGAACCGATGATGACGTGCACACCGGATCGGTTCACCACGCGATCGGTCAACTCGTTCACGAGCGCCCCACCTTCCAGGATCTCCACCAGCGGACGCGCCGCGTCGCTCTGACGGAACTCCGGCTGTGCGAGCATGTTGAGGAGACCGCTCTGGCTAACCGTGCCGCGCGACCCACTCTGACGCACAACGCCAAGCACCTGGGGAGCGACCTCCGCGGCGATCCCGCTAAGCCCCTGCGTTCGTAACGGCATCTCAAGCGGCACACAGCCCGCGAACGCGGCGTTAAGGGCGGCGGAGACACTGTTGAGCTCTTCCTGAGAGGTGACATACGGCAGCAGGCAAACGGACTGCCGCACACTCCCATCGTCCATCACCGCGATGGTGAGCGCCGATCGGTCGTTGAGGTGGATAAGCTGTACCTGCTTCAATGCCGTCGCTTCCGATCGAGGCACGGTGACCAGTGCGGTGTTGCGCGCGAGCTGCGCGAGCACCGAGGCGGCCAACTCCGCCCACCGGGTCAGGTCCGGGTTGCCCTCGACCTGATGAAACTGGTGCTCAACCCGCCGCATGTCCGAGCTGCTTAGGCCCATCCGGTTCATCAAGTTCTCGACGAAGAGGCGGTACCCGCTCTCGGAGGGTATCCTGCCGCCACTGGTGTGCCGATGCGCAAGGTACCCCTGGCGCTCGAGTTCCGCCATTTCCGCGCGCAACGTGGCGGAGGAAACGGCGAGCTTGTATTTCTCGCGTAACACTTCGGAGCCAACCGGGCGCGCGGTGGCGATGTACTCTTCGATAACGAGCTTCAGTACCTGCTTTGACCGATCACTTAGCTGCTTTTCCATACCATTCCCGGTGGGGCTACGGAGTTATCTCTGAGCCGCCGCACTGCCGTTAGCACTCTCAAGCATAGAGTGCTAACGTGGGTATAGAATAGCAATTGAGCGGCCGCATGTCAAGTTCGTAGCATGCTTCGCGTCCGGCATCGCGGTCTGCACCAGCTCTTGGAGTCGTGAAATCACAAGCGCCGTTTGCCCACTTCGAGTCCGCATCGACGTCGGGAACGCCTCGGTGCGCGGCTCAATGATCTCGTTGGACGCGCAGGAACATTTACTGATCGTGGTAGTTGGGGAAGCTGGCGCAGCAGAAGTGCTCTAGCCCGGATTATTCATGAGCACTCGTTGCTTAGCAGTTGGAGCGGGCGAAAGTCCAGTTCCTGCCTCACGAAAGAGGCTATATCAGCGCTGGTACGGCAGGAAAGTGCGAAATCGGCTTCTCCTAGCATTTACTTGGCTTTGGGCGATCCCATG
>JADDPA010000020.1 GCA_016782125.1 Thermobaculum sp.
CGCCCCGTCGCCCACGGCAGGTCGAGCGTGCCGAACGCGATCCGGATCGCCAGGTCGAGCCCGAGCCCTGCCACCACCCCCAGCGATGCAGCAGCCCGGTGCGCACCGAGCAAGGCCGGGGTGACTAGGCACCAGCTGCCAACGATCGCCACACCGAGCGCCGCGCGGGCCTCGGGCTGCTCCCAGAACTGCAGCAGGAGCCGCGACCCGGCGAGTACCGCGATCAACACGGGGAACGCGCCGCGTCGCCGCACGGCCACGGCCAGGGGCGCGAGTGCCGCCGAGACGGCGAGCACGATCCCGGCCGAATACAGCCAGCCCCGGTTATCGGCGACGATCGTAAGATACGTGGCGAGTACCCGCGTTCCCTGAAGCATGAGCACCGTTGTAAGCCCGGCGAGTAGACCGACGGGCAGCGGCCGGCTTCGCTCGCGGTCCAGGCTCGTCGGTGTATCCGGTCGTGGTATCGTCAACGCTTGTGCGGCGTCATGGCCATGCCGTGGGCGGGCCGGAGGGTCACGAGCGGCTTGAGCCCGACCGGATGGCCGGGGACGAGGCGGAGCCGCCACTGCTGCGCGAGCGTTGCGAGCAGCAGGATCCCCTCCATCCACGCGAACCCCTCCCCGATGCACTGCCGCGGGCCGCCGCCAAATGGGAAGTAAGCGTGGCGCGGGCGCGCAGCCGCTGCTTCCGGAAGCCAGCGCGCCGGATCAAAGCGCTCGGGATCGGGATACCAGCGGGCGTCGCGGTGGGTGACGTACTGGCTCAGGATGATGACCGTACCGGCGGGCAGTCGGTAGCCGCCGACCTCGTACGCCTCGAGCGCGAGCCTGCCCACGCCCCACGCGGGCGGATGCAGCCGCATGGACTCGGCCAGCACGCGGCGCGTATACGGCAGGCACGGTACGTCCGCCGCGGTGGGTAGACGCCCCCCGAGCACGGCGTCAAGCTCCCCGTGCAGCGCTTGTTCCGCCTCCGGCTCGCGGGACAGCCAGTACCACGTCCACGTGAGCGCATTCGCGACCGTCTCCTGCCCGGCGAGGAAGATCGTCAGCGCTTCGTCCCGGATCTGCCGATCCGTCATGCGCTCGCCGTCGGCCTCCTGCGCCAGCAGGAGCAACGAGAGTAGGTCGCCTTGCTCTGAGTCGTCGGCCCGCCGCGCCTCGATCATGCGGTACACGACGCGGTCGAGCCGCTCTTTCGCGCGGTGAAAACGCCGGGAGCTCGGCAGCGGCAGCCGGAGCAGCGCCTGGGCCCAGGGGAGGAGCAGGAAGTCGAAGAGGTCCAGGACATCGGTCAGCGCGCCCAGAATCTCATCCGCCTCTTCGCCGACGCGCGCACCGAACATCGTCTCCGCGACGATCACCAGCGTGAGGCGGGACATCTCCGATGCGACGTCGATGGGCACGCCATCCTCCCAGCCTGCCGCGGTCACGGCCGCGTGACGCACCATAGCCGCGCCGTAGCCTTCAACACGGGCGTGTGCGAACGCGGGTTGGGCGAGGCGTCGTTGCCGCAGGTGGAACTCACCCTCGCTCGTCAGGAGCCCCTCGCCCAGCAACACCTTCGTGTTCTGCAGGGCTGGTCCTTTATGGAAGGTCCGATGATGCCGCACGAGCACGTCCCCGATCAGGTCCGGGTGGTTAAGCAGCACGAGATGCCGCGGACCGAGCTGGACGTGGCTAATGTCGCCATACTCTCGGGCGAGCTGCGTGAAGACTGCGATGGGGTCGCGGCGGTACGTGAGCAGCCCGAGCGCGGGGAACCAGTTCTTCGGGCCGGGCGGGTATGCGGCGGTGCTCATCGTTGCGTCAGTATATCCCGCTCGTGTGTCGCGCGTATGCTGTGCGATCGCGCCGAAGAGCCGAGCCGTTCGTGAAGGAGCGGGCTCGATGCAAGGTCTGATCTGGAGTGAAGGCCCCGTACCATTGACAGCAGATCACGCCGAACAGTCATCGACCATCCGGGCTGGCGAAGGACATGCTTGACGCCGCACCAGGATTGGCGTATCCTCTGTGCAATAGGGCTACTAGTTAGGAACTGTTCTAAAGTGTACGATGTCGATTCCAGGCTGGACGAGCTCGCGGGGTTGCTCCGGGACTCGAACTACCGCCTCACCCCGCAGCGCCTCGCCGTGGTCCGCGCGCTCATCGAGGACGACGAGCACCCGAGCGCAGAGACCGTGTATGGGCGCATCCGGGCGACGCTGCCAACGACGAGCCTCGCGACGGTTTATAACACCCTCGATGCCCTCCGGGAGATCGGGCAGGTGCTCGAGGTCCGGCCCGGGCAAGGGCCGGTGCGCTACGATGTGCGCCAGCCACACCGGCACCCGCACCTGCTCTGTACGTGCTGCGGCCGCGTCGAGGACGCTCCCCTGAGCGGGGAGCCCGCGCGCCCGGAGGTGCAGGTTCAAGGCTGGCGGGAGTTGGATGTTCGGCTCGACTTCCAGGGCGTCTGCCCCACGTGCAGGGAGGCCGGTGATGAATAGCGCACACAACGGCGACGGACACATCACCGCGACCATGACGCAGTACCTGCTCGCGATGTACAGCCTGCGCCGCGAGAACCAGCCGCTGATCGGCGCGCGCCTCGCGGAATGGCTGGGTATCGCGCCGGCATCCGTGACGGAGATGCTCAAGCGCATGGGGCAGGAGGGGCTGGTGCAGGTGGGACGCGGCCGGGAGATCGGGCTCACGCAGCGCGGCTGGCAGATCGCGATGTCCACCGCGCGGCGGCATTACCTGGCGGAGCGATTGCTCACGGACCTGATCGGCGTTGAGTGGTCACGCGCGCACGCGGAAGCCGAGCGCTGGCGGTTCTCGATCACGGACGAGACCGAGGAGAAGCTGTGGGAGGCCCTGGGCCGCCCGACCACCTGCCCGCACGGCAGCCCGATTCCCGGCACCGGGGCGTGCTTCTCCCCCCACACCCGGCGCCTGACGGAAGTGGAGCCGGGCGAGGAGGTGATCGTCGAGCGCATCGCGGAGCGCGCGAAGGAGAACATCGATTTGCTCGCGTACTTCCAGGAACACGGCCTGGTCCCCGGTGAACGACTGCACGTCTGTGAGGCGAGCGTCGTCACCGGCACCCTCATGCTCCAGACCGTGCGCGGCGAGGTTACGTTGGGCACCGCGGCGGCAACCCAGATCATGGTCGTCCCGGAGCGGCTCTTCGGACACCGCCCGACACCGGACAAGCTGCGGCGCGAGGTCAGTCACGCCGCGTCCTGAAGCCGCCCACAGCGTCATACGACGGCGTTGACGGCGGCCCATCCCCGACGATGACCGGCGCGTGGTATTACGCAATCCGGCTGAGGCCTACCGCTTGTCATCCCGAACGCAGTGAGGGATCCGTACCTTGTACCACGGATTCCTCGCACGTTCGGAATGACAGGTGCTGCACCGTTCAGCCGCAGTCCCTATTACTGCTCCCGAGCCCGCCGCCCCAGGTCCGGTTCTGATTAGCGACCTGCGGGAGACGCGAGCCGGAGCATAAGTGACACGCGTGGGGTGATCGGCGGGTACTTCCGGATAGTTCGGATCGGCTGATCCGGCGAGGGACCCGCCGTGGTGTTGCGCGTCCCGGTGCCCCGAACGAGCTCAATCGCGAGCGGCGCTCCCGCCCCGACCTCCATGCTCAAGCTGTATACGCCGTCGCCTTCGGGATCGGTGAGGCGGCGAGCGGCGGGCGGCGTACCCGGCGTGCCGAAGAGCACCCAGTAGGTCGCGTTCTCTGGTGCCCTGCCGATCTCCAGATCCAGCGCGAGGACTGCCGTCTCTCGGTGCTGTGATCTAGCGGTGCGCGCCGTCCGGGCGACTGGGAGCTGCACCTCGCTCGAACGCACGCCGGAGCCAGTCTCGGTCGCGTACACGATGCCGGACCTACCGGCCATTTCGGGGATCAGGCGCGGATCGGGCGTTAGAAGTACGCCGGAGATCGCGCCGTTTGCGTTTGCGGTGGTGATAGCCACCGGGATGCCGTCCTCGCCGAGCGCCACGGTCACATCGGCACCCGGTGTGTACTCGGTGCCGCGAAACGCGATCGTCGTATCTCGCGCGCTGCCGGTGGGGTCGAGGACCAGCGTTGGCGACTGGCCGCCCCGGCCACCGCCGCTCAGCGCGAGCAGCACGAGGAGTGCGGAGAAAACGGGCACGGGATCAGCTCCTTGTGGTGTTTATCGGTGACTATGACACAACCAGAATGCATCAAACCCGGGAAACGTTTCAACCGACGCGCGCTACGCTTCGTTCACGGCGTTCGGCGCCGGTTCTCCACGGAGCACGGCGAGCGCGTTGCGGGCGCACATGACGGCCATCCGCTCACGCGTGGCATACGAGGCGCTCGCGATGTGCGGCACGACGATACAGTTGGGCAACGAGAGAAGTGGGTGATCGGCGGGCAGTGGCTCGGGATCCGTCACGTCGAGCCCGGCCGCGAAGAGCTTGCCCGCGTGCAACGCATCATACAGCGCCGTGCTGTCCACGACTGGCCCGCGCGCGGTGTTGACAAGCACGGCACCCGGCTTCATCAGTGCCAGGCGGCGGGTGTCGATCAGCCCGCGCGTCTTGGGGGTAAGCGGCGTGTGGATGCTCACGAAATCGGCGCGGGCGAGCAGGTCGTCCAACTCCGCCCACGCCGCGAGATCCTGCGCCTCGGGGTGCGGACTCGGCGTATGGTAGAGCACAGACATCCCGAACCCTTGCGCGCGCCGGGCGACCGCGCTGCCGATCCGCCCCAGCCCGACGAGGCCCAGCGTTGCGCCCCAAACATCCGGCCCGAGCAGCAGTTCTGGCCCCCAGGTGCGCCATCGCCCGGCCCGCACGTACTCGATGCCCTCTGGTATGCGCCGCGCGGCGGCGAGCATCAGCGCCCACGCGAAGTCCGCGGTGGTCTCCGTGAGGGCGTCCGGCGTGTTCGTGACGACGATGCCCCGTTCGCTTGCCGCCGCGACATCCACGTTCTCATACCCGACGGCGTAGTTTGCGATCACCTTGAGATGCGGGGCCGCGGCGATGATCTCGTCGGTGATGGCGTCGGTCAGGAGCGAGACGAGCGCGTCGGCCTCCGTGACGCCGCGCAGCAGCTCCTTGCGTCCGGGTGGCAACGCACCATCCCAGACCTCTAACTCGCATGACTGCGCGAGGAGGTCCAGCCCCGCACGCGGGATCTGCCTCGTCACGTACACCCTGGGCATCGCACTCCCCCTCTTGCACTCCGTGTCGCCGCGCTATCCGCACGTCGCTGGCCGCCCTTAGCCGGTCGCTCATCCCGCCCGCTGACGGTGCTCAGCGGCATCCTCGGCATCACCGCCGCGTCCAGATGGATATACTACCCGAGGCCGGCCCGACAGGTTCGCCCCGACGGTCGTGCTTTCGGTCCGTGACCTGCAACCGTGCCATACGAACTCCAGCTGAATGGTAGGGCATTGGTCGTTCCGAGCCTGCGAGGAATCCGTGGCACGGGCTACGTATCCCTCACTGCGTTCGGGATGACATGCACCACGGTTCAACCGGAATGCGTATCGTTGGAGCCGCCATGACCATCCATATTCGCCCATTCCGCGCTGAACGTGACGCCAGGGCACTGCCCATCCTGTGGAACACCAACCTGGGCACCGATTGGCCCGTGACCCCCGAGGTGCTCGCGCGGGCCACATGGGCGCACGTCTCCTACCGCGAGGGGGATCTGCTGGTAACGGTCTCGGGCGACGCGGTTGTCGGCTTCGTTGCGACGCACCCGGAGTGGGGCGGCACAGGGGGCAACCTCTCGCTGCTGCTCGTCGACGCCGAGCACCACCGCAGGCGGATCGGCACTGCGCTGCACGACGCGGCGTTGGGACACCTGCGCGAGGCTGGCGCGCGGAGTGTCGCGCTGGGCGGTGGCGGTGATTATCTATGGCCCGGCGTGCCGCTCGCGCTGCCCGGCGCCGTGCCCTTCTTTCAGCGCCATGGCTGGCGCTTCACGCACGAGTGTCACGACCTGACGCAGCGGCTCGCCGGGTATGCCACGCCGGTGGCGACACTCGAGCGCGGCCAGGCCGCGGGGGGCGTTGTCGCGCCCGACGCAGAGGCAGATGGATCGGAGATCCTTGCGTTCGTGGCGCGCGAGTTTCCCGAGTGGTTGCCGTATTACGCGCGCGTGGTGGACCTGGGGGACCACGATGACCTGCTGCTGGCGCAGGATAGGAGTGGGACGATCCTCGGCGTGCTGATGATGTACGGCGCGTGGTCGCATCCGGGGCGCAACGACGTCCGATGGAAGACGTTGTTGGGCCAGGACGCGGGCGCGCTCGGCGTGGTGGGCGTGGCGGAGGCCGCGCGTGGGAATGGTATCGGCACCGCGCTGGGGGCACGCGCCTCCGAGATTCTGCGAGAGCGCGGGGCGGGCACTGGCTTCGTTGGCTGGGTGTGGGCCGTGGAGTTCTACGCGCGGCTGGGCTACCGTCCCTGGCGGAGCTACGCGATGGGAGAGCGAGCGCTCTGACGCTCTGCATTCGCCGCCTCATGTCGGGTGCACCGCGCTAACTGGTCCGGGAACGGAGGTGTCGGGTACTCGTCAGGTACGGCAAGTGGGTGCGATGCACGGATAGCAACACGCACCACCAGCCAGCGAGATAGACAGCGGTGTGGTGGACATCCTGCACTCGCCGTAGCTATAGTCCTGTTCAATGACTGTCCACATGTCCCCCGCTCGCTTTATGGCCGCTGTCCGACTTTCGCTCAAACCGGACCTGCTTTGCCTGCTCTTGCTTGCTACCCTCTCCGGGCTTCTCACGTGGCGAGTCACCGGTGCCAACCTCCACCTCTTGAGTGATCCTGTCTTGTTCTTTTACCCAATGTACTCGTTCCTGGGCGAGCGGCTGATGTCCGGCGACATCCCGGGCTGGAACCCCCATCAGTTCTCGGGAGCACCCTTCGCCGCCGATCCGCAGTCGGGCTGGATGTACTGGCCCGCGATGATACTGTTCTCATTCCTGCCGTTGAGCGCCGCCGCCTGGGGCTTCCTATTTATGCACTGGTTCCTGGCCGGAGCTGGTGCTTTTGTCTTCGCACGGGCGCTTGGCATGGGCAGCCTCGGCGCGCTGGTCGCCGGGCTCGCGTACGGGTTCAACGGTTTCATCTTCGAGCGGAACCTCTGCTGCCCACCCTACACCCAGGTGGCCGCCTGGCTGCCCTGGTCGCTGCTTGGTGCTGAGATGGCGCTGCGGAGCCGTCGATTCCCGAGTATGTGCCTGTGGTGGGGTGTGTCTGGGTTCGCGCTCAGCCAGATCCTTGCGGGATGGCTGGGGCAGGGGGCGTACTACGCGCTCCTGGCTGTCGGAGGGTACATGGCGTATCGCGCCCTAATCGCACCGCCAGGGACCGCACGGGGAACTCGCGCCCGGTTCGCGGCCCTGGCCATGCATGGCTCGGCGGTACTCCTCTGTGGCTTTTGGCTCGCGGCAGCGGGCCTCCTGCCGCGATTCGAGTACAACGCACTCTCCAGCCTCGCCGGCGGCTATGGTGGCAGCCAGCTCGTGAAGGGCGGATGGGGCCTGGAAAACTGGGCCGCCGTCCTGAACCCGCTGGCTAGCAAGCTGTATATGGGCGCAGTCGCGTACGCGCTGGCGCTGTTGGCGCCGGTTGTCGCGCGAAGATCGTTCGCCACACCATACTGGGCGGCCCTCTCGCTGGGTGCGTTGATACTGTCGAGCCAGGGACCGACACCGCTGCACGCGCTGCTGTACCTGTTACCCAGCTTCGGCCGGCTTCATCAACATTATCCGGACCGTGTGATGATGGTCTTCTACCTCGGCACCGCCTTGCTCGCGGGCGCCGCCGTTAGTGGTCTGAAGTGGCGTGGCCGAAAACGCGGCCTGATAGCATTCGCGCCCACCATGATCCTGCTAGGGCTCTGGTTGGTGGGTGTGTTCATCCCGGGGTCCACACTGCTGATCGTGCTGCTCGCGAGCGCCCTGCTCGCGGCGTCTGTCGTCTGGGATAGGTATCGCGGGATCCTGATGCTGTTCTTACTGCTGTTATTGCTGGTTGACTTTGCCGTAGCCGATGTTC
>JADDPA010000055.1:0-3451 GCA_016782125.1 Thermobaculum sp.
CGGCGCCAATACGTAGACCGCCAATAGTAGAGCCGGGTTCGGTCGTCCGGATACGTTCGTCCGTAATCTACCCCAGGTATCGGCTGCTCTACGTCGTCCAGGGCTGAGTCCAACGGACGCCACTCGGGATCCCTGTCATAATTCTGATCGGCAGGACGCACGAGAGGCAGCACGCGCTCCTCCTTGGCACCAAGTGCCGCATAGTTGCGTTGGGCCTCCGCGAGCGAAGGCCGGTTCGCGCCACCCCCTCTGAGAGGGAAGCGGAGTTGGACGAGGTCATCCTCCCGGAAGCAGATGGGGCAGATATCGTAAGACCCCGGCCCCTCCTCAAACACGACGTATCCACAGCACGGGCATGGGAATCGTATCTTCGGCACCATCACCGTTTCCCTTGAAGTCGCCGCTACTGTCTTTTGCCAGACATGCCATGCACGTAGCGCTATCGGTGCTCGCAGATGAACACCGCGCTGTCGAGCGGTCTCCTAAAAGCCGCGCTCTATCCATTCCTGCAGCGATGGCTTTTCCGCGCCGATGGTTGTGCCCTCGCCATGGCCAGGCAACACGGTCGTATCGTCCGGCAACACGAATAGCTTCTCGGTGATCGACGCGATGATCTGATCGAAGCGCTGCTTGTCTCCGCGCGTGGTGCCCGGTCCGCCAGGGAAAAGCGTGTCGCCGCTCAGGAGCGTGCCGGGCGTGTACAGGGAGATGCTGCCGGGGGTGTGGCCGGGCGTGTGCATCGCCCGCAGGGTCGTGTTCCCGAACGAGATCTCCTGTCCGTCCTCAATCTCGAAGTCGGGCGGCGTGGAGAGCCGCTCTGCGTCCGCGGCGTGGATGCCGACCGGCACCGGGTACACTCGCTTCACCTCCTCCAGCGCCGCGATGTGGTCCGCATCGCCGTGCGTGAGCAGGATGTACTCGATCTCCAGCCCGCGCGCCGCCTCGATGATCGGCCTTGCCTCCGACGCATCCACGATCACACCCCGGTTCGTCTCGGGGTCCACGACGATGTACACGTTGTTTTCCATCGGCCCGGTCTCGAGCCGTCGTATCTCTGGTGTGGATGCTTGCGCGCTCACGTGGGTGTCCTTTCTCTGGTGCCTGTTCCCGGGCGAGGTGTCTCTGTGGCGGGCAGTGTTGCCTGCTCTTGGGCTTTTGGGGGCAACCGCCACAGCGCCCGGCGGCGCATTATAACCCACGGCGAGGGCTTGTCCCCGGTCCTGCAGCACGGATACAATCGGGGCCGCGGGGAGTCAGGCAGCGGACACGGCGCGCCGAATCCTTGAGTGGCCGGGCGTGGCACAGACAGGGTACAGCAGGAAGCCAAAAGGATCGGCACGTATGAGCACCACATTCCAGCCGAACGATATCGATCTTGCGGACGTGTTCGCGTATGTAGACGAGCATCGCCAGGAGTTTCTCGACCGGTTGCTGGAGTACGTCCGAATGCCGAGCATCAGCGCGCACGGTGTTGGAATGGCCGACGTCGCGGAGCACATCGCGGGGGTGGTGCGCGGCCTGGGGATGCGCACCCAACTCCTGCCTACCGAAGGCTGGCCGATGGTGTTCGGCGAGAGCCCGCCCGTGCCTGGTGCGCCAACGGTGCTGCTATACGGCCACTACGACGTCCAGCCTCCCGACCCCTGGAGGAGTGGGTGTCCCCGCCGTTCGTGCCGGAAGTGCGTGATGGGCGGGTATACGGGCGCGGCGTGGGCGATAACAAGGGCCAGCATCTCGCGCAGATCCTCGCGCTCGAGTCGCTGCTGGCGTGCCGCGGCGCGCTGCCCTGCACTGTCAAGGTGCTGCTCGAGGGCGAGGAGGAGATCGGCAGCCCGCGTATGCCGGGTTTCGTCGCGGCGAACCGGGAGCAGCTCGTGGCGGACCTGGTCATCACGAGCGACGGTCCGGTGGACGAGAGCGGACGCCCACGGATACTGTTCGGTGTGCGCGGGGTGCTCAGCTTCGAGCTTCGGGCACGCGGGGCGAACCGGGACCTCCACTCCGGCAACTGGGGCGGTATCGCGCCGAATCCCCTCTGGACGCTCGTGCACCTGCTCGCCAGCATGAAGAATGAGCGTGGCGAGGTCACGATCGACGGCTTCTACGACGACGTGCTGTCGGGGAGCGCGGCGGAACAGGCAGCGCTGGCGCGGCTGCCGGTGGACGTGGCCGGGGTGCGGGAGCGGCTGGGGATCGAGCGCCTCGATGAGCCCGTGGAGCGCGGGTATCACGAACGGCTCACCGCGTGGCCCACCTTCACGATCAACGGGCTGCACGGCGGCTACGGTGGACCGGGATCGAAGACGGTGCTGCCACACGAGGCGGTCGCGAAGTGCGATATCCGCCTGGTCGAGGCGCAGCGGGCCGATGACATCTTCGCGAAGGTCCGCGCCCACGTGGAGCGGCACGCGCCGGGCGTCGAAATCGTGCACCAGGGCGCGATGGACCCCTCGAAGACGCCGATCGACTCGCCGTTCATGGAGCCGATCCGCCGGGCGATACGGGCGGCGCAGGGCATGGACCCGCTGCTCGTGCCCGCGATGGGCGGCAGCTTGCCGGAGTACGTCTTCACGAAGACCCTGGGCGTGCCGGCACTCACGGTGCCGTACGCGAACGCGGACGAGGCGAACCACGCGCCGAACGAGAACCTGGAGGTCGAGCGCTTCTTCGCGGGGATCAGGACCGGCGCGGCGATGCTTATGTACATCGGCGCAAGCGCGCGCGAGGGCATCTAGCGTCACCGCTGGTCCAGGCGCGGGGATCCGAGCGCAACGCCCCGCGCCTCACGGCCACGAGGGATTGGGCTCTTGGATGCCATCCTCGATCCAGAGGAACCGCCCGTTCACCGTGCTCGCCTGCTCGGTCAGGAGCGAGAGGATGAGCGCGACCGCCTTCTCGGGCGGATCGCCGCCGGTCTCCTCGACGAGCCGTACCCAGCCGGAGTACGCCGCTTCGTGCGGGCCGAGGGACGCGACCTGCTCGCGGATATCCTCCCACATCTCCGTTTTCAGCTCGCCGGGGTGGATAACGTTCGCGGTGACGCCGCTGCCCGCGATCTCGGCGGCGAGGTGGCGGGTAAAGTGGTTGAGTGCGGCCTTGCTCGTGCCGTACGCACTGTTGAGCGGGCCGGGTGTGGCGAGTGAGGCGGCGGAGCTGACGTTCACGATTCTCCCCCAGCCAGCGTCGAGCATCCCGCCCACGAAGGCGCGACACAACAGGTACGGCCCAGCGGTGTTGACGAGCAGCGTCTCGATCCATCGCTCGGGCGGGCTGTCGCGAATGGACTGCATCGGCCCGAACACCCCGGCGGCGTTCACGAGGATGGATGGCGGCCCGAAGGTGTCTTCGACCTCAGCCTTCAGGCGTGCAATGTGCTCGGGCGCCTGCACGTCGATTGAGTGGCAGGACGCACGACCACCGGCGTCGGTGATGATGCGCCCGGTTTCCTGCA
>JADDPA010000055.1:3464-8084 GCA_016782125.1 Thermobaculum sp.
TCGGGCAACGAGCGCGACGGCGGCTCCCCGAGACGCGAGGGCGACGGCGACAGCGCGGCCCAGGCCACGGCTCGCCCCGGTGACGACGGCTACGCGCCCGTTCAGATCGCTCTGCATCCACCCGCTCCCGGCCATATCGTGTTGCAGCCCCAAGTATACACCGCCCGCGGGCGCGGCTCCGTGCTAAAATTGCGGCGAGCAACACGGAAGGAGCGGCATGATGGCAACGACGGTCCAGGTTCCCCAGTACGATATTCACCCGGAAGTGCAGGTAGATCCGGAGAAGACGGCGCTCATCGTCGTGGACATGCAGAACGACTTCGTGAAGGAGGGAGGCACGCTCCGAGTTCCGGATGCCGAGGCGACGATTCCCCGGATACGGACGCTCCTGGACCTCGCCCACAACACCGGTATGGAGGTGGTGTACTCTCAGGACACCCACAACGACGGCGACCCCGAGTGGGAGATATGGCCCGAGCATACGCGGGAGAACACGTGGGGCTGGCAGATCGTGGAGGAGATCGCGCCGCAGGAGGGGGACACGGTGCTCCGCAAGGTGCGCTACGACGCGTTCTACGGCACGCACCTCGACCACTTCCTGCGTCTGTGGGGGACGGAGACGCTGATCCTCTGCGGCACGGTCGCGAACATCTGCGTGCACTACACCGCTGCCAGCGCTGCGCTCCGCTGGTACGATATCGTGATCCCGCGCGACGCGACATCGGCGCTCGACCCGTTCGACATGGAGAGCAGCCTGCGCCAGGCGGCGTTCCTCTTCTCCGGCAGGATCACCGAGAGCGCAGGCATCCGGGTGCAACCATAGGGTGACAGCGTGGCGGCCCCCAGCATGCGAAGCGTGAGGCTTCTGTCATATACGCCGAGCATATCCCCACGACCGGGGCAGTGCTTCTATGCTGACGTTGCCGATTGATCGCGCGGGCTTTTCGGTAGTCGCGCAGTCCTCGGCTAATCCGTCGTGGAGTAGAGACGATACCCTGTCGCCAGCCAGCCCAGGCCGTAAAGTGCGATAACCCCCGCGCCCGCCCCCTCCGACAGCCATTGCATGGCGTGCACCAACGGCCACAACGGGAACAAGAACATGCCGACGAGACCAAGCAGGAGCAGTGCGATGCCCCATCCCGGCGCCCTGCCCGCCTGCTGCGCATCGGCGGCCACCAGCACGGTCGCGATCCCAAGTGCGAGCGTCCCAAAGATCCGGCAGGCGGTGAACACCGGATCGAACAGCACGATCACGCCACCGAGGCTGGTGACTGCCAGCACCACGGCAAGGTACGTCAGGATGTATCCGACCTTGCCCGGACGGCCGGCGGGCAGCCTGAGTAGCGCGAGGGTGCCCAGGAGCCCCTGCGAGGTAAGCAGCAGGGCCAGACTACCCGGCAGGCTGTACAGCCGGTACAGCGGCACATTGGTGATGACTTCGTACCCCACGTCATCCCTGTAGACCGTGTCCGTACCCCATGGCTGCAACATCTCGAAAATGCCATATGGTATCCAGAGCACGCCTCCGAGCGCGGCCATCAGGCCCGCCCACCGTATCCATCCCGATCCGACGGTTCCCCAGAAACGCATGGCCTCGCCTCCTGTATCAGCACCACAGGGGAGTCGATTCTCCCTCCAACGAGATCTGGACTGCCGTTGGCGGCGAGTATACCAGGGCGACACTAGTCGCTCCTTGGGGCGTGACCTGAGAAATTACTGATAGAGAAGGTCTGATTGAAATAGCCTCCATGGGATGAGAGTCGTTTGCTGGAGACGCATCAGGCCAGTGTCGACGGTTCTGCCCGCTGTGCCCTGCGTGCCATCTATCTTGTGGGAACTCTTAGGGTGTCAGCCGGCCGGTTCTTGCCCGGTCGCCCGGCCCCATAAAGGATCCTTGCCTTGCAGGCTCCCGATGAGGTCGGCGGTCAGCGCGACGACCTCGGACAGCCGCGCCGCGCTCATCCACTCGATGGTGTCCGCCGGTCGGTGCAGGACGTTTGCCTGGCCCGACGACGTGAGCGCGATGCTCGGGACGCCGTTCGAGTAGAAGATGTAGTGATCGCTCGCGGGCCAGGGATCAACCTCAACGACGCCGGGGTATCCCTCGCGCACCAGCGCCGAGACGTGCGCCGCGAAAGCCGCCGAGGCGGCGAACGTCGCGATGCTCGTGCTACCCAACTCCTGCCCGACCCCGTCTATGTTGATCGCCGCGATGATCCCGTCTAGCGTTCCGCGGCATCTCCGCAGGTACTCCAGGTCGCCCACACCGCCCAGCTCCTCGCCATTGAACACCACCCACTCCAGCCCGATGGGGATGTCCCGACCACGCAGGAGTTCGGCGATGGTCAGGATGACCGCCACACCGCTCCCGTTGTCCCACGCCCCGGGCGTTTTGGGGTAGGTGTCGTAGTGGGCGCACAGGACGATGCGCCCGTCTCGGTCTCCCAGCCGGGTCGCGACCACGTTGCTGGAGTGTCCGGGAGTGGTCCGCGTGTCGATCCGCAGATGCACCTGCTCACCGCGACGCCGCAACAGCGCGAGGCCGGCGTCGGAGGGCACGGTCGCGGACGGGAGGGGGAGGTCCCAGTCCTGGATCAGCGAGTGGACCATGCCCAGGTCCAGACTGACGGTGATGAGGGCGGCGGGCGCCTGTCGCTCCAACAGGGCGATGATCGCCTTGTCGCGTTCCGGTACGTAGATCGCGCCCTTCGTCGCGAACTGTTCCCGCGTCAGATCCCCGTGCAGGACGACAACGCGGCCGGTCAGGTCAGTGGCTTCCAGCTCGCCCACCGTTGCCAGGATCACCGGCACGCCGGTCACGTCACAGCTCGGGGAGAAAGGGTTCGCCTCCGCGTCCAGTGGAGCGCCGCTCAGGTGCAGGCTCGTGTTCCGGTGCTGCCACGACGGGAACGGAAACTCCTGCCGTTGCACCAAGAGGCCGCAGCCTTCCAGGACGCCGTGGATATAGTCTGCCGCCGCTTGGTTGGCGGACGAGCCAGCCGGCCTGGGTCCGATCGTTTCGCTGAGCTGGCTCAGGTATTCCATGACCCGCGTCGCGATGTTCACCCTCGTGCCCCTCCGACCCTATCCCCGACTCCCGTGCAGACGATGGCTGCCTGTCGCCGAGTATACCGCGGTTCGGCCGGGCGACTGTTTACCCACGCCGGAAGTTGCACCGGCGAGGGTAGGTCCACGAGATGCTGTGGATCGGCAAGCAGGGGCCGGTCAAGCCGGGCGGCGTCCGTATTATCCTGCGCTCCGGGAGCAAGCAGGCGGGGATCCGCCACGTCCATCCCCATCTGCTGCGGCACCCGTTCGCCGTCTCCTCCCTGCGCGACGGCGGCGACACCCTGAGCCTCACGAAGCTGCTGGGACACACGAGCCTGGCGATGACCGCGCGGTACGTGAACCTTACCGAGGTGGACCTCGCCTCGAAGCACCGGCGCCACAGCCCGGCCTATCTGCTCGAGGACTGATGGGGCCGAGCAACGTTTGGTCGGATCCCAAAGGCCCGAGGTATGAGGCGCGCTGGGTGGGTGCGCCGGGGAGGTACCTTGCCCGAGGCGATCGCGGGCGTGCGTGGCGTGGTCGGTTCACCAGCGCCGTGGCGGTTCCAGCCAGATGGGAGCGCGGACGTTTACCTGTGCTTCCCGCACCACATCGTGCTCGTCGCCGATCTGCTGTACGGGGAGGCGGGGACTCGGTGACACGGCAGCTCGTAACCAAGGCCCCACGTGCAAAGCAACCGGAACTCCGATCGAGGCGTGTAAACGTACCTTAAGGTATCCTCGTAAACCGTTGGTCTCTGGGTGCTACAGTGCCACGGTACTGAGATATCGTTTTGAGGCAGGATTATGAAGAATATGGATCTGTTCTCAGGGGCTGGAGGCCTTGCGCTGGGCCTCCGGGATGCTGGCTGGGACACTGTAGCAGCGGTCGAAGTTGACCCTAGTGCAGCGCAGACGTTTCGCAAGAACTTTCCTGAGGTTGAGGTCCTGGAGGAGCGCATTCAAGGTGTTGACTTTACACGATGGCGAGGTAAGGTGGACATTATATCGGGAGGGCCGCCGTGTCAGCCGTTCTCAGTGGCGGGTCGCCAACAAGCGTCCAACGATCCACGCAATGGCATCCCAGAATTCATTAGGGCAATCGAAGAGGCACGGCCCTATGCATTCCTCCTGGAGAACGTCGCTGGTCTAGCGACAGCCCGACATCGTCCATACTTGCTGTGGATCCTTAACCAGCTTGTGTCGCTGGGTTACCACGTAAATCACGGTGTACTTGATGCGGCTGAGTTCGGAGTACCGCAACGCAGAAGGCGTCTCTTCATCATAGGGAGCCTCGATGGCAGGCTCGAGCTGCCGGAGCCGACACATGGACCGCGCGCCGAACTTGCCTTCTCAACTGCAAGGGCGGCGCTTGCCGACACGCCGGAGGATATGCCCAATCGAGCGGTCGTAACTTACGCCCGAAAGCCGGTACTGCGGCCCAAGCCATGGCATGGGATGCTGGTAAACGGTGGGGGGCGACCAATCAATCCCGAAGAACCCAGCCAGACCATACCAGCATCGGCTGGGTATGAGTCCCGTCAAGTGGTGTAAATGGGCTCACGTGGTTCCC
>JADDPA010000064.1 GCA_016782125.1 Thermobaculum sp.
ATCAGGACGCGGCCGAGTGTGTGGAGGAGCGCTGGACGTACGCTGGGCTCCGCGTCCACGAGTTCTGCCGCAATGCCGATGATGCCCGCACCAGCGGGTACGCCTGGCCGTGTGGGCGGGCGCAAGGTATCAAGCGGCAGGAACGTGACCCGGCCCGCGCCGGAGCGCTTCAGCAAAGCTATCGCCTGCTCCGCATCCACCCAGCGATGGGTGACGACGTTTTGCAGCGCCGCGCCGAGCACGGACTCCACCGCTTGCTCCAGGTGCTCGGGTACCGCGATCACCGAGCCCAGGGTTCCGACAATGCCCGTCAACTCCCGTTTCGCCGATGCGCGCACCACGGTCTGCGCCCCCCGATTGAGCCCTGCTCCGGAGTGATGCATCTCCGACAGAAGCGAGAGCCTGCTTTGCTTTTCCCGCACGTCTGCACGGGCCTCCACGAGTACCGCATTCAGCCGGGCGAGCTCGTCGGCAATCCGCCGTGCGGCGTGGCGGACCTCATCGACGGCGGCGTCAGCGCGCAATGCGGCCTCCCGGGCGGAGCGGGCGGCTGCGTCGAAGACCTGTTCCGTTCTGATGCACTGATCGAGTGCGCCCCGCTGTTCCTCCAGGGCGTTCGCCTGCATTTGCTGGTCCGCCTGGATGGTTTCGAGCCGTTCCGAAAGTGCCGTAATCAACTCGCGCTGGTGTCTGGTGTCTTCGTCGTACTTGCGTGCCTCGGCACGGAGCCGATCCAGTTCCGCCAGCGCGGCCTTTCGCTCGGTGCTGCGTTCTGCCTCGCCCTGTTCCGCCTCCACGAGTTGCTGTCGAGCCGACGTTAGGCTTGCATTTGCGTGCTCAGACGCCGATGTCGTCGCCTGGAGCTCAGTGCGCGCCGCGTCGACGGCCGCCATCGCCGCCTTGTGCCGTGACTCCGCACCCGCCAGTTCCCGCGCGCACTCCGCGGCGCGGTACTCTGCCTCGCGCAGCGATCGCCGGCACGTGTCCTCGTCCCGGCTCAGCAGCGCTCGCTCTTCCTCCATCCGCGAAAGGTCCGACTCTGCCACGTTCAGACTTTGCCGAAGTTCTTGATCCCGCAGGCTGAGTGTCTCGCACTGCGCCCGTAGGTCGCGAGCGCGCCGTTCTGCGGCGGCAAGCTCCTCCCGGGCGGTGTGCAGCGCTCGCGTGGAGCGCGCCATCTCGCGCGAGTAGTACGCGAGCTGCAGGTCACGCAGATACTGCTCCTCGACCTCGCGCTCTCGTGCCTGCCGTGCCTGCCGCGCCAGTAGGCGCAGCCGAGGGGCAAGCTCGCTGAGGAGGTCACCGACGCGTGTGGCGTTTGTTTGCATCTCGGTGAAGCGGTGCAGGGTCTCGTCTCGGCGGGCGTAATGCTGGGTGATGTCCGCGGCCTCCTCGAACAGGCTGCGTCGGTTCTCGGGTGTGAGTGAGAGCGCGGCGTCCGCGGTGCCCTGGCTGACGACCGTGTATCCCTGCCCCATCGCGGAGACGAGCGCGATGATGTCCCGCAGACGCACGCGGCTGCGATTGATCATGTACTCGTTCTCGCCACTGCGGTATGCCCGTCGGGTGATCGTGACCTCGGCGTATTCGATGGGCAGGAAACGGTCGGCGTTGTCGAAGGTGATGGAAACCTCCGCCATCCCAGCGGCGGCGCGGCCCTTCGTGCCGGACCAGATGACGTCCTCGGTGCGCTTGCCCCGCAGTTGCGAGTAGCTCTGCTCGCCGAGCACCCAGCGCACCGCCTCCACGACGTTGCTCTTGCCCGAGCCGTTCGGCCCGACGATGCCGGCCACGCCGTCGTCGAACTCCAGTCGCGTGGACTGCGCGAAGCTTTTGAAGCCGTGGACATCCAGGCTGAGGACTCTCATCTGGTGGGATGCTCGCGTGGTGCGTCGGTCATAGGAGAGCCCATTGTATCAACCCCCGACGCCCCCCATCAACGCACCGTCCCTGCTATCGTTGCGCGATGAGCGAGTCGCGACCGGAGACAGCGCAACCGAGCGATGCAATCTACCGCCTCTGCGCGCGGGCACGGCAGTGCGGTGAGCAGTACGTGTTCGTCGCCGGGAGGTGGGTCCTGGGCGAAACGGAGGCCGGTCGGGCGGCAAGCCTGCGCCTGCTGCGCCGCCTGGGCCTGGCCCTCCTCATCGCCGATGAGGATGTCACTGTCCTCCCGGACGGGACACAGCTCCGGCACCACCGTCCGCGCCCCTGGGAGGATGAGTGACACGCTGGCCGGTTGGAGCGTGCTCAAAAACATCCCGAACGCTTTAGCGGATTTACAGCCACGACCGCGGTCTCCTCGCACACCTGGAATGATCACTGCGCAGCCCGTCACCCGCTGGCCGAGTGAGACTCGCCGTGGCGATGCCTGCTTGTCAACCCGTCGGAGTGGGGCGTTCGTTATACTGCGGGAATCGGTGGGTACGGTCGCGGCCTATGAGCCCGCCTATAGCGAGCGATGTCAGCAACTGCGACGTGATCGACTCGCCGCTGTAGAAGCGCGGGAGCAGCAGATCGAGCGCGGTCATCTGCGAGAACATCCCGCACGATGCCAGCCCGAGGATCGGCACGGCGCTGAGATCGCCCAGCCAGTACGTGCTGCCCGGATGCGCGGGTACGCCGAGCCGCAGCACCCTGCCGCCGAGGGTGTCCAGCGCGATGAACATCGGGTCGAGCGGGTCGGTCGATCCCGTGCCGCCGACCAGGACCAGCTCCGCACCGCTCCGTGCGAGTGCGCTCAGACCTTCGCGTGCCTCATCCACACCGGACGCGACATAGCGCACGGCTGGGGGCCCGCCGCCGAACCACGCTATCTTCATCCGGATGCTCGCCTCGAACTTCTCTCGGGCACCGGAGTCCATACGCTCGCGTACGAGCACCGCCACGCGTCGGTCCTTGTATGGGGCGACCGTGACCGCGCCCGCCCCATCGTGCGCGGCCCGCTCAAGGCTCTCCCGTGGGACGGCGAGCGGTGCCACCTTCGCGGACGCGATGTGTCTTCCCGCCTCGACCGGCATCCCGTTATCGAGTGTCCACACTAGCACGCCGTCGTGGACATGGACGGACGCGAGCCGGTCAGCAGCCACGTGCAGCACGCCGCGCACGGCCGCAACCAGCCGCACCTGACTCTCCGACTCCCCGGCCACCGCCACACCCGGCCCAGCGACGGCCGCGGCGAGCCGCTCCCCCGCCTCGGTCTCGGAGACATCGCCCGGCTCCAGTTCCAGCAGGTGTATGGGGCTGGCGCCAAGGCGTTCCAGGTGGGGTCGATCGGCGGTCGTCAGCACATGGCCCTTGCGGAGCAGTATTTTCCTGGGCTCCGCGGGGTCGAAGACATTGTGGCAGAGGACGAGCTCCTCCCGCGCTTCTCTGGCTGCCACCTCGAATGCTTTCATCTATCCCCCCGCCGACGCTCCGACCACGCGGCGAGCACCACGGCGTCGTGCTCGAACGCCATCGGCGGCAGGTTCCCTGGATCAAACCAGCGCAGCTCGCTCAACTCACGGCTCGGCACCGGTGCCTTCTCGCCCGGTGTCGCGCTATACACCGCCAGGACGACAGGCTCACCGGTCTCCGAGCGGAGCATGAACAAGGGACCTAGCAGCACCTCCAGCCCGGTTTCCTCGCGGACCTCGCGTACGGCGGCGTCTTCGATCTTCTCCCCACGATCCACGAAGCCCGCTGGGAAGCTCCAGAGACCCTGCCGCTCGCCCTGGCCCCTTCGTCCCAGCAAGACCCGGCTGTCGCGTGAGACGATGACGGCCACTGCGAGCTTCGGGTCCTCCCAGTGGACCCAACCGCACGCCGCGCAACGCAGCCGTTCCTTTCCGTCTACGGTTGTCCGGTGGAGGGTGTTGCCGCACTCCATACAGTGCTTCAAGGCGCACGTCCCAGGACACGCGCGTACTCTTCCGGCGTATCGATATCCTCCGGTGTGCCGAGGTGCCCCACCTCAATGCAGCGCACCACCTCGGGATGGGCGCCGAGCACAGCTCGAGCGCCGGTATCGCCGGTGAGCTGTGTGACGAGTGGCCACAACTCCGAACCGAGCAGCACCGGTGTCCCACGCTCGCCACCATACGTGGGAACGAGGGCGCCGGCTGGTTGGGCACACCAAGCCTCCAGCAGATGGTTCACAAGCCGCGCTGTGACCCCCGGCTGGTCGCACATCAGCACGAGTACGCCGCCAGACTCCGGTGCGAGGCAGGTGAGACCGAGCCGAAGGGAGCTGCTCTGACCGTCCTGTGGTCTGGGGTTCACCACCCTCCGGACACAGGGCGATGTATCCCACGACATCTGGTGTGTGAGATCCGCCGAGACCACAACCACGATCTCGTCGAGATGCGAGCTTCTTGCGACGCTTATGGTGTGTTCTAGCAACGTGGTCTGGCCAAGGCGGAGTAGCTGCTTCGGCTGTCCCATCCGCCGGGAAAGACCGGCCGCGAGCACCAGCCCGGAGATCATACCGAACGCGCCCCGCCGGTTCGTGCGGGCGCTGCCGCGCAGTCGGCGGCGCTACTCCGGTACTTCCCGACGATCTGCGCAAGTATGCTGAGTGCGATCTCCTCCGGGGTAACGCTGCCCAGGTCCAGGCCAATAGGCGAATGGACCCGACCAACGTCCTCCGCCGAGAAGCCGAGCGCTCGTAACCGCTGCTCGCGCTCGGCCGCGGTGGCACGCGAGCCAATCGCGCCGATGTAGCCGGCATCGGACCGCAGAGCACTGGAGATCGCAGGCTTGTCGAACTTCGCGTCGTGAGTCAACACCACGACCGCGGTACTCGTGTCGGGCTGGAGCTTCGTGAGGGCGTCATCAGGCCACGCGACGAGCAACGCGTCCGCATCGGGGAATCGCTCGCGCGTTGCGAACGCAGGGCGCGGGTCCACCACCGTGACGATGTATCCCAGCGTGTGTGCGAGCGCGATCAGTGGGGTGGTGATGTGCACTGCCCCAATGACGATCAATCGGCGTGGCGACGGGTAAAACTGTACGAACACGCAACCGCCGTCCATCTCGCGGAGCTCCGTGACCGCCCGCCCGCGCACGGCAGCGGCGAGATTCCTGAGTCCAGGATCAGCCACAGGAGGGGCAGGCTGGTCGGCATTCGCGTGAACCAGTGCTCGTTTCCCGATACGCTGGCCTTCCACGACCGTGAGGAGCGTCACGCCCTCATTGGCAGCGAGATGGTTGATGAGCGCGTCGAGCAGGGCGTCTCGCTCCAGCGGCTCGACCCATACCCGTATCTCACCACCGCACGCCAGCCCAACATCCCAGGCCAACTCATCCGTCATGCCGTACTTGAGCATGCGCGGCACGCCGCTGCGGATAACGTCTAGCCCTGTTTCGACGACCGCTCCCTCCACGCATCCCCCACTGACGGATCCGGCGAACCTGCCGTCCGAGTTGACGATCATGTGGGAACCGACGGGGCGAGGGGTAGATCCCCACGTGCTGATCACCGTGGCAAGGGCGAGACGCGGGGTGGATTGCAGCCACTCGCTGAGCACCGGCAAGAGCTCTCTCATGCGTTTCCTTCCTCGGTGCCTTTGTCTCCCGCGTCGATTATAGCAGCGCAGATAGAGCGCATTTGCAGGACTGGCGTGACGCAAGTAGCATGGATATAGTAGCCGGGGCAGTCGCCCGGTATGGGAATAGGCGTAGACACTGGAGACGTGGGATGCTCGGAGGATTGAGCGTGCGTATTGAGAACTTGCCGTTGTTTCCTCTGCGCGTGGTGCTCTTTCCCGGGATGATGCTCCCCCTGCACATATTTGAGGATCGGTACCGGCAGATGATTCACGACTGCCTTGCCGACGACCCGCGGTTCGGCGTGGCACTGATCACCGAGGGCAACGAGGTAGGCGGCCCGGCGAAAGTTTGCGATGTGGGCGCGATCGCGCGGATCATCAACGTCGGGAAGTATCCCGGCGGTGAGATGGATATCATGTGCGTCGGCCTACAGCGCTTCCGGATTCTGGACTTCCACACGGACAAACCATATCTGTGCGCTACGGTCGAAACCTTCGCGGACGCGGCGGAGTCGCTGAATGACCTGGATGATCGTGTGGGCGCGGTTCGCGAATTACTACGCAGCTATCTCGACCGGCGCCAGATGACCGGTGATAACGTGGCCGACCTTCCCCAGGAGGCGGAGGCCCTCTCGTACGTCCCGGGCGTTCTGGACCTCCCGCTCGACGAGAAACAGCAACTCCTCGAGACCGACTCTACAACCACCCGGCTTGAGCGCATCATCCGCTTGTTGCAGCATGAACTCGGCCTGATGGATCAGCTGGGTCCGACCAGGCCAATGCAAGGGTATCGGCGGATCTCCCCGAATTGAGGTGACACCCGCACTGTCGTGAGCTGCACGGTTCTCGTGACCATCCGATAGAGCAGGTGTGTTGCAGAACGACTGCAGGCTATACGAGATGCGATCGGCTCGGTCATTCCGAGCCCTTTGCTGCGCTCAAGGGAAATCCCTGCGGGGATTCCGTTCCGCAGGGTATTGTGCCAGAACACAAAAACGGGGCCGGAATAAGTGTTCCGGCCCCGTCATATCTCGATCGTCTTGCTGGTTTAGTGGCAGCTTCGCTTCGTACCCGCGTTGGCACCGGTGTCGAACGAGTGCCCACAAGCGCAGGTGCTCGTCGCGTTCGGGTTGTGGATCGTGAAGCCCGAGCCCATCAGCCCATCGACGTAGTCGATCTCCGCGCCCTTGACGTACGGTGCGCTGTAGCTGTCGACAACGATCCGGATGCCCTCCATCTCGATGACCTGATCGTCTTCCTCGGGGTTCTCATCAAACGCCATCCCGTAGTTGAGGCCCGAGCAGCCACCACCGGCGACATACAGACGCAGTGCCTGCTGGGCGTTGCCCTCGCGCTCCATCAACTCCTGGACCTTACCCGATGCGCTGTTTGTTATCGTTACCATGTTCGGTTGTCTCCCCTGATCTATGCAGCCCAATATGGTGTTTCGGCTTGCCCTCAAGTATATCAGCGACGTCAAACCTCGGTCAAAAGCTGAGTGGATCGAATCCGGTCTGCCGCAACGTCAGCGGATGTCCGTCTGCGAGCATGCGGGCGGCGGTGACCTTGCCCAGCAGGACCGTGTGATCACCGAGGTTTTCCACGGACCCGGCGTGCTCGCACTCCAGGATGGAGAGTGCGTCCGCGAGATACGGCACGCCGTTCTCCGCCTGCGCGAGCAAATGACCATCGCCAATGCCCTGATCCCCGTCCAGAAACTGCTCCGCAAGCGTCTTCTGACCAGCGCGCAGTATGCTCACCACAAAGGGACTACCGGACCCTATGAGGTTCGCTAATGCGCTGTTGGCAGGCAGCGAGACACCCAAGGTCGGGGGATCGAGGTTTACCTGCGCCACCCAGGGACTCAGGAGCATAAGGTTGTCGTCATCTTGCGTTGCCGAGACGACATAGACTCCATAGATCAGGTATCGCAGTGCCTTTTGCATCGGGGTCTCAGGCATGGTGACTCCCTCTGGTTGCTTGACCGGTATGCACTTGTACCAAGGATCAGCCTCCCCGCGCGATTAGGATAATGATCGCAGCCAGACACATACCACTGCCGAATGGGATGTACTCGTTGAGCGACTTGCGGCGCATGATCAAGAGTCCCAGGCTCGCGACGGCGCCAAGGATCGTCCCCAAAAAGAGCGCCGCCGGCATGAGATCCATGCCCGCCATCCCGCCGATCATCAAGGCGAGCAGGACATCGCCGAAGCCGAGCGCCTGCACGCGGAACAGCAGCAGACCTAGCAAGAAGAGTGCGAAGAATGCCCCCGCCGCCGCGGCGCCCGCACCTAAACTGCTCAAGAACCCAACCTCCCCACCGATCGGGTTCAGGATCAAGCTAGCCAGAAAGCCGAGTACCGGCATCACCGGGTAGACGAGGTGGTGCCTCAGGTCGATGATGAGCACGGACGTCAGCAAGAGCGTGAAGAAGCTCGTTGCCAGAAAGTCCCACCAGCCGGACCGGAGGCTATAGGCCAGGGCGATGCTCACCGCACCGATCAGAGCACCCAGCACGTGCTCGATCTTCCGCTCCGTCCGCAACCGGAGCAAGAACGTCGAGACCCGCGACCAGTCACCGGTCGGCACAAGCAGGGCTACGTGTCCCGCGATCCAACCAAGCGCGGCGCCGACAATTGCGCAGATAAGCACTCCCATCAGCGGCCCTGGAACCGTTGGATATTCGCCTCGTGCTCCGCGTACGTTGTCGCGAACGCGTGGCTGCCGTCGCCGCGTGCGACGAAGTACAGGTACTCCGTCCGCGCCGGTTTCGCGACGGCTCGTATCGCGGCTATACCCGGGCTGCAAATCGGTCCCGGTGGGTGTCCCTCATGCACGTATGTGTTGTATGGGGAGGGATCGCCCAGGTCCGACTTGGTCAGGCCGCTCTTCCACCACGCGCCGGATGTGCCGACCGCGTACTGCGTCGTGGGGTCGGCCTGCAGGCGCATGCCAACCTTGAGCCGGTTCAGGTACACCGAGGCAATCACCGCGCGCTCTTCCGGCACCTGAGCCTCCCGCTCCACTATGCTAGCCACGGTGAGCCCCTCGTGGATGGTGAGTCCTTGTGCGGACAGGCCGCTGGTCACCTCCGGGGTCAACTCCCGTTCCAGGTTGCGCAGGCCCGCGCGGACGAGCTCCGCCCCGGCGTTTGCTTCCGCGAAGGCATAGCTTCCGGGATAGATGTAGCCCTCCAGGTCAACCGAAGTTGGCTTTGAGCGCAGGACCGGGGATGCTGGGGGGGCACTGATCGCCGCGTTCCACTCCTCCTGGGTACTCAGTTTCTTTCGCACCAATTCCTCACCAATCTGCTCCAGCCGCCAGCCCTCTGGGATAACCAGCGCCGCGCCGGCCCCGGGATCGGTGAGTGTCGCGATCAAATCACGGCTACTCGTTCCTTTGCGCAGCGTATAGCTGCCGGGCAGGAGCGAACCTCGGGCACCCGAGAGCAGCACGATCGCCTTGAAGGTGAGCGGCCGGCGCACCAACCCCTGCTCGTGAAGTGCGGCCGTTGCCTCCTCCCATCCGCTGCCCTGAGTGATCACAACCGTAGCGGGCGCGGATTCATCAGCAGGCGGCGTTGGGTCCAGGTAGAGCCACCCGGCAACCGCCGCCGCAAGGAGACCAACGAGGATCACGAACCGGCCCCAGTGCGCTTCAGAGCGCGTGCGGTCGCGAGTGGTCGGGGTCGTAGAGACATCTCTTGCCATTGCTCACCGATTGTATCAATCGAGAAGGGGTCTCACAACGCGGCGATGATCCGTACGGGCCTGGCCGTGCTCCGGTTGCAGCGGCGCCATGGTAGGCTATTGCCGTGACTCAGACCGAAGCTCGAATCCCAGTAGTTGTCGTGCTCGGCCCGACCGCCTCGGGCAAGACATCGCTTGCCGTGCAACTCGCCCGCGAGTTCGGCGGTGAGATCATCAGCCAGGACAGTCGCCAGGTGTTCCGCGGAATGGACATCGGGACCGCGAAGCCCTCAGCGGAGGAGCGTCGCCTTGCCTCGCATCACGGCCTGGACCTTGTTTCCCCCGGCGAAACCTGGACCCTTGCCGAGCAGCAGCGCCTGACGTACGAAACGGTGCGGAGACTGCACCGCGCCGGACGACTGCCACTGCTCGTCGGCGGTACGGGGCAGTACCTGCGCGCGGTGCTTGAAGGGTGGACGGTGCCCGAGGTGCCACCTGATGCCGCCTTCCGGGACGAACTTGCAAAGGAAGCGACGCGCGATGGTGTTCCCGCTCTGTACGCACGGCTTCGCGAGATTGATTCGCCCGCCGCAGACAAGATCATGCCGAATGATCTGCGCCGCGTTATCCGCGCGCTGGAGGTCTGGCACGCCACCGGCGTGCGCATCTCCGACCAGCAGCGAGCGGCACCGCCGCCATACAGTACGCTCTTGCTCGGGCTCACGATGGACCGGTCCGTGCTCTATAACCGCATCGACCGTCGAGTCCAACGAATGCTGGAGTCGGGCTTGCTGGGGGAGATCGAGCGACTTCTCGAAGCAGGATACAGTTGGGAGCTGCCGGCGTTGCAGACGATCGGCTACGGCGAGTTCCAATCATATTGGGATGGCAAGGCCGGAATAGAGGAGTGTCTCGAACGAGTGCGGTATGATACCCATCGATTCGCCCGGCACCAATACATCTGGTTCCGGCGCTTCGACGCCGTTGAATGGCTGGATGCGTCCGAGTCGGAAACCACGGAGCGCGCCCGACGGCGAATTGAGCAGTGGCTCAGCAATGTGAACAACCTTTCTCATGGAGTATAATGAGCGCCTATGACAAACGGATTCCTTCGGGACAATGAGGTGGCCCCGGACTTGGACGGGCAGAAGCAGGGTCGGCATGGCTCCCTGCCCACGCGGCCACCGGTAGAAAGGGCGGTACTGGTCGGTGTTGATACGCCGAACAGTCCGTGGAAGATCGAGGACTCGCTCGACGAGTTGGAGCAACTCGCCGAAACGGCCAATGTGGCGGTGGCGGCTCGCCTGACGCAGAAGCTTGATGACCCACACCCGCGCACGTTCCTGGGCAAGGGTAAGCTAGAGGAGCTCGCCGAGTTGCGCCGGTCGACGGGCGCGACAGTCGTGCTCTTCGACGACGAGCTCACCCCGAGCCAAGAGCGCAACATCGAGGAGCAGTTGGGTGTGCTGGTCATCGATCGCACAGCCCTAATACTGGACATCTTCGCTCGCCGCGCACGCACGCACGAGGGCAAGCTGCAGGTCGAGTTGGCTCAGTTGGAGTACCGACTCCCCCGACTCACGCGAATGTGGACTCACCTCTCGCGCCAGGGATCGGCGGGGGGCGCTGCGGGCGGTGGTGTCGGTCTGCGAGGTCCGGGTGAGACCCAGCTCGAGGTCGACCGCCGGCAAGCGCGTGAGCGGATCAACCACATCAAGACACAGATCGAGCAGGTGCGAAAGCATCGCCGCACCAGCCGCGATCGCCGCCGCGAAGAGGGCTTCCCCGTGGTGGCGCTCGTTGGCTATACGAACGCGGGCAAGAGCACGCTGCTGAACAAGCTCTCGGGTGCGACCGTCCTGGCCGAGAACAAGCTGTTTGCCACGCTCGATCCGACCACGCGGCAGGTGCAATTGCCCGGCGGAACGATCAGCCTGTGGACGGATACCGTTGGTTTCATCCAGAAGCTGCCGACCGGACTGGTCGCCGCGTTTCGAGCGACGCTGGA
Source organism: Thermobaculum sp. (assembly GCA_016782125.1). Lineage (GTDB taxonomy): Bacteria > Chloroflexota > Chloroflexia > Thermobaculales > Thermobaculaceae > JACDAU01. The sequence continues at coordinate 11,232 of JADDPA010000064.1, forward strand.
GGAGATCGGAGAAGCCGACGTGCTTGTGCACGTAGTCGACGTGACGCACGAGAACGCGGAAGAGCAAGCCACGACTGTGCGGGAGACGCTACAGTCTCTTGACGCCGCGGATAAGCCGGCAATCATCGCGCTCAACAAGGTCGACCGCTTGGCGCCCGATGGCGTTGCTGAGCGGCCAGACGTGGGCGACATCAACCCAGACGGGTACGTGCTCATCTCCGCCGAGCAGGGCTGGGGCATGGATGAGTTGCTTGAGCGCGTGCAGAAGCTCGTGGATGGCGACCTCAAGGAAGTACGAGTGCTGCTTCCGTACGCAAACAGCGCGCTCGTGGACATGTTCCACCAGCGTGGCCAGGTGCTAGAAGAGGAGTATTGCGAGGACGGCACGCGCATCCATGGCCTGATTCCGCAGCGGTATTACCCCGACATCCGGTTGTACCTGAACTCGGGGGCGACGGCGTGAACCCCAGCTTCCGCGAAGCCCTCGTGCGCGTACAGGAGACTGAGTCTGTTGCCTCCGCCGGTGTCGCGGATACGGACGGCGTAATCATCGGCTGCGTGTCGGACAGATCCGAGGATCTTGAGTCGCTGACCGCGTCGGCGTCTGGCATCTACTCCTCTCTCAGTACCCTGTAGCGTCCGAGTGATACGTATGCGGGGATCGAGCGATGTCTACCGACAAGCGGGCGTCGATATCGATAGCGGCAACAGCGCCGTGGACCTTATGCGGGCGGCGGTGCGTTCCACCCACGGCCCGCAGGTCCTCACCGGTCCCGGTCTGTTCGGCGGCGCGTTCGCACTGAACGCCGACACCGTACTCGTCGCCTCGACCGATAGTGTCGGGACGAAGCTGCGTGTCGCAGCTCGTCTCGGAAGGCATCGGGGCATCGGTGTTGATCTCGTGAACCACTGCGTGAACGACATCCTCACGCTCGGCGCACGGCCCCTGTTCTTCCTGGATTACTTCGCGACGAGTAGCCTCGATCCGGCCGTGGCTTCTGAGGTCGTCAGTGGCCTGGCTGCAGCCTGCAGGGAGGCAGGATGCGCGTTGCTCGGCGGTGAGACGGCGGAGTTGCCGGGTATGTATGTGCCCGGCGAGTATGACGTGGCGGGCTTCATTGTCGGCAGTGTGGATCGAGGCAGCTTGCTGGACGGGACGCGTGTCCGAGCCGGTGATGCGTTGCTCGCGCTTCGCTCGTCGGGCCTGCATACAAACGGTTTCAGCCTCGTCAACCGGATACTCGAAGGCGGGACTGGCAGCGGGCCGGTGACCGAGGAGACGCTGCTCGCGCACGACACCCAACTGGGCGGGGCACTCGCGGACGTGCTTCTGGAACCGCACCGCTCATACCTCAATGCGGTATCGCCGCTGCTGGAGGAGGGCCTCGTGCGGGCGCTCGCCCACATTACCGGCGGTGGACTGATCGAGAACCTACCACGGGCATTGCCGCAGGGACTTTCCGCGCGGGTGGATACCACCACCTGGACCCCACAGCCGGTGTTCGACTGGATCGCGCGGATGGGCGGCGTTTCCCCAGCGGAGATGTATCGCGTGTTCAACATGGGTGTTGGGCTTGTCCTTGTCGTTCCGGTCGAGGCCGAGGAGGATGTTCTAGCCCGTCTCCCGGAGGCGTGGCGGCTCGGCGAGGTCGTACAGGGTGGCGAGGGAGTAGAACTGGACGCAGGTGTTTAGGGTCGGGGTGCTCGCATCCGGTCGTGGGAGTAACCTGGAAGCGCTCCTGCGGTGGCAGGCCGCGGGCGCGCTCGGTGCCGAGGTGGTCCTCGTACTGTGCAACCGGGCTGGTGCGGTCGCGCTTGACGTTGCGGCGCGGTGCGGTGTCGAGGCGGCGGTATGCACTCAGGCGAAAGGACAGGATCGAGAATCCGCACAGATGGAGTTGTCGGCTCGATTCGATGATCGGGGCGTCCAACTCGTCGTCACGGCGGGCTACGACCGTGTGCTCGCACCGGCATTCGTTCGGCGATGGCAGGGCAGGGCTATGAACGTCCATCCGTCACTGCTGCCGGCGTTCGGGAAAAGTCTGCACGCCCAGGCCGAAGCGTTACAGCACGGCGTCAAGGTTGCGGGCTGCACGGTACACTTCATCACTGAGGATGTCGATGGCGGGCCGATCATCGCGCAGGCCGCAGTTCCAGTTCTGCCCGACGATGATGTCGCGACCTTGTCCGCCCGGATCCTCGAACAGGAGCATCGCCTGCTGCCGGAAGCCGTCCGGGCGTTCGCCCTCGGACGTCTGCATGTCGCTGGCCATAAAGTGTCGTACGCAGGAGGATAAGTATGAGGGCAATACTGAGCGTGTCCGATAAGGCGGGGATAGAGTCCGCGGCGCGGCGACTTACGGAGTTCGGCGTGGAAATCTACTCCACCGGGGGCACGCTCGCCACGCTCCAGGAAGCTGGCGTCGATGCCCGTTCCGTGACGGAGCTCACAAACTTCCCCGAGATCATGGAGGGTCGGGTCAAGACGCTGCACCCCGGACTGCATGGCGGTATCCTTGCCCGGCGTTCGGAGCCCTCCGATCTGGAACAGATCGCACAGCTCGGTATCGAGCCGATCGATGTCGTGATCGTCAACCTCTATCCCTTCGCTCGGGCCATCGAGTCTCCGGATGCCACCATAGGCACGGCGCTGGACAATATCGATGTCGGCGGACCAACGCTGATTCGTGCCGCGGCGAAGAACTTCGAGGACGTGCTCGTGCTCACGGACCCTGCAGACTATGATGTGGTGTTCGGGGAGTGGTCCGAGCATGGTGCGGTGAGCGTGCAGACACGCCAGTGGCTCGCGGCGAAGTCGTTCGGCCATGTCTCCGCGTACGACGCGCTGATCGCTTCTTACCTTCGCGGGGATGAGGAGTTGTTCCCGTCGACGTTCACGGTCGCCGTCGAGAAGATACAGGACCTCCGATACGGCGAGAACCCGCACCAGCGTGGCGCGCTGTACCGCGAGGTCGGCAGGAAGTCCGGAGGGCTGGCGGCGTCGCTCCGGCAGCTCAGCGGGAAAGAGCTGTCGTTCAACAACATCCTCGACGCGGAACTGGCGGTCGCGACAGTCTCCGATTTCCTCGGGCCAACGCTTGCCATCGTCAAGCACGGCAACCCTTGTGGGTTGGCGACGAACGTGGACCTCACGCTCGCCTTCGAGCACGCTCTGATGGGTGATCCGGTCTCTGCGTTCGGTGGCGTCGTGGCGGTGAACCGGCCGGTCACCACAGCCCTTGCCGAGGTCATCAGCCAAACCTTCTTTGAGGTGGTCATCGCACCGGAGTTTGAAGAGAGCGGCCGGGACATCCTCTCGAAGCGGAAGAACCTGCGACTGCTAGAGGTCGGCCAGATGCGGGGCAGTTGGGAACTCCCCACAAGCCCGGCGACGCTCGACTGGAAGCGGGTGAGTGGCGGTTATCTCGTCCAGACGCACGATGCCATAGCGCCGGACGAGATCGAGACCCGGCTCGTCGCGGGGCCGCAACCGACGCTCGAGGAGACGACGGATCTGCTATTCGCCTGGCGCGCCGTGGAGCATGTGCGGTCCAACGCGATCGTGCTGGCCAAGAACCTCGCGCTCGTGGGGCTGGGTGCGGGCCAGCCGAGTCGTGTCGACTCGGTTCGAATCGCCGTGCAAAAAGCGGACCTGCGCGCCCAGGGATGTGTCCTGGCGAGCGATGCCTACTTTCCGTTTGCCGATGGCATCGAGGAGGCGGCCAAAGCCGGCATATCCGCGGTAATCCAGCCCGGCGGCTCCATCCGCGACGACGAGGTGATAGCCGCCGCGGACCGCCTCGGAATCTCGATGGTCTTTACCGGCACCCGCCATTTCCGCCACTAGTGTCAGCGTCGACCGGCGAGAGCGGCGCGCGTTGGTTGCGAGATAAGGTCCGATAGAAATCTGGCTGGGTTCGATCGCCTTGGGTGGAGAGTGCGCGAAGCCGAGGAACGGAGCACGCAGTGGAGTCATTGGTCGGGCTAATCATGGGCTCGCGGTCGGACTGGGAAACGATGGCGCACACCGCCACCACGCTGGAAAGCCTCGGGGTGCCCTTCGAGGTTCGGGTGGTGTCCGCGCACCGAACGCCCGACCTGCTGTTCGCATACGCTGAGGGGGCCGAGTCGCGTGGCCTGGAGGTGTTGATTGCGGGCGCGGGTGGGGCGGCGCATCTGCCCGGTATGGCGGCGGCGAAGACGCTCCTGCCCGTACTTGGTGTCCCCGTGGAATCGCGGACGCTGAAGGGCTTGGACTCGCTCCTGTCAATCGTGCAGATGCCGGCCGGAGTACCGGTCGCCACGCTCGCGATCGGACGTGCCGGAGCCGTAAACGCCGCGCTGCTTGCGACGGCGATCCTCGCGAGCAAGCATCCGGAGTTTCGTGAGGCGCTCTCCGTACACCGGCGCAACCAGACCCAGGCCGTGCTTGATCATCCGGACCCACGGGAGGAGTGGTGAACGTTGGGGTGCTCGGCGCCGGCCAGCTCGGCCGGATGCTCGCGCTTGCTGGTTACCCGCTCGGACTCCGGTTCCGCTTCCTGGACCCCACCCCCGATTCCCCCGCATCGCATCTCGCGGAGCAGATAGTCAGTGCGTATGACGATTTGCACGTACTTGAGCAGTTTGCCACGGGGCTCGATGTCGTCACGTACGAGTTCGAGAACGTGCCGGTCGAAGCCGTTCAACATCTCTACAGCCGGTTGCCGGTCTATCCCCCTCCGGAGGCGCTGGAGGCGGTGCAGGACCGGCTGACCGAGAAGGAGCTATTTCGCCGTCTCGGCGTGCCAACGGCGCCGTTCGTCGCGGTGCGCAGCCTTGAAGACCTCGAGGTCGCTGTGTCAAAGGTAGGACTGCCGGCGGTGGTCAAGACCCGACGGCTGGGGTACGACGGGAAGGGTCAGTGGATCGTACGACAGGGGGCCGATATACAGCCCACGTGGGAGGCAGCCGACGGCGCGGCGCTCATCGTGGAAGGATTCGTGGCGTTTGAGCGGGAGCTGTCGATCCTTGCCGTGCGGAGCCGCGCGGGGGAAACTGCATTCTATCCGCTCGTCGAGAACCACCACCGGGACGGGATCTTGCGCCGCTCGTGCGTGGATGCTGCCACCGTGGGATCGGCATTGCAACGGGGGGCCGAGGGGTATGCAGCCGGGGTCCTCGACGCGCTCGGCTATGTTGGCGTGCTGGCCATCGAGTTCTTCGAGGTCCGCGGATCGCTCGTCGCGAATGAGATGGCACCGCGTGTCCACAACTCCGGCCACTGGACGATCGAGGGCGCGGAGACAAGCCAGTTCGAGAACCATCTGCGCGCCGTCGTCGGCCTCCCGCTCGGCAACACCGATACGCGAGGGGCAAGCGCGATGATCAACCTGATCGGCGCTCTGCCGGACACCGCGGCCGTCCTGCAGGTGCCCGGCGCGCATCTGCACCTCTACGGCAAGACGCCCCGTGCCGGCCGCAAGCTCGGGCACGTCACAGCTACTGCTGCTGATGAGGATGAACTAGACGACCGACTGAAACGCCTGGACAGTCTGCTCGGCAAGACGCTGGATGCAGGGTAAGTCAACGCTCGATGTGTATGGGGGGTCGGCGCACAACCGGGTCAACGGACTCCAGCTATGTGTTGATGCATGTCATCCCGAACGCATTGAGGGATCCGTAGCCCGGACCACGGATCCCTCAATGCGTTCGGGATGACTAATGCGCTACTGTTCAGCCGGAGTCGGTATCACCTTCGACCCACTCGCCCCATGACCGTACCGCGCCTGTCGCCAAGATCACTTTCCCGCTAAGCACGCCCATAGTACACGTTGGTGTCGTACTCGAACGCGACCGCTCCGCCTTCCCGATGTGCCTCGAAGATCCGGCGCAACTCGTCGAGCATCTCCCCGTGCCCCGGTTGCCCCGAAAGGGGCGCGTAGGACGACGACAGGAGCCGGCCCCGCAGACCCTCCAAGTCGAACATCTGTATGTTCTCGAACGACGCACGCCCGTACCCGCCCGGGCCGAAGAACGCGTCGAGCGCAGTCGCGTCCGCCGCGTCGCGGTGGCGCACCTCAGCGTAGTCCGTCCCGTACGTCTCCAGCAGCCGCTCGTACGCCTCGAGGAAGGGCGTGACGGCGACCCGGCGCTCGTTCCAGATCAGCGCGACCCACCGGGGCGGTTCGAGGATGCGCCGGAACTCCTGCCTCGCGCGGTCGCGCTCGAACCAGTGGAATGCCTGCCCCGCCGCCACCAACTCCACGCTCCCGTCCGGCAGATTCGTCGCCTCGGCGGTGCCGTCGACGCTCGTGAAACCGGGGTAGCGGCCGAGGAGCCCTTCCCCCGCATCGCGCATCTCGCGGTTCGGCTCGACACCGTAGACCCTGTTGCCGTGCTCGAGGAACAGTCGGGTGAGGTTGCCTGGTCCGGAGCCGATGTCGGCGACCGTCCACCCCGGCGTCAGTCCGCACTCCCGACGGAGGAGTTCGATGACGGCAGGGGGATAGGATGGGCGATACCTGACGTAGTCGCCGACCCTGGTGGAGAACCGCCGTGTCGGGTCGCTCATGGTGGATTTCCTCCGAATGAAATGCGTGCCTTCAACTGCCCCCGGTTCGGGGTCCATCAATCGAGGACTGCGCGCCGAGGCCTTGACCGATTGTCCAGGTCTGGGGCCACTCCGATTCTATCGCCCACAGGGGGCGCGAACTAAACCGGATGCGGCAGCCTGGCTAGCGCACACACGCGGGTGCGTATGAACCAAGGAGCGTGCAACGCCCGCCTCCCCGGACCCATGGCCTGGACTATGTGCCATCCAGAACCTCCCGTCAAGAGTCTGCCGCTCGTGCACGGTCATAGCCGACCTTGACGGCAACTCTGCTGGCGTCGCACTGGATGTCCGGGTGATGGCGGAGCCTCGCCATGTTTCGGTGTGGCTTGAACTCTGAGCCCGCACAGACTGTCCCCTTCCCCTCGCTCCACGGTTATGCATCGTGCGTCCGGCGGGGTATGCGAACTTTGGACCTTCTACGGCACCCACGAATAGGCTGACCGACGCGAAATGGGAGTAGGTTCGACTGCCAAGACTATCCCTTATGGCTGACGAGCGGCGTTGGCGGCGGCTTCGTACACCGCACGGAGTGGCACGTCGTGCTCACGCGCCAGCCGGGCGCAATCCTCGTACTCCGGCGCGGCGTCCGCTACCTCCCCATCGAGGAGTTTCAGCTTTACGCGAACCTCGCCCCACTGGGTATGGACGGTGCACATCTCGCGGTCCGCCTTGAAGCGCCGCCATGGGATGTAGCGCACGCCAAGAGTTGTCGTTTCCCGCAGTAGGATGTCGGCAAAACGCTCCTCGTCCCCTGTGTTCACGAGGACGCTCAACACCGCGGCAGGGCGACCCTTCTTCATTGTCCCGGGCGTCGTCCACGCGTCGAGCGCCCCGCGCTCCAGCAAGCGCTCGATCACGTACGGAAAGATTTCTGCGCTCATGTCGTCTACGTTACACTCCAGCAGCGTGACCGTGTCCGTTTCGAGCGCCGGTCGTGGCTGTTCTTTGGTGAGCACCGCCCGTAGCGCGTTCGGCCACGGCAATGCCCGCGTGCCGAAGCCATAACCGATCTTGACAGGGTGCAATACTGCCGTATCCTTGAAGCGACCGAAGTGTGCTACGAGCGCAGCACCGGTCGGCGTCACCATCTCCCCCTCGCCCTGCCCTGGTAGCACCGCCGCGCCGGACGCGGTGAGAATCTCCAGCGTCGCGGGTGCGGGGACGGGCAGCGTGCCGTGGGCGGCGCGGACGAAACCCGTGCCCAGGGGCAAGGGCGAGCAGGTGAAGCCGGAAACTCCCAGGTACTGGAGTCCAATACAGGCGCCGACGATGTCGACGATCGCGTCCACCGCGCCGACTTCGTGGAAGTGGACTTCCTCAACGCCCGTGCCATGGACCCGTGCCTCCGCGTGCGCGAGCCGGTCGAAGACACCGAGCGCGCCCTCCTGAATCCGCGATGACAGGGATGAGGACTGGATGATCTCCCGGATGTCGGACAAGTGGCGGTGTGGTTGGGGTACGTCGACAAGATGCACGCGGGCGCGGGTGCCGTTGACCCCGTGTTGCTCGACCCGCTCACCCTCCAGGCGCCATCCGGGGAGCGCGAGCTTCTCTAGCTCACCCGCCAGGTGATCGTGCGGTACGCCGAGGTCAAGCAGGGCACCGAGGAACATGTCCCCGCTGATGCCGGAGTACGCGTCGAGATAGAGGCCGGTCACCCGCTCTGGGCGTGCTCGATGCGGAGCTGTCCACAGGCGGCAAGAATATCCGCGCCGCGCTCGAGCCGAACGGTGCATGGGATCCCGGCTGCAAGTAGGGTGTCCTGGAACGCGCGGACCGCTTCGGGGGACGGTGGCTCCAGCGGGCTGCCAGGCACCTTGTTGAGTGGTATCAGGTTGACGTGACACAGCATGCCGCGCAGCAGATCGGCGAGCGCCCGCGCGTGCTCGATTGAGCTGTTCGAGCCGGCGATGAGCGCGTACTCGAAGCTGATGCGGCGACCGGAACGCTCGGTGTATTCGCGGGCCGCGTCCATGAGCTCGCGGATCGGCCAGCGGTGGTTAACCGGCATCATCGCGCCGCGCAGCTCGTCGTCCGGGGCGTGCAAGCTGATTGCAAGGTTGACCGGCAGATCGGCCTCCGCGAAGCGCAGGATCTGCGGCACGATGCCGACCGTGGAAACCGTGATGCGGCGCGGGCTGAAGTGCATCCCCGCTGGCTCGTGCAGGTTCTCGATGGAGCGCCATACGGCGCGAGGATTCGCAAGCGGCTCGCCCATGCCCATGTACACGATGTTCGTGAGCCGGCGACCCTCCCGCTTCAGATCGCGCGCGAAGTACAGGATCTGCGCCAAAATCTCCCCCGCGGAGAGGTTGCGGTCGAACCCTCCCAGCCCGGTCGCACAGAAGACGCAACCCATCGCACACCCCGCCTGCGAGCTTACGCACACGGTCGCCCGCCCGTCCTCATAGCGCATCAGCACACTCTCGACAGCCTTGCCGTCGTGTAGCTGGAAGAGCACCTTGTGCGTCGCGCCACCATCCGCCTTCCACGAACGAAGTGGCTCGATGCGGGGCATCGGCAGGTCGTCGGCGACGCGGGTGCGGAGCGCCGCAGGGAGTGTGCTGATCTCTCCGACATCCGCACGCAGATCGGTGTACAGACCCTTCCAAATCTGCGTTGCGCGATACTCCGGCTCGTCGTGCTCGCGGCACCAAGCGCGCAGTTCCTCAAGGTTGAGATCGAGTACGCCGACGGGCGGTTTCGGACTCCGGGACCTTGCTACTTCTGGCCGCGGTGTTAACTGGATTGTCTCTATCGTTGTATTCACGGATCTATTATACCCGATCCACCGGACTTCCTCCGAGCGGATCGTGCCGAGACCGACTGCTTTACAACGTGGACAGCCCCGTGATATGTTGCCCGTAGGCGTGACCGGCGTGTCCGGCATGCACAAGCCGGAGGGAGAGCCTGTGACGACAACTAGCGCTGCCAAAATCACCGTGCTTGATTTCGGCGAGTACAAGGCCCACGGTGAGCCCATCGCGATGGTTACCTCGTACGACCACCCGACGGCCCGCTTCGCGGATGAGGCAGGCATGGATGCCATCCTGGTTGGTGATTCCATTGGGAACAACGTCCTAGGTTATTCATCGACGCTTCCGGTCACGATGGACGAGATGGTGACGCATTCTCGCGCAGTAAGCGGGGCGGTCCGGCGGGCGCTCGTTATCGGCGACCTGCCGTATATGAGCTACCAGCCGTCAACCCGCGACGCGATTCTCAATGCTGGGAGGCTGATGAGCGAAGGCGGGGTGGATGCCGTAAAGCTAGAAGGTGGCGCGGCGATGATCGCGACCGTGCAGGCGATTGTCGGCGCCGGAATCCCCGTGATGGGACACCTCGGGCTGACCCCACAATCGTCCGCGGCGCTAGGCGGCTTGCGGGTCCAGGGGCGGCAGGCGGAGGCGGCGTCGCGCATGGTCAAAGAGGCGCGCGAACTCGAAGATGCTGGCGTATTTGCCATCGTGCTAGAGGCGATCCCCGCCCGTGTCGCAGAGATAGTGACCCGTTCCCTTCGCGTGCCGACAATCGGCATCGGCGCAGGCGTGCATTGCGATGGACAGGTGCTCGTCATGCACGACATGTTTGGCCTTTCCGAGCATCAGCCCCGGCTGGCGCGACAATATGCCGACCTGGGTGCGGCGTTCCGTTCGGGCTTCGCGGCGTATCGAGCCGAGGTGAAGGACCGCCTGTTCCCCGCTGAAGAGCATAGTTTCAAGATGAAGTCGGAGGAGCTCGATCTCCTGCGTAGCCTTCTTGCGGGTGGCCAGCCGTGACCAAAGGGTGCGTCCCTAGCGCGTTCGGCCAGGCATCGGAGTGATCGGCAATTGCTGACCGTCCCCGTCCGCGCTCTGCTCAGCCTGCTGCTGCTCCTTACGCTGGGTGGGTGCTCTATGCGCTCGGCTCGACCGTCGCCTCCCGTTGCCGACGATCAGGGGGTGATGCGAGAACCGAGTGCCGTCAGGCGAGGACTGGTTGAGCAGGCGTCGAGGGCGACGTCTGCCGCCCGGACCGCGTTGGAGGCCACTGCCACACCGGATCGGGCACTTGCGACCGCTTCAGCATCTGTCGGAGCGACGCGCCAACCAACCGATAGCACGATCCAGCGCACGGAACCCACGCCAACGAAGACGGTTCAGCACGCGGCGAAGGTTCGGCCGCGCACGGCACCGGTGCAGAAGCCAGTCACTCTCGCGAGTGCGCGGCGTGGTATTCAGCAAACGGTCAATCGCTATTACGAGGCATTGGACGCGAAAGACGTTCAGCTCTTCCGCACCACGATCGTCCCCGGAAACCCATACTGGCGGGCGGTGCAGGAGGAGCAGTACGCCCTCTGGCTCATCAACTATGCCGAGGGTGATGCCAGCGCTCGGGTGCGGAATGTCCGGCCGCTCGGGCGCGGCTACTACACCGGGAAGATCGACTTGACGCTCGCGTTCAATCGGGACGAGTATGGGCGCGCCACGCAAGACTGGGTGTTCCGCAGGGTGGACGGCCGATGGAAGCTGGCAGAGCCAACGCGGCGGGAGCTCGGTACGCTGCACTCGATGCACGGGACAGCGATCACGCTTGAGTACTATTCTTGGGACGCGGCTCAGGCGCGGCGTGTCATGCACCTCTCCGAAACGGCATACCGTACCGTCAGCAGTCGGTTGGCGGTCCGATCCAGGCAGCGCATTCGCGTCCGGCTGCTGCCTGCGTATGAGGTTTCGCCCGGACAAGCAGCGGGTGAGAGCGTGGGATACTATCGTAGCGCGACTCCAAACGCGCTCTTTCTACGTAGCCCTGGCTCATTTGGCTTCGGTACATATCGTCCGTATGGCTCGCCGTATGACGAGCTTGCGAAAACCGCCACCCACGAGCTGGCGCACTTGCTCGCGGATCGGCGCGTGCCCCTGGGCTCCTTACCGGACTGGATGACGGAGGGTCTGGCCGAGTGGGTGTCCGGTAACCCCCGGCCGTATGAGATTCGCCGTGCGCTACGTGCAGACGGCCTGTACAGCCTGGCGCAACTCGCGGCTTTCGAGCGGCTGACCGGCGGCGCCGGCCTCGCATACGCGCAATCGTACGAGATCGTATCGTACGTGATACAGACTCATGGTATGAACGGCTACTGGCGGCTGGCGAGAGCTCATCGCGACCACGGCACCGTGGACCGTGCGCTGCGTGCGGCGCTAGGTGTGGGCCAGCCGGAGTTCGAGCGGGAGTGGCGCAAGTACCTCCGCGACAAGTATGGCACGGACCTGGGGCGTTAGATGCGGGGGAAGCAGGAGTCGCTGGAGATCGTGGAGCGCGCGTTGCTTGCGTGCCGGGTCGACGAGGCGCAAGTGGTGCTGCGTACGCGGCGGCTGGAGACCACCACCTACGCGGATAACCACGTCGAGCAGGATAAATCGGAGAGCAGCGAGTCGGTCTGCCTGCGCGTCCGGCACGCCGGGCGCGAGGTTTGGGGCGTGACGCACCGCTGTGATGACGCTTCTCTGGTTCGGCTGGCGGACGAACTCGCGCGAACCGCTCGGGACAGTTCACCCGAGTACCCGCTGCCACCGCTTGCCGGTCCTCAACAATACCCTGAGACCCAGCCGTACGCCCCCCTGACCGCACTGTGGACGCGGGAGCAGCGGGCGGAGGCTGTAGCACTGATGGTAGAACAGGCGCGCGGAAACGGGCTCGTGGCATCCGGCACGTATCGCACTGCCGTGCGCCAGGTGGCGATCGGGAACACCTCCGGTCTGCGGGCCTTTGAGTCGCGCACGGATGCCGGGATCAACGCTATGGTGCGCGGCACCGGTGGATCCGGCTATGGCGATGCCTACGCGCGCGACGTGGCGCAGCTCAACCCGCTCGATGTCGTGGAGCAGGCCATCTCGAAGGCGCTGACGAGTGCTGCCCCCACGGCGATCGAGCCAGGAGAGTACGAGGTCGTGCTGGAGCAGAACGCCGTGGCGGATCTGATCCGCTGTTTGCGGCCCGGCTTCAGCGCGCGCGCCGTACGGGAGGGGCAGAGCGCCCTTTTGGGCAAGCGCGACCATATGGTAACCGGTCCGCTGGTCACGCTCATTGACGATGCTCCTTTCGCAGACGGACTTCACAGCTCCTTCGACTTCGAGGGCACGCCGCGTCAGCGCGTGGCGCTCTTGAGTGAGGGCGTCGAGACGGGACTCGTGCATGACACCCGCACCGCCGCTGTCGCCGGTACGGCGAGCACCGGACACGCGGCCGAACCTGTGGAGGAGTGTGTGAGCGACCCCGTTGCTTCAAGCATCTTCATGGAGCACGGGGAGGCGGAGCTGGAGAACATGATCGGTGCAGTTCGGCGGGGGCTGCTCGTATCCCGGTTGAGTCGCCTACGCGTAGTCGATCCACGGGAAGCGCTCGTTCGTGGCGAGACGCAACACGGTACGTTTCTGATCGAGGACGGTGTACTGAGCCGCGCCGTTGGGGATCTGCGTTTCGAAGAGCGTCCGCTGGACGCGTTGCGCGGCATCGAGCAGATCACGCGCGAGCGGAAACTCGTTGTCGACGATGCCAGCGGTGAGCCGCGCTGCATCATCGCCCCCGCGCTATTGCTGCGCCGATTCCGGTTCACCGAGGGCGTAGAACTATAGCGGGGAGCTCGAGCTGCAGGATCACGGACCCCGAACGGGGTAGTGGCTGACACGCACCACGGGGTCTCTGATCACCGCACCAGGCGCGACTGTCGGGTACACCGAGCGTCCCTCAATCTACAGGCAGTTCTCTTCAGCGCGCCCCGACGGCTGAGCCACTGAACTGAGGTAGCCAGCGGGCCTGAGCCTCAAACAGGTCCGCCGTCATCCGGTCCACCTCATCAAGCGTGCACACCGCGCTTGTTAGGGGGTCGAGCTTCAGCGCCTGGGCAACCAACTCCTTATCCTGGTGTATGTGGCCGAGGACGGCGAGCTCCTGTACATCCACGTTGCGCCGGGTAACGCCTGCCACCTGCACCGGAAGCGGACCGACGCGACACGGATTGATGCCTGTCTTGTCGACGAGGCACGGCACTTCCACGCAGCTCCCGTCGGGCAGGTTCGCGATGAGTCCACCGTTCGGCACGTTGCCGTTGATGCGGCGCGCCGTGTTCGTCTCGATCGAGTGCATGATCTGTGCGCCGTATTCGTCCGACCGCTTCAGGGGAGACGGTTTCTCCTCCACGAGCTGACGCTCGAGGTCGGGATAGTAGTCATCCGCTACCTCCAGACAGTGACGCAGGTAGCCACCGGATCGGCCGTTGTCGAACCAGGCATTACCCAGCTCCGTGAACGTCTCGACCAGCGCATCGATCTCCGCCTGATTGCGCCGGAAGTACGGGTAATACTCGCTCGCGTGGCCACTCGATTCAGTGACGAAGTACCCGAAGTGCCGCATCAGCTCGAAGCGGACTGGCTCGCTGCCGTGGATTGCCGCCTCCTGCATCTTCTCGCGCAACAGGGGATACGCATCCTGCCCGTTCCACTCAAACCGCAGGAACCACGCGACATGGTTTATTCCAGCCACCCAGTACGATACTTCCTCGTATGGTGCGCCGATGTAACGGGCGAGTTGCCGGGATGTCCCCTGCACGCTATGACAGAGCCCGACTGTTTTGATGCTTGACGTCTGGCTGAGCGACCAGCAGATGATCGCCATCGGGTTCGTGTACTGAAGGATAAGGGCGTCGGGGCTAACCTCTTCCAGTTCCCGCGCGATCTCCGAGATCACCGCGAGATGCCGCAGCCCGCGGAACACCCCACCAGGCCCGAGCGTATCCCCAACGCACTGCTCTACGCCGTACTTGCGTGGTATCTCGATGTCCATCGCGTATGCATCGAGGCCGCCCACCTGGATCGTTACGATCACGTAGTTCGCGTCGGTGAGGGCTGCCCGCTGGTCGGTCGTGCTCTCGATTGTGATGCTCGATCCCTGCGCCGCAACCATCTTTCGTGCGAGCTTCTCTACCATAGTGAGGCGGCCCTCATCGATGTCCATCAGGCAGATCCGGCTGCCGTCGAGCTCGGGGTACGTCAGGATATCGCCGAGGAGGTTGCGCGTGAACACGGCGCTACCTGCACCGATGAACGTGATCTTGGGCATGGGGTTCCCTCCTGTTTGCTTTCGTTGTGCTGTACAGGAGGATAGCACAGGTGGGACCATCGGAAGTTGTGGTTCGTCGCGACGGAACGATTCTCGGACGGCTGGGGTGTGTTGACGCTCCTGCCGGGTCGTGGTAGAGTCAGATTATCCAGAGTGGCGAGTGGGACTGGAGGCTGGTTGTGACGATCCGGTGTCAGACAGGTGCGCCGACCGGCGTCCGCCGCTCTACCGCGCCCTCCAGCCATGCCACACAGTCCGCTCAGTTAGTGGTACCCGCCGCTCGCGCCTTCTTTGCGCGCTCGTTTTTTGGCTTTACCCGCACGAACGCGTGAGGCAGGAGGGCGCGGGAACGTCATAGCTAATCGGTAAAGACCAAACCGCACTCATAGGGCCTCCCGGTTTCCCGGGAGGCCTTCTTGTTTTTAGCCGTGGAACGCATCAAGGGGACATTCTTATGGAGGATGGAATCGCCGCACTCACAAGGGAACTATCGGCCCTGACTACACCAGCCCGGGTGCGCGAGCGTCGGCGTGCGTTGCTTGCGCTCGTGCGGCAGCGGTTTCAGACGTTGGGGCAGCTGGCGCCGGAGGAACGGCGCACGGCCGGCGGGGAGTTGAACGCACTCAAGGCCGAGGTTGAGCGGCTGGCGACCGAGCGACTCCGCGCGCTCGAGGCGACTGGGGTGCAAGCCGATGACGCCTTCGAGCCGGACCTACCGACGACACCCGCCCGCGTCGGCCGAGTTCACCCGACCATCGCGGTCCTGCGGCGTGTGAACGCGTTCTTCGGATCGTTGGGCTTTGACGTGGCAGATGGCCCTGAGATCGAGACCGACTGGTATAACTTCTCGGCTCTGAACCTGCCCGCAGACCATCCCGCCCGCGAGATGCATGACACGATCTACGTCATGGAGCCCGATGTCCTGCTGCGCACCCATACCTCGCCAGTGGAGATCCATGCGATGGAGGAACGAACGCTGCCACTCCGGGTGGTGGTGCCGGGCAAGGCGTACCGCAACGAGGACACCAACGCGACCAACAACTCGATGTTCTATCACTACGAGGGCCTCGCGGTCGGCGACGACATACAGTTGGGGCACCTGCGCTGGACGCTGAACGCCTTTCTGGACTACATGTTCGGCCCTCAGACGCAGCGACGCTTCCGCGCCAAGTACTACCCCCAGGTGGAACCGGGGCTCGGCGTGGACCTGCTCTGCCGGTTCTGCTCCGGCGCGGGCTGCTCCGTCTGCAAGGTCAAGGGCTGGATAGAGATCGTCGGCGCCGGTATGGTGCACCCGAATGTCCTGTCGGCCGCCGGTATCGACTGGACCCGGTACTCCGGCTTCGCCTTTGGCATGGGACTCGACCGCCTGGTGATGGGTGCGACCGGCATTGCCGACATTCGTGAGCTGTATGGTCCCCGCATGTCCTACGTTCCGGAGGTGTGAGCAGATGAAGGTGCCTGTTTCCTGGTTGCAGCGGTACGTCGAGGTGCCGCCCGTCGACGCGCTTTTGTCGCGGCTCACCGAGATTGGCCACATGGTTGACGGTCCCTTGGAGTCGACCGAAAAGGGGCCGGTGGTATCACTGGAGATACGGCAGAACCGGCCAGACTGTCTGTCCATCCTTGGGATTGCGCGGGAGGTAGCGGCTGCGTTCGGATCGACTGTCCGAGATGTGCGTACTGCGCAACTCCCAGATGAGGTGCGCCATTCTGAACCGGTGGCTGGAGAGGATCCGGTGTACTTCCTGCGCATCAAAGGGGCGCGGCTGGATGGGCTGCCAGCATCGATGCTCGGCGATTTAGGTCGCTATGGACAGCGCTCCCTTTCTCCACTCGTCGATCTCGCGAACTACGTGATGATCGAGCTGGGGCAGCCGCTGCACGTCTATGCGGCCGAGCACATCAATGTGGCATCGGCGGGCAGCCGGTCGGCGCGGTCCGGCGAGAGCCTCCGGCTGATCGATGGACGGACCGTTGAGCTGTCAGAGGATGATCTGATCATCGCGGATAGGCATGCCCCCCTTGCAGTCGCGGGCGCGATGGGCGGGAGTGCCTCCGCGGTGGGCCCGGATCAGCGTGATATCATCGTGGAGGCTGGACACTTCCGTTCCCGCCTGGTGCGCCGCACGGCGCGGAGACACGGGCTCGCTACCGAAGCGTCGCTGCGGAAGTACCAAGCTGCTCCCGCCCGCGCTCCCGCAGATTGCGCTGAGCCGCTTCCTCGCGCTGCTTCGAGAGCATGGCCACGTCGGGGCATGCGATGTGTGGCGAAGTGGCCCGGTGCCTAAAAGCCACCCGGAAGCAATCAGTCTCAACAACAACGACATTCAACGCATCGGCGGTGTGAAGGTACAGCCCGGAGAGTCAGCGGAAAAACTTCGGTCCCTGGGTTTCACGAACGTGGTACTCGATGCCAATGAGACGCTCACGGCCACACCATCCTGGTGGCGCACGGACGTCGAACATCCGGCGGATCTGATCGAGGAGATCCTGCGTATCCACGGGTATTCCCGGATACCTCCGTCGGTTCTCCCCACCCTTGCCCGCCCCGCACCGGCATCCACGACGTGGGATCAGGAGGAGTCGGTGCGGGGTCTGCTCTGCGCCTGGGGCTATGACGAGGTCATCCTCGACTCGTTCGTGGTGGAGGGCGTCGAGCGTCTTGAAGCCGGCAGGAATATCGTGCGCGTGGAGAATCCGCCGGCGGGGAAGGGTGTACTCCGGCCCTCCTTGCTCCCGAACATGCTGAGCGGCGCGCGCTACCTGCCTTTCCTGGTGACGGAACGCCGGCTGTTTGAGATCGGTCGAACGTTCCATCGCGTCGATGATCAACTCGAGGAGCGGCGGACGGTGGCCTGGACGGTGATGAACGGCAGCGGATCAATGAGCTGGCATGCCAAGGGGCGGCGCGCGGACTTCTACAGCGTCAAGGCCGAGGCCGAGGCAGTACTTCGGACGCTCGGTGTACAAGCTGTCGCAGAACCGGCAGACTCGGCAGGGTTTCCCTTGCTTCCCGGTAGGAGCGCGCGCCTTATCGACGAGAATGGTCGCCCGGTGGGCCACGTGGGTGAGCTCGACCACAACGCCTACGGCCTCAAGCCCGTTCGTGCGAGTTTCGGCGCGGAGTTGTTTCTGCCGCCCCCGCTCGATCAGGTCCGAATACCGAGCACCGTGCGCCGCGAGGCGGAAAGCTTCGACATCTCGGTGCTTGTCGCAATGGAAACCCGATCCTCTGCCGTGGAGCAGGCAATCGCCGACGCACTCAGGGACGACCTCATCGCCGTGTACTTGGTCGACATCTACGCGGACAGGAGCCTCGGGAGTCAGCGTTGCAGCCTG
>JADDPA010000017.1 GCA_016782125.1 Thermobaculum sp.
AGCATAGGCCGTGCCCTGGGCACAGAGAAGGCCCGCGTCCTGTTGGTAGGGGGACGCGGGCCGGAGAGAAGTTGCCGCGGTGCGAACGGGACATCACTCGCGACACACCGCGGCGCCCGGCATTATGGCAGGGTACGGCTGGGGGATGCAAGGCACAGAGAGGCCCGCGCCACAGTTTGCACAAGACGCGGGCCTGCTGCTACGGCGCGAAGGAGCAACAACACACCGCAGCATATCGAGCGCAGCATAGCCCGTGCCTAGACATAGGAATGGGCATAGGACAGGCCCGCGCCCGACTGGCGAGAAAGACGCGGGCCTGCTGCCACGGTGAAAACTGCTCAAGAACACCGCAGCACGTCGAGGGCAGCATAGGCCGTGCCCTGGGCACAGAGAAGGCCCGCGTCCCCTTACTAGTGGGCACCGAGGGGGGCAGGCCTTCAAGGACAGTATAGCTACACACAGAGAGACCGCCCCAAAGGGCGGCCGGTGTGTCTGCTAGATTGGCGCGGGTGTAGTCCGAATTTCCTTATCCATTGCCATAACCTACACCTCGCATGGCACAACAACCAACTCCCCACGATGAACGGATGTGAAAAGGCCGGGGCGCTACTCCCGGCCGGTATCAACTCAGTTGTCACTCCTGCCGCGGCGACACCCAGAAGCGGGCGTGCTGATTCTCGGACCAGTAGCCCTCCCTGGCGCGCCCCTGGCCACCGGTGCGCCGATCCGCATCCCGAGCCCTCCTGCGCTTCATCATCGCGTTGTACCGGCAGGTGTCGCAGCAGTACCGGTTACGTCCGGTCGCGTGGAACGGGGTCCCGCAGTGGTCGCAGGCCCGCTGGCCGGGGTGCAGCGCGGGCTTGGCCTGCGGCTTTACCCCGGTCCAGCAACGCGACGCGGTGCACTGTGAGCAGGGGTACGCGCGGTACCGGCGCAGTTCGTCGAGGCACGGGTATACGCTCATCATGACGCCACCTGCTCGCGCTGAAAAATCAGCACCATCTGTGCGAACAGGCCCAGCATCTCTACCACGAGCGGCGACATGGACCCGTGCTCCTCGAACAGTCCCTCCGACCGCAGGAAGCCCTCCGGGTCCGCGATCCACGCCTCGAGCTCCTCGTCGGTGAACCGGCCCACCAACTCGCGGGCAATCTTCACGGCCTCGTTGGTGAGCGAGTGCTCCTCGTAACACTCCGGACAGTTATACCCGTGGGCGTCGGTGGGCGGCTCTGCGCGCTGGGCGCGGGTCCAGAACTTGTTGACCCGTTGCGGCCTGGTGTGGCCGCAACGGTAAGTGATGGTCTGGCCGGTGTCGATCCAGTTGCCGTTCATGACGCCACCTCCTGTCGGCGTTCTGCAAGGGCGATGCGGGCCACCTCGACCACCATGGCCCGGCCCGCCTCGGTGAGACCGCCGTGCAGCTCCCAGGCGCTATTGGGGTCGAGGATGGAGCGCACCAGCCCCGCCTCGGTAGTACGACGCGCCTGGTCCAGTAACACCTGGCGTGTGTCCTCCTGGTTCACGATGCCTCCTTCAGGGTGATGACGACGGCGTACCCACGACCGCAGCGAGAGCAGCGGCGCACGGGCTTTACCTTCAACGAACGCACCTTCGCCGAGACCCGATATCCACAATGTGGACAAGTGGTTAGTTGCTTGGGCGTGTGGCTCATGACGCTACCGCCATAACCTCGACACCGACGGGTACGTCAACCGCAGGCAGCCAATGGGCCGGGATCGTGCCCAGGTGCAAGCCCAACGCCGCCCGGTGGTAGCAGGGCAGTCCGCGCTGGGATGCCTCGCACGGGCAGTACAGGTCGCCGTCGTCATTACGCTCGAGCAGATACCCTTCACCGGGCCGGGAGCTGCCCACCGCATAGAAGCCATCGTCAACGCGGAATACCGGCGGGTTGACCTGCGCCGCCTTGGCTATCGCTCGCCTGCACATGGTCTCTCGTGTCATGGTTTGCCTCCTATTGCTACGTGCTGTCTAACCTGTTGTTAGTATACTACTTGCATACTAGAAAGTCAAGCAGTAGAATAGTGGTACATGTAGTAGTTGTGCTACTTGTGTAGTAAGATGCGGCTGTAGTGGCGAGGAGGCCAAGTCGATGATTGACCCGAAGGAGTGGATCAGCGCCAAGCGCGCCGCCGCCCTGGCCGACCTAACGGTCCAGTGGGTGCGCGTGCTCGGGCAACGAGGCGAGCTCAGGACCGTGGAAACGGACCTCGGGACGCTGTACAGCCTCGAGGATGTGCGGCGCAAAGCTGAAGAGCGGGCCGCAACGGGAAAAGCCGCCAGGTGGTCTAGCACCTCGGCGGCTTAGTGCCTAGTGTGTGTAGGTTAGACAGCACACGAGGCTAACCGATTGTAACCCATAGAGAAGCCGGGTCCCATACTCACTTGCACGCGCGTTTGGGAAGCCCGGCCGACGAAGTGCAGTGGCACCACCGCGCCTTCGTGCGCATTGTAGCAGGCAAGGAGGGGCTCGAGATGCCACGCAGGAAGCGCTACAAGGGACCTACGGTATTCACCGTGTCAGGGGGCTTCATACGCGGTCGCCGACATACGGACGCCACGGTCACAATGCGCCCAGCCGTCGACCCCTATGTTGGTTACGTCGAGATATCAAACTCTGCCCTTTTCGATCGTCCCGAAGTCAACGGCATTACCTCAATACCGTACGCGGTCTGGTTCGACGACAGGCTCTCTCGCGGAGCCGCCGAGCTATACGGGGTGATCAAGGCTCTGCACCACGATCAATCAGAAATCCTCAAGAAGAGCAACGGCAAGGAAACAATTGTCATCAATCGCCCCATGATCGAGCGGATGATCTCCACGCCCACGCGGACCGTACAGGCATGGCTAGAGGAGCTCATCAAGGCTGGCCACGTGACACACGAGCCGGGATACCGAGGCATACGGAGCAACTACATTCTCAACAGCGGATGATAACGCGCAAGTTTCTGCACGTTAGTGCGTGTTCGTACATGCCCGGTGATAGGGTGAACACAGAGTTGATGGAGGTGATCAGGATGACCCCGACGAGCCTACTGCTGGAGCGCCGAGAGCGTCGCCTGACCCAGCAAGAACTGGGGCGGCGCGTCGGCATATCGCCACGGCTCATCAGCTTCTACGAGCGCGGAGACCGGCGGATAGGACCGGAACGCGCGATACAGATCATGCGGGCGATGCAGTCCGCCGGCGGTCCGGACGATCCGGACAAGGCAGCATAGCAGCGCGCACGAAAAAGGCCGGTGGTTCAGACCGGCCGGGCGGCTGCCAGGAGGAGCGAGCTCCATGGCGACTAACGACAGTATACAGCGAAACACCAAAGAGTTACTACAGTACCCGACCCCACTCCCGAACCGTCGCGAGAGCGACCTCCAAGCTCGCAACGCCCGCCTGGAGCGGTACGTCGCGCGGCTCTTGGAGGAACGGGTCGAGGGCTGCCCCAACTGCGGCCACGTCCGGATTGAGAGGACACACTAATGGCCGCTGAGAAAGCACCACTGGTGCCGTACAAGTTCATCGGGCGTAGCTATGAGAACACTGACCCGTTCTGGACCGTGCGCATCCAGGTCAAGCGATCGTCTTGGCACGAGGTAGCTGAGGCGTACATCGAATGGCTGGGCGATGCCGACGCGGACAATGAAGCGGACCGGGAGGGCGGCACGGTCACCTACCTGCTCGAACCGCAGGACCTCCGGCTCTGGAAAGAGCTTGTGATGTACCTATATACCCAGCGGCCCGGCATCCGGTGGGAGCACGTGCTCGAACCGGGGCGCGTTGCGCTTGCGCCGTCCCTGCCACCACTGAACGTTGCCGCATCCAATGAGGGCGAACTCGACATCGTCCGCCTCGATACCGTCAAGAGTGAACAGGTACATATGCGGATGGGCGGCCGGCTCGCGATGGGCAAGCTCAATCTGTTGGTCGGAGACCCCGGCGACGGAAAATCCTGGGCGTCGATGGCGATAGCATCCGGCTTCACCAACGGCGCGGCTCTCCCTGGTGAGACCGACGGCGGTGAACCGGTGGAGGTGCTCCTTGCCAACTTTGAGGATGACATCGCCGACACGATCCGACCGCGTGCGGAAGCCGTCGGCGTACAGCTCGGGCGCCTGCATGTCATCACCGGCGCATACGACCAGGACGGCCGCATACGGCCCTTCCACACCTCGGACCTGCCCAAGCTGGAGGAGGTGCTCGACAATAACCCGAACATCCGCGTGATGATCGTCGACCCGGTGATGAGCCTGGTGGGCAGCCGCACAGACGTTTACCGGGATAACGAGGTGCGCGAGGCCCTGCACCCCTTGGTGGAGCTGGCCCGCACTCGCAAGATCATGGTCATCGGCATCATGCACCTGAACAAGGGCACCGCGACGAAAGCGATATACCGAGTGTCCAGCTCGCTCGGTGGATTCGTCGGGATGGCCCGTTCGGTACTCCTGGTTGCGAAGGACCCGGACAGCAAGCGCCGCGCGATGGCACACATCAAGTGCAACGTCGGCCCGCTCGCCGAGCCCCTGGAGTTTGAGATATCAAGCTGGGGCGTTGCGTGGCTGGGTGATGCACCGGACCTCAGCGCCGACCGGTTGCTCGCACCCGCCGCCGCGCCCGAGAAACGCGAGGCGGAGGAGTTCCTGAAGCGTGAACTCAGCAACGGTCCGAAGCCATCCAAGCAGATCGAAGAGCAAGCCGAGGGCGAAGGTATCACTCGCGGGACCCTCATGCGTGCCCGTAAATCCCTCCACATCGGCGTGGCAAAGGAACGCAAGGTTGATGGCCGGTGGTTGTGGGCGCTGCCTCAGCACTCCACTTTGCTGGAGCGGATGGCAAGGGGTGATGACTGATGCGTCATATAGCTTATATAGGATTCTTAATATTCTTAGGATTCTTTAGGTACTGCCTAAACAATCCT
Organism: Thermobaculum sp.; assembly: GCA_016782125.1. Lineage (GTDB taxonomy): Bacteria > Chloroflexota > Chloroflexia > Thermobaculales > Thermobaculaceae > JACDAU01. Next base: position 4,928 of record JADDPA010000017.1, read on the forward strand.
AAGAGTTCTAAGAGTCTCAACATGACTAAGAGTGCTAACTGGGATAAGTCGGACTTATCCCAGGAGGTGCAGTCATGAGTCGGGTGTGCACGATCTGCTCGCACGAACAGGGTGATGACATCGACCGCGCCCTGGTGATGGGCCTGCCCAACCGACGCATAGCGGCGCAGTATGGCACGACCGAGCAGGCGGTAAGGCGGCATAAAGACAAGCACTTACCCACGCTGCTCGCCGAGTCGCAGCGCCATGTCCGCGCCGATACTCTTATGGCTCGCCTGGAGCACTACACCCACAGCGCGCACAGCATCCGCACGAAGGCCGAGAAGTCCGGCGATCTGCGCACCGCCTTGGCCGCTATCCGCGAGCTCGTGCGCATCGTGGAACTGCAAGAGCGGCTGATCGGCGAGATCAAGGACACCGCCACGGTGAATGTCCTGGTAGCGCCAGAATGGCTACAGTTGCGGACTGCCCTCCTGGATATCCTGCAGCCGTTCCCCGAGGTGCGCGCCCTCGTGGCCGGTGAACTGGTGCGATTGGAGGCTGCGGCATGATAGCGCAGGACCTCGCACTCGCCCTTGACCCGGCCCTGCTCGCCGAGCGGGTGGGGCTATCCCTCGACCCGTGGCAACGGGACGTGCTGCGCAGTACCGGGCGGATGTTCTAGGAAGGGATAGGCAGATGATGGAGATTGAGCACAAGCGCATGGCCGGGCCGATGATGCTTGGCAACAGCGCAATCAGGAACACCGACCGCCTGGCGGGGAAGCGTCTCACCCAGGCGGAGATCGAGCAGGCGCTGGGACGCAAGTACAGCCCGCCCGCCCGCACGGACTTCGACACGATGCGGGCGGAGTTCGAGCGGCTTTATGGCTCGCAGGCCACAACTACCCCGGCGCGCGATCTGTTCTCGGTGTTTGAGATTACCCCGCAGGGTCAGTGGGAGAACGGAGCCCTGAAGCACCACACGGACGATCTGGTGCGATACCTGGCCTCGGAGCTGGGTCTCAAGTCCCTGCCCCGCGTGCGGTGGTTCGGCGAGGCGGTCCGGGGTGCAAAGGCCGAGCCGGGGTGGACACTCTGGGACCTGAACGGCCGCGCCCTACCGTGGGGATTCTTCGACTCACGCACCCGCGAGGTGTGGATCAAGCACGGCCTGTCGTACGAAGACGAGAGAATGGCGCTCGCTCATGAGTTGCGCCATTGCTGGCAATTCGACACCTACGGCCCGGGCTGTTTCTACGGCGACCAGTCCAGTATCGAGGCGGATGCGACCGCCTACGGCGAGAAGTACCGATAAGGAGAAATGCAATGGGTAAGGTGACTTGGAAGGAACTAGATGCGCGCGGTGGCCCGTACACCCCGGAGGAGCTGCGGGTTCTGTGGGATCGCCCTGGTGTTACGCAGGTCGGTGCCAATGGTTGGCAGTGCGATACCTGCGGTGCGATCCGTGGGTCGTATACGAGCGCGGACGTGGACGCGTATCACCGGGAGCGCGGCACCTTTATAGAGCGTGTGGGTCCCGAGCCCCCACAGTTGGTGGGCATCCTCGAGGGTCGGATGAAGATGACGCAGCGTGTGGTTCAGGACATCGACCGGGAGATCACCAACGCGCACGCGGAGATCGCCCGAATCAACGAGGCGCACAAGCGTCACATGCCGACCGGCCCAAACCAGATGGCCGACCCGGTGAGGGAGGAGCGCCGGGCCCGTGAGCTTGCCGTGGTCGAGGCGCGGATCGGGGAGTTGAAGGCAGCCCGCGAGGAGGCCTCGACCCCGATGGCCGAAGCGTCCGACGAGTACATACGGGCGTTCGGTGCCTGGCGTATGCAGCTCCTAGAGGATGAGCGGGCGGCCAATCAGCCACCCGATCCGCCGAAGCGCAACGCCCTTGAGCGGTTCCTCGCCGGCGCGTTGAAGGCATAGGAGAGAGACCATGCGATACGTAACCACAGACGCGATCCATGTGGATACCTCAGACAATTCCGCCTATCGACAGCCGGTCTATCGGGGCGGCACGCTGCGCACCGCGCTTCTGGCGAGTGCCAATAGCCCGGTCTCGGCGAAGGACGTGAAGCGGTACACCCTGCTGGCCACGGGCGCGGTGATGGAGCTGCCCGACGAGCAGCCGCCCGCCATAGCGCAGAGCGGCAACGCCGATTACGTGCGGCAGGGCGTGGACACCACGGCGCCCGGAATCCAAGATGGACCGAACCTCAAGGGCACGGTGTATGAGCACAATCCGGAGGCGCTGGGCCTTGAGGGCAACGTGGCGTACAAGCGCCAGGTGCAGCCAGAGGACGCGGCATAGTGCCTGATATTGTGGTTGACCCTGGCCGCCTGGAGTCGGCGCTGCTCAAGCTGGGTAAGTTGTACGGGCGCGGGTATCTGGCGCTGCACGATGCCGACTCCCGGCGGTTCATAAGCGCCCAGGACCGGGAGCGGCAACGCCGAAGCCGGAGAGAGGCCAGACAGAAGCGGGCGCAGCAGCGGCGCGATGCCTGAGCGGACCACAACGGAGGTGATCTAGTGGCAACCAGAGCAGCCGGCCGCAGCAGCAACCACACCGCCGATATGCTCGCCTTGTGGCGTACTCGGTGCCAGGCATTGGAAGAGCAGTTAGAGGACGCCACGCGGGCGCTGAGGGCCTCCGAGGAGGCACGGCTGGAGCTCAGTCGGGACTATAAGCACGTACTGAACCAGTTGTGGCGTGCGAACGCGGGCATGGCTCGCCGGGAGCGGTAGGGGGTGTGGCGCCAGCCTCACGGGAAAGATAAGCGAAACACACCCGCGGGCCTGCTCCGAGACCTCGACATACAACGCCGGCGCCGGCCCCAGTTTACAACGCGCCGGGAGCGGTAGGTATATACTACGCGCGCGGGTCGTGGTTAGTGAGCGCTTCTGCGACCCGTTACCTACGGGGCCGCCTGTTCGCACCGGGCGGCCTTTCCCTTGATCAGCGGGAGGGTGAGAATGACAAGCATCATAGCGGTCATGGTCATAATCATCGTAGCCCTGAGCGCCGGCATGGTGCTCGCGGCCATCATGACGCGCAATCGATAGCCACCCTTGACCATAAGGGACCTTATCGGAAGTTGCCCGCCAATCCCCAGCAACGGC
>JADDPA010000056.1 GCA_016782125.1 Thermobaculum sp.
ATACGTAAACACGGTTTCCTTCATGGTGAGGCACTAGTTTCGCTACGCGCTGATTCAGTAAGTAATTGCAACCGTAGACGAGGCACACCCGTCCGATGTTGCCGGTCAGGGACAGGAGGATATCACCAGTGGTTAGGTGACAATAGTCCGGCATGTTTTCAGGAGGACTCAGTATGCTACTCGAACACTCATTGATGAATTGCCCATCCTGAACATTCTTAATCGCAACAAGTCGATATTCACCCTGTTCATCAAAGATTTCGCTTCTAAAGGAGTATCCCGCTCTAATCGCGAGTAGATCATTGACCGTTTTCACCTCCCACCCCTCAGGGATCGGCCCCAGCGATGAGTCCACCATCGGCACGCCCTCGTGACCGGGGAAGCGGTAGTGGACGAACCACTCGCGGTAGAGCAGGCGCGCCATCTCCTCGAGGATCGCGATGCGGCGGGTGTTGTTCTCGATCAGGTCGTCATAGGCGGAGAGGATGGAGGCGATGCGGTGCTGGGTGGAGAGAGGAGGGACAAGAACCTCTACATTCGAGAACGAAGTCTTGTTCACTATCGGCGTCGCGGCACCAGCCGCAATCGACTTGATGCGGCCTACGTGGGTCTTCAATAGGTAGTAGACAAACCTGGCGTCATGCTTGGCAGTGTCAACAACTACGCTGTTGATCTGCTGGTTTGTGAAGCTCGGACGCGTCGTGAGGCACATCTTGCCAATGGTCGCGCCGATACACGTGAAGCAGACGGCATCAGGAGGAAGCACTAGGCTCCTCTGTTTACGATATCCCTCCTCTGACAGAAATCGCTCCGTTACGTCGATGCGTGAGTGGTCGGCCATATCCGTTGGTGTGATGAACGGATATTCAGACCCGAGTAGTGCTGGGTTCGTACTCGTGGGGGTCTTCCCCGTCACAATCCTGCCTAGTTCGCCTATTCTCCGCACGCTCATCGTGGTAGTTGCACCATTCAACGGTTTGCCTGATCCAGCAGCATGGCGACGTTCTCACCGATTCGCTCCTCAAGCTTGCGGGCCTCAGCGTTGAGGGTTTCCAGTTCCTCGTGCAGCTCCTCCAGGCGCTCGGCGAAGACGAAGCCCTCGGCCTCGCGCGCGGCGACGCCGACGTAGCGGCCGGGGTTCAGGCTCCAGCCCTGGGCCTCGATCTCGGCGCGGGTCGCGACGCGGCAGAGACCGGGAACGTCGCGGTATCGCCCGTCGGGGAAGGCGGCGGCCGTAGAGACGTTATATATAACGTCTCTACCATTGACGGGGCCACCGTCACCGTCGATCTTCTCGCCGCGGTAGAGGCGGACGATGTTCGCGAGGTGCTCGATCTGCTCGGGAGTGAACTCGCGGTGGGCGCGGTCGATCTGGGTGAAGACCTGCCGGGCGTCGATGAAGAGCACGGTGTCCTCGCGCTCGGTGCCGTGCTTGCCGCGATCAAGGAACCAGAGGGTGCAGGGGAGAGTGACGGTATAGAAGAAGTTAGGGCCGATGGAGATCATCACGTCCACGCCGCCCGACTCGATGAGCCGGCGGCGGATCTCCAGTTCGCTCGCCCGCGCGTCGCTGGCGCTGTTGGCCATGACAAACCCGGCCCGGCCACGCTCGTTCAGCGCGCTCCAGAAGAGTTGGATCCACAGGTAGTTGGCGTTGTCCACGCGCGGCGGGCCGAACGGGAAGCGCGGGTCGTCGCGCAGTTGCTCGCGGTCCACGCCGTTGACGTTGAACGGCGGATTCGCCATCACGAAGTCGAACGCGCCCCGGCTATTGTGCGGGTCTTCGTGGTAGCTGTTGCCCTGCCGGATGTCGCCGGAGAGGCCATGCACCGCGAGGTTCATCCGGCAGAGGCGGACGGTCTCCGCCGCGGCCTCCTGGCCGTAGATCGAGATCTCGGCGCTCGGGTTCTTCTGGTGGTTCTGGACGAAGCGCGCACTCTGGACGAACATGCCGCCGGAGCCGCACGCGGGGTCGTAGATCAGCCCGTGGTACGGCTCGATCACCTCGACGATCAGCTTCACGAGCGCGGTGGGCGTGAAGAACTCGCCGCCACGCTGTCCCTCCGACATCGCGAACCGGCCGAGGAAGTACTCGTAGATCCTGCCGAAGACGTCGCCCTCGATCTCGACGGGGATGCGCGAGAGGCTGCGCAGGAGCGCGACGAGGCTCGCGTTGGGCAGCCGGGTGTAGGTGCGAGGCAGAACGCCGCGCAGGTCCTCGTTCTCCCGCTCGACGGCAGCCATGGCGTCGTTCGTCGCCCGGCCGATGTCCGCGCCCTCCGGCAGGTTGAGCAGGGTGGAGAAGCGGGACTCCGGCGGCAGGTACACGACGCCGCGCGCCTGGTAGTCGGTCTTCCCCGGAACCCGGCGGCCCGTGGCTGCGCCCTCGATCTGCTGCTGCGCGAGCGCGAACTTCTGGTCGGCGAAGCGCAGGAAGATGAGCCCGAGGACGGGCACGGAGTACTCCCACGAACGCACGCCGGAGTTAGCCCGCAGCTCGTCGGCGGACTCCCAGAGCCGCCTCTCCACGTCGGCGTAGCTGTTGGTCACGGTAGGGACCTTTCGTTGTTGGCGCGAGAGCGAGTCGCTCTGCCGTGCCGGTTGCGGTGGTGCGGATTATACCCCAGAGGCGGTGTAGAGACGTTATATATAACGTCTCTACGGTGCTGGCACAGGGAGTGCGGCAAAGGGCTCGGCATCGCGCGATCGAGCTGGTTATCGTCCAGAAGGAGGAAGCAATGTCCAACCCCGATTTGCTGGGACAGATACAGGAGGGCGCGCAGGTGGTCACGAACCAGCGCGAGCCCGTCGGCCGGGTGACGAAGGTATGGCAGGGCTCGGATCCCGCGGGGGAGGACCTGGTGGACGCGATCCAGGGATCCGAGGAGGCGGTGACGTACGACCAGGTGGTGCAGAGCGGTGCCGTCCAGGGCACGTACGTCGAGGTCGACATGGACTCGGGGGGGCCGGCGTACATCCCTCTTCAGGCCGTCCGCGCCATTGAGGACGACAGCGTCGTGCTCGACGTGGATCAGGTGGCGATCAGCGCCAGCAGCTGGCACGAGCGGCCGTCGACCCTGGGGCAGGAGACAGCGTCGCGCGCGGTGCAACCCGAAGCGGCGGTAGCACCGGGTCCTGCGGAGGTCATGACCCCACAGCAACCGACCGCGGAGGTGCAGCAGCAGCAGGACACGGACGCCACGATGAGTGAGACCGCCACCACGACACGGGAAACGACCGGGCACCGGGATCACGTGGAGGTGGACACCGATGTGCGCGTGACCGGCCACGACATCCGGGCCGGACAGCAAGGCGACACCCCGCGCACCGACCAGTAGCCGGCAACGGACCCGCCCCGCCCGGTGAAGCGCTTGGCTAGCGGCCTGGCCCCTTCGCAAAGTCGCTCGCGTCGGGTTCTACGCGTAGGCTCGGCGGCGGGATGGCAGGGTGGCCATAGAGAACCGGCCCTACATTGTGCCGTTGTCATCACGCATGGTATGGGCGAGCAGGGCCCCCGCCGTAGAGACGTTATATATAACGTCTCTACAACACCCCATTCCCCACAAGCCTTCTTGATGGCGCGCTCAGCGGCGGATTCCTCGCAGGCTTGGAATGCCATGGATGCATGACTTGCCCAGCGTCGATGACGTAATCTCGCTGGGCGGTATAATTGGCTTGCGCGGCGCGAGAGAACCAGGGGCCGTGCCTGAAAGGATGGCTCCTTGATACGACGTACTCGCACCCTCTTCGAGTTCGTGCGCGAGATCAGCCTCGATGATATCCGCGATGAGGCTAACCGGCACTTCAGCCTCGTGGTCACGGGTGCCTCCGAGCCCGCGCGCAGAGCGGTCGTGGCTGTGCTCTCCGGTGGCGTCAGCGCCATGGACTCCCCCGTGCTCAACCACCCCACGAGCGCTGGCTGGGATCCCCTGTTTGAGCGTGCGTCGCTTGTGCTGTACACGCTCGGCAGCGGGCAGATCGACTCCGAGGACATCGAGTTGCTCCAGCGGATCGCGGCTATCGGCCTGCCCGTGGTTATGGTTTCGCTCGGCGCCACCGCGCTCGTGGGCGATAGCGCATCGCTCGATGCGCTCGACGCCCTGTTTACAAACAACCGCTACCGGGTGCGGTTGCTGCGCCTGCGGGGTGAGGAGATCGGTGACCCCGTGGTGCGGGCAGTGCTGCGCGACCTTGAAGCGTTCGATCTCGCGCTCGCCCGTCGGCTCCCACCGTTTCGTCCGTTCGTCAGCCACCAGCTTATCACGGAGAGTGCGCGGGCGAACGCGGAGTTCGCGCTGATGAGCAACCTGCCCGCGGTGATACCCGTCGTCGGGAACATCGTGACGGCGAGCGCCGACCTGTTCGTGCTCACGAAAAACCAAATGCTGCTCGTGTTCAAGCTCGCCGCAGCGCACGGCGCGGAGATCCAGAGCAGCCGCAAGGTGCTCACGGAGCTCATCCCGGTCGTCGGCGCAAGCTTCTTTTGGCGCTCGCTGGCCCGCGAATTGGCGGCGCTGCTTCCGGCGGGCGTCGGCGCGCTCCCGAAAACGACGATCGCGTACACCGGCACGTACGTTGCCGGCCGAAGCGCGCAGTATTATTACAGCACGGGACACCGACCGAGCCCCGACACGGTCACCACCTTCTATAAGGAGGCGATGGAGCGCGTGCGCGCGTTCATGAGCAGGCGCGACGGGAAAGGGAAGTGAGCGCGGCTGAGCATCCGACACGAACAAGAGAGGGTACGCGTATGGCTATGGACAGGATGCCAAACAGCTGGCAAAAGGCCGTCACCCGCTACGACCGATGGCAAAGCCGCGGGCGGCTCAAGCCGGAGTTCGAGGAACTGACCGGCCTGATGATGGAGCGGTTGCAGTCGGTCACGAACCCCGAGGACCTCATCAAGAAGTATTACCTCGGCAACTACTGGGCGCTCCAGATCGCGCGGCGGAAGTACCCTGACCGCGAGGATCTGTGGGACATGGGCATCACCGCGGATGTGGCGTACGCGAAGCGCTACCAGCAGCTCACGGGCGAGGACCTGTCGGAGGGCCCCGAGGGCGATGACGACGACGAGGTGTGACGCGCAAAACGGCTGAGTGGTGGTATCGTGTTGGCCCGAACCCGGTACGGGAGCCAGGGAGCTGGACCACGATTTCCTCGCGCTCATCGTGACTGATTGGCGGGGGTCGGGTCAGCGCTCGTATATGGGCTACACGCCGAGCCTCGACGCCGACCGCCCGGCAATGGTAGCATGCGTACCAATACCACCTGAGCATACACATAACATGATACGAGGAACGCTCCATGATCGACACATCCACGAAGTTCGACACCCGCCACAAGAGCAAGACGATCATCGACGGGCGGGACCGCGCGGGCGCACGCTCGATGCTGCGCGCTATCGGGCTCGGCGACGACGATTTCAAGAAGCCGATTGTCGGCGTCGCGCACTCGTGGATCGAGACGATGCCCTGCAACCTGGGCTTTCGCCGGCTCGCGGAGGGCGTCAAGGCTGGGATCCGCGAGGCGGGCGGAGTGCCGATGGAGTTGAACACCGTCGCGATCTCTGACGGCGTGACGATGGGCACGGAGGGGATGAACGCCTCGCTCATCAGCCGGGAGGTTATCGCGGACTCCATTGAGTTGGTCGGGCGCGGGCACATGTTCGACGCGATCGTTATCCTCGCCGCGTGCGACAAGACACTCCCCGGCTCCGCGATGGCGCTGACCCGGCTCGATATCCCAGGCTTCGTGCTGTACGGTGGCTCGATCCTGCCGGGCAACTTCCGCGGGCGCGACGTGACGATCCAGGAAGTATACGAGGGGATCGGCGCAAACGCCGCGGGGAAGATGAGCGACGAGGATCTCGATGAGCTGGAGCGGGTCGCGTGCCCCGGCATCGGCGCGTGCGGCGGGCAGTTCACCGCGAACACGATGGCGACGGCGATCGAGGTGCTCGGCCTCTCCCCGGTGGGGATGGCGTCCACCCCCCAGCCCGACCCAACGAAGCAGGAGATCGCCCGGCAGGCGGGACGGCTGGTGATGGACCAGCTGGAGCGCGGGTTGAAGCCGAGCGAGATCCTGACGCGGCAGAGCTTCCTGAACGGCATCGCGGTCGCGAACGCCACGGGCGGCTCGACGAACATCGTGCTGCACTTCCTCGCGATGGCGCGCGAGGCGGGCATCGAGCTCTCGATCGACGACTTCAACCCGGTCAGCGACAGCACGCCGATCATCGCGGACCTCAAGCCGTCCGGCAAGTATACGGCGGTGGACGTCCACAAGGCGGGGGGCATTGGGCTGATCACGAAGCGCCTGATCGATGGCGGCAAGATCGACGGCGATCAACTGACGCCCTCGGGCAAGACGCTCGCGGAGGAAGTCGCGGACGTTACGGAGACGCCGGGACAGAAGGTGGTGCTCTCGGTGGACGCGCCGAAGAAGGAGACCGGCGGCCTGCTGGTGCTCAAGGGCAACCTCGCGCCGGAGGGGGCGGTGATCAAGGTGGCGGAGTCGCCGAGATCGAGGCACCAGGGTCCGGCGCGAGTGTTCGAGTCTGGCGAGGACGCGATGGCGGCGGTCACGAACCGCGAGATCAAGCACGGGGACGTGGTAGTCATCCGATACGAAGGACCGCGCGGCGCGCCGGGGATGCCCGAGATGCTCGGCGTCACCGCGGCGCTCGTCGGCGAGGGCCTCGGCGAGACGGTCGCGCTGCTCACGGACGGCCGGTTCAGCGGCGCGACGCGCGGGTTCATGGTGGGCCACGTCGCGCCGGAGGCCGCGGTCGGCGGACCGATCGCCGCCATACGGGAAGGAGACCTGATCACGATCGACCTGGAGCAGCGCACGCTCGACGTGGAGTTGTCCCCAGAGGCGATAGCCGCACGGCTGGAGCAGTGGAAGCCACAGGCGGCGCGCTACGAGTCGGGGGTCTTTGCGAAGTACGCCGCGCTGGTCTCTTCTGCCGCGGAGGGCGCGGTGACCCGGCCGGTGCGATAGGGGTATCCTGGGCCGTCGCCCCCGTGCGGATGGGCGGCGGTGTCATTCCGAGCCTGCGAGGGATCCGTGGTACGGGCTACGGATGCCTCACTGCGTTCGGGATGACACGCACCACGGTTTAAGCGGATTACGAATGAACCGTGGTCCCAAATGCGCCAACCTTCCGCTGATGCACAGCATGCTCAGGGTTCTGTCCCTGCTGTGCACGTAGTGTCTGAAACGGGGGGTGCCCGTGGACCCGAAGCGGTCTGGTCGAGGCGGGATACGACCACATAGCCGAACGGTACCTTGCCACAAAGGGCGCGGAAGATGCGCCCATCTTGGACCTGCTGGGGGAGTTGACGCGTGGCCTGCCGGACGGCACCCCCGTGCTCGACCTCGGCTGCGGCGCGGGGGTGCCCCTGACGCGCCGGTTGGCTGAACGGTTCGACGTGACGGGCGTGGACATCTCGGCGCGGCAACTGGAGCTTGCTCGGCAGCATGTGCCCAACGCCACCTTTATCAAGGCTGACCTGGCAGAGATAGCGTTCCCGCCCACATCGTTCGGCGCGGTCGTCGCGTTCTACTCGATCATCCACGTGCCCCGCAAGGAGCAACCGCCGCTCGTCGGGCGCATCCACGACTGGCTCTGGCCGGGCGGTGGCTTCCTCGCGACGTGGGCGACCGGCGCGCGGGAGGGCGACGACGCCGACTGGGAAGGCTGGGGCGCGCCGATGTGGTGGAGCCACTACGGGCCGGAGCAGAGCACGGAGATGCTGCGCGCCACGGGGCTGGTGATCGAGCGCGCGGAGGAGATCACGAGCGGCGACGAGACGTGGCTGTGGGTGCTCGCCCGCAAGCCGCACGAGAGTTTGCTGCCCCTAGCTCGGTAGGCTTGCTCCTGATGTATCAGCCTCGACGCGCGACTTCAGTACCAACACTACTGTGCGAACTACTAATTTAGTAGCTATTAGTAGTATATTAGTAGTTATTGGTATGTAGAGGTAAGCGATGAAAATTCCTGAACAACCGCCTTCTTTC
>JADDPA010000049.1:0-756 GCA_016782125.1 Thermobaculum sp.
TTACTCATCGTCCGCCTCGTCCGCCTCATGGACATACTTCAGTGTGACCGCGAGCAGGTTGCTGTAGTCGCCGCTAGTGGCCTCCTCTGAGTATCGCGCCACATAGGCCGCACTGGCGCCTGCTTCGCGCAGAGCGCGCCGCACACGGCCTATGATGGCGAAGGCGTTGCCGTCCTCGCCGACCAGCTTCACGTGTGGCTTCCGGACAGGCGCGCCGTCCACTCTCTCGCTCATCGTCCGTCCACCTCGTCCTCAGGCCACATCATTCCGAGCTGCCGCAGCATGCGCTCCTGAGTCGCGTCATCGACTGTCGCGCCAGCTCGACCGCCGAGTCGCCGCGCGATGCGGCAGGCCTTGCACTCGGCCTGTTCAACGGCGGCCAGCGTATTGAGCGCGCGCGCCATGCCGGAGCTTCGCGGACCGGCCACAGCCACGCGCACGCGCTTGCCGCAGCAGATCTTGTATCCAGTCACCCACTCGATGCCGTCATCGATCATCTCTCGCTCCTGTGCCTACTCCAAATCGATCCATGTAGATGCGCCGTTCGCGCTGATTCGTCTCTCGATTGAGACGATGTCGATCTCTCCGTCCTCATCCGGCATCTCGATCTCGACTCGGAGCACTACGCGAACACCGCTCGCGCCGGTCCTGCCGGTCGTGATCGCCTCCGCGATGCGCCGCGCCGCACCTGCGGCGTAGTGCTGTGGCGTGGGCCAAGCTGCGTTCTCCGGCCTGTCCTCGTCCTCGATGAAGTTG
>JADDPA010000049.1:861-16884 GCA_016782125.1 Thermobaculum sp.
TTGAGCTCGGCCAGCGCGCGCTGCCATCGTGCGAGGCCGCGCGCCATCCGAGCAGTCTCGAGTCTGTCGCCTTCGGCCTTCGCCTCAGCCAGCCGACGTCCGTAAGCCTTGATCGCTCGGCGGTAACTGGCGCACATCTCACTGTAGAATCGTTCGTCCATCTTTCGCTCCTTTCGCTTCACGCGCGCTGTGTTGGCCACAACGCCGCCTGTGCCGCATCGGTTGCGAGGAGCGCCGCGATGCGCGCCGCCTCGTGCTCTTGCAGTCGTCTGTTGGCATCTCGCGCCGCGTCGAGGTCGGCGTATATCTCCGCGAGGACGTCCGCCTGCACATCGAGAGCGTCCACCGTCTCCTCGTCCGACCAGCCGTCCGCCGCCTCCGCCTGCATCCGTGCCTCGTCGATCCATGCCTGCATCGCGCACACTCCTCCGTGTTTACCGTACCGTTGTTGTACCTGTAATGTACCATAGCCACGCCGCACTATCCAGTCAATTGGCGGCCAATATCCGAGCAGAAACCTGAGGCAATCTCTGAAGTTACGGACTGGCCGTTATGCGGATCGTGTGGTACATTGGCGGTACAGTACGTGCATCGAGGAGGTGATGGATGGAGCAGGCGAAGACGCTGGCGCAGTGGCGCAAGGCTGCGCCGATGAGCCAGAGCGAGCTTGCGGAGGCCTCTGGCGTGTCGTCGGAGCTTATCCGCCGCATTGAGGATGGTCGGCGCGGCAAGGCGACGCGACCGGCGACCATGCGAGCTCTGGCCGATGCGCTCGGTATCCGGCCTGACCAGGTGACCGAGTTCCGCCGGACGATGGGCCTAGACGAGGAGAGCGAGTAAATGACGACCACGAAGCGCGCCGCGATCTACGTTCGCGTCTCCAGCGCTGGTCAGGAGGACAATACGAGTCTCAAGTCGCAGGAGCAGGACTGCCGAGTATATGCCGCTCGGCAACGCTGGACGGTGGTGGAGCCGGTTTACCAAGACGTCCAGAGCGGAGCGGATCTTCACGAGCGCGCTGGCCTTAGTCGTCTGCTAGCCGATATGAAGCTTGGACGTTTCGATGTCGTGCTGGTCTGGCGTTTCGATCGGCTAAGCCGAGAGATGAACCATAGAGGCTACATTTTCACTTGTGCCTCGGATGCAGGTGTCAAGATAACTTCGATAAACCAGCAAGTCGACGACTCGCCTGAAGGACAGATACACGCCGCTATTGATAGCTATGCGGATGCACGCGAGCGTAGAGCGATTGCGGACAGAACCGACCGAGGCAAGCGTGCGCGCATTGAGAGTGGCAAGCCGCTCGTCGGTCAGCGCGCCGCGTATGGATACCGCTGGAACGACGAGGAACGGAAAGAGCGACTAGTGGAGAAGCCGGACACCGCATGGATCGTTCGTCGCATCTTCGAGGAAGCCGTGCAAGGCAAGCCACTCAAGGCCATCGCGCGCGGACTTAACGATGAGAGTCTGCCGACTCCGAACGGCGCGCCGATATGGATGAAAGGCCGGATCAGCGACATCCTCAAGGATACTCGGTACAAAGGTGAGCAGTACGGCAAGCGTACTCGCGCCGAGAAGGTTCCTGGCCAGCGCCACTATCGACAGGTACGCCTGCCGAAAGAGGAGTGGTTCAGGCTAGAGGATGTGCCTGCGCTCGTGGACGCGGCGACGTGGCAGAGAGCGAATGAGCGCCTCGAACTGAACCGACATGTGTACGAGCGGCGCGAGACCAAGCCAGACAGCGCTCTCGCCGCCGGTCTGGTGTACTGCGGACACTGTGGCGGTCGTATGACGAAGGCGGATGGAGGTCTTCGCTACCAATGCCAGCGGAACTACCGACAACCAGGTGCATGCTCGTTTCACGGCATCCGCGTTGAAGAACTGGATGCCGCCGTCTGGCAGAGAGCGAAGGCTCTCCTGCTACATCCGGAGATGATCGAGGCGGAGTACGACCGACAGCGGCAGGATGAGTCGCATCAAGCACGGATAGACGAGATCGAGCACTTCCTCGCGTCGGTCGATCGAAAGGCGCAACGTCTGGCGTTGTCCATAGCCGATGAGGAGGACGACTACGCACGAGCGGTGCTGCAGTCAAGTCTCCGCGACCTATCACAGCAGAGGTCGAATGCCGAGCAGGAGAGCGACCGTCTACGAGCGATGATTTCCGGCGCGGAAGCAGTGCGCGCTCAGATGGCCTCGCTAGTGCAGTACCTCCGGCGCCGCTCGGAAGGCATGGACTCATGGACGCACCAGCAGAAGAAGGATGCGCTCATGTCACTCGGAGTGCAGGCGCGCGTCTTCCGGCAGAGCCATGAACCACGGTACGAGATACTCTCTCGGCTGGACGACCGCTTCTGGCTATACGAGCTACCGGAGGACGGCGGTACGACCGTCGTCACGGAAGGCGAGAGCGGACCGCTGTTCATTCGAGATGACGACGCAGATCAAGCTGATCTGTCCGCTTCTACAGGTGCAGCAGACCCTGCTGGTGCCGCGCCGTTCGGAGGGCGTTGCCGCGAGGGGGGATGGCGATGTGGTCGCGCATCGCCCGCTCCACGCGCGAGCGGCCACCGGCGGGCAGATCACCCCACAACCGCCATGCCGCGTCGTCCAGGTCTACCCGCCCGTCGCTGCGTGCTAGCGCAGAGGCGAACGGTAGCACGCCGTTGACCGCCATATCGAGCGCCCTGTCTCGCCCGATCAGCGACTCTTCTCCGGTGTGGGCCTGAAGGCGGGAGAGCAGCGTCGACGTGTCGGTCATGGCCTCGGGACCGGCGAGGAAGGCAACCAGTCCGTCGTGGCGCTCCGCCCGAGCGATGACCTCCGCAAGTCCATCAATCCGGCGCAGCGGGTGATTCGCCGGACGCACGCGCCCGAGCTTCCACTGGTCGCGATGGAGCAGCACCTGCCCCGTTGCCCCGTCGATCAGGCCGGAGGCTTCCTTCAGACGAGTCGCAACCGTCGCGGCGTGCGGGCTGTACACGCTCTCGTATGGGATCGCCTCGGCGAGCATTCGGAATGGGAGCTTGTTCTCGGCGTAGCCCATGCACTCCATTAGCGCTGTGTACAGCACCTGCTCTGGAGTCGAGCACGCGAGGTCACCCTCGAACGTCGTGCACCGCGCCTGGAACCGGGAATCACCCGCGTGCTCGATGATCCGCACGGCGCGCGCGGCGGTCGTTGGGTTTTGAAAGACGGAGCAGAGCGATTCGTCGAGCCTTCCCGGGTTGGGCAGGGCCGCGAAGTCCTCCGGTGCAACGTAACGGCAGAGTTCCAGCACGGGTGCAGGGCCGGGGATGCATGCGTCGGCCCGCCAGACGACGTGCAGAATGACACCGTCGTACATCGGGTTCGCGCTGTGGCCGTGTTGCCTCCACGCTGAGGCACGCACATGGATCTCGACGTCGCCGCGGGTTGCGGGGCCGTGATCGAAGGTGATGATCGCGCCGCGGAAATCGGGGCCGTAGCCGTGACTCCACTGACCACGATACACGATTTGGACCACTTGGCCGTCGGTGGTCCGGCAGCCGTCGGGTAGACGGCCCGCGTTCCAGTACCGGGCCAGGGCCAACTCGTCGCGCGGTGCCTGCTCCACGGCTTCGCGTGAAGGGCTGAGCGGTTCTCCCACGGCGGGATACTACGCCCCGCCGGCCTGGCTTTCCGTGTGCGCGCCGACGGGTGGCGCCTCGAGCTCCGCGCCCTCGCCAGCGTGTCCGATCCTGCCCTGCGCGTATGCCCTCACCACATCGGCGCGGGTGATGATGCCGACGATATCCTCGCCGCGCATCACCGGCACGCGGTTAATGTTATTGCTCGACATCATGTAGCACACCTCCTCCACCGGGGTGTCCTCGGCGACCGTCAGCACGGAGCGCTGCATAACGTCCTCGACGTGCGCTCCCCGCTTGCTGATTACGTCCGCCTCGCTGACGATGCCGAGTAGTCTGCCGTCGTCGTCGCGGACGGGTGCGCCGCTGATGCCGGCTTCCGTGAGGACACGAGCCAGCTGATGGACGGTGTCCTGTGGCGAGACGGCGATCACCTGTCCGGTCATGATCTCACGAGCTTCCATCTGACAGCCTCCACAACTCTGCGATAGCCCCGACCCACGATTCTGCTGATATGTCTATACTACCCACCACAGGCGTTTCCTGGCACGGCTGCGCGCCGCAGTATAGCAGAAGGTGTCTGTTTCCACGATTGCGCAAGCAGCATGAAAGGCGCGGTGGTGCAGGTGAAGGTGGCGGTTGCCCTGAACCCAAACAGTGGATCCGCGGCGCGCGAGGACGAGGTGCGTGCGGCCTTCCGAACTTTTGGCGTGGAGTGTGTGGTGCTGCCACTCGATGAGGATGCCGGCAAGCGGCTACATGAGGCAGCGCACTCCTGTGACGTACTGGTCGCGGGGGGTGGCGACGGCACCGTAAGCTCGGTTGCGGACGCGCTTGTGCGGTCAGGCGGCGCTGCGATGCTTGGGCTATTGGCCCTGGGCACCGCCAACGACTTGTGTCGCAGTCTCGGTATTCCCGCGGACCTCAACGAGGGCGTGGCGGTGATCGTTCAAGGGAGAACCGTGCCCCTGGACGGCATACGTTTGGACGACGGGCGGGTCTTCGTGAACCAGGCGAACGGTGGCCTCGGTGGCGGCGTGGCGCAGCAGCTCGAGGACGACGTGAAGTCGCGTTGGGGACCCCTCGGCTACTGGCGTGCCGCTGTCGACGCCGCGCAGGAACCGCAGGAATATAAGCTCTCGCTCGTGGTCGATGGCGAGCCGTTGGAGGTGTGCGCAATGAACGTCACTGTCGCGAACGCGCGCTTTGCTGGCGGTGGCGTGGAGCTAGCGCCTCTTGCCGTGTATTCGGATGGCAAACTCGACCTGATCATCATGGAGGGCCGATCGAAACTCGGTTTGGTATCGCTGATTCCCCGCGTGCTTAGCGCAACGCACACGGACATGGAGGACGTGATCGCCTTGCAGGCGCGACGAGTGGAGTTCTCCGCAACGCCGGAAATGCCCTTCAGCATCGATGGTGAGTTGACCGAGGAACACCCCCATCTATTCGAGGTGCTCCCTGGTCGGCTGCGGGTGCGCGTACCCCGATGAGTAGCCCTCAACTCCTCGTCGCGACCGGCAACGCACATAAGCTGGAGGAGTATCAGTCGCTGCTTGCGTCGGTGCCGGTGACGTTGCGCTCGATGGATGACCTACGGGTGGGAGATCTGCCGGAGGAGACCGGGGAGACCTTCGAGGAAAACGCGCTTATAAAGGCTCGATACTGCACCGAGACTACCGGACTGCCGTCGCTCGCGGACGACTCCGGACTGGAGGTGGATGCCCTCGGCGGCGAGCCTGGCGTCCGCTCTAACCGGTGGGCCGGACCCGACGCGACGGATTCAGACCGAGTGCGCCTCCTCCTAGATCGCGTGCGCGATGTACCGCCACCCCAGAGAACGGCCAGGTTCGTCTGCGTGGTCGCGATCGTCGGTCCCGACGGTACGGCGCAAACCTTCCGGGGGGCGCTCAAAGGATATCTGGCGGAAGCGTCCAGGGGTACCGCCGGCTTCGGGTACGATCCGATACTGTATGTGCCGTACCTGGGGCGGACCGTTGCTGAGCTCTCAGCAGCGGAGAAGAACGCAATCAGTCATCGCGCCCTCGCGACGCACGCGGCCCTGCCATACGTGCGCCAACTATTCGGGCTTACGGAGTAAACTGCTCAGCTTGGCCATGTAGGGTATCCCGTTTCGTGACCGGCACCGGTCACCATTTTCCATTCCCGTGCCTCCAAATCCGGCGTGCCACGCGGACCCTTCGATACTCGCAGGCCGATCGTACCGAGACCGGTGGCTACCCGTGACAGGGATGCTAGACTAGAGGGACAGTGGTCCGGCGGCTGTGATACACGGGGAACAAGGCGGGGTACGCAGGAGGGCGTCTGGTTGGAGGTAACGTTCATTGGTCACGCAGGTCTGTTCATCGAGACCCGCCACGGGAGTGTCCTTTGCGACCCTTGGTTCAACCCGGCCTACTTCGCCTCGTGGTTTCCCTTCCCCAGCAACGAGGGTGTTGATCTCGGGCGAATAGGCAATCCCGACTACCTGTATCTATCGCACTTACACCACGATCACTACGATCCGCAGTTCTTGCGCGAGCACGTGTCTAAGGATGCGACGGTGCTCCTCCCGGACTTTCCACTGGATACGATGGAGCGCGAGCTGCGCGGCCTGGGGTTCACGCGGTTCATTCGGACGAAGAACGCGGAGCCCGTCGAGATGAACGGCCTGACGTTTACCATCATGGCGATGGTCGCGCCGACGGACGGGCCGCTCGGCGACTCCAGCCTCATCGTCGATGACGGTCAGACCCGGATCTACGATCAGAACGATGCGCGGCCCATCGACCTGGAGACGCTTGTTTCACTCGGACCTTTCGACGCGCACTTCCTGCAGTTCTCGGGCGCGATCTGGTACCCGATGGTGTACCGCCTGCCCGACCGGGCGAAGCAGGCGTTGGGACGCAAGAAGCGGGACAACGGGATGGCCCGCGCGCTTCGCTACGTCGAGAGCGTCGGGGCAAGCGTGGTGATCCCATCCGCCGGGCCGCCGTGTTTCCTCGACGATGGACTGTTCGAGTTCAACGACTTTGACGGCGATTCGGCCAACGTCTTCCCCGATCAGACCGTGTTCATCGAGTACATGCGCGAGAACGGGCACGACAACGCGCGGCTGATGATTCCGGGCAGCATCGTGGAGATTGAGACCGACTCGTGTCGTATCCAGCACCCCATCGCGGAGGATGAGGTTCAGGCGATCTTCACCGAAAAGCGCGGCTATCTCGAAGCGTATAAGGCGCGCAAGCAACCGCTCATCGACGACGTCAAGGCGACATGGCCAGTTGGGCAGGTGGACATCACCAAGTCACTCAAGGAGTGGTTCGAGCCTCTGATCCAGCAGGCGGATATGGCGTGCCTGGGCGTTGGACAGCGGATCCTGATCGACTGTGGCACGCAGGCGGTGGTGCTCGACTTCCAGAAGCGCACGGTGTACGCCTGGGACGGACAAGACTGTGATTACCGCTTCTACATGCAACCGGGCATCGTGGAGTCGTGCATCGAGCGGCACGTGGAGGACTGGATCAACGATCTCTTCCTGTCGTGCCGGTTCGAGGCGGAGCGCAAAGGTCCGTTCAACGAGTATGTGTACAACTTCTTCAAGTGCCTATCACCGGAGCGGGTGCAGTACGCCGAAGGCTACTACGCGGAGCTCGCGCCGGACCAGCAGCTCTTCGAGTGTGACGGCTATCGGGTGCAGAAGCGCTGCCCCCATCTGAAGGCGGACCTCACGCGTTTTGCCGAGGTGGAGGACGGCGTGCTCACGTGCACGCTGCACGGTTGGCAGTTCGAGCTGGAGAGCGGCCGGTGCCTCACGTCCGATGACGCACACCTCTATACCGAACGCATCGAGGAGCGGGTGGAGGTTGGGGCTGCCCCGGCCGTCAAGTAACCGCGTGGTGATTGGTGGGGTAGGCGACACACGATGGACTGTACGGACCGGATAGCGCAGGTACTCGCCGAGTCGGCGCTGGAGCCTATTTGCCTTCTACGCGGCGAGTCGCCACTCGCGGCGGTTACGGTCCGCGTCCCTAGCAGGGGGCGACGCTTCAATATCACCGTGAGCAAACGCTGGCATGAGGGCCCCACGCAGACCCCGGTGTACTGGTGGAGTGTCTGCGAGGCGGAGATAGACGGCACGAAGCGAGCGGGCGGTATCACCCTGAGCGGTGCGGGGGATGAGCACCGGGACCCCGAGGACGCGTTCTGGGCCGCTGTCGAGGCCACATCCCTAGAGATGCACCTAGCGGCGAGGGCTGGTTAGCGGCCTCGGCGGCAGCATATCCCCAAAGCTACTCCAACGTCGCAGTCTCAGCCAGTGAGAAGTGCATCTACCCGTATCGATCGGGGGCAGTGCCGAGCGCGGGCACTCGAAGGGATCAGTGGGGCGCTGACGGGTGCCGATGGGGAGAGTCGAACTCCCACGCCCTCACGGGCACACGGTCCTAAGCCGTGCGTGTCTGCCATTTCACCACATCGGCGTGCTAGTCCAGCGCACCCAAGGGAGGAGCAATCAGCGAATGGCGGGGGGCCGTTCTCCCGCGCTCCGTCTCGGGCTCGGAAAGTCTAGCAACGGTTGCAGTGGGCCGTCAAGCACGCGACCATCGCCCACGAGATCCAGGTACAGACCCTCGGCCCAGGCGGGTGCGCTCGAGGACAACGTGATCAGCTCGGAATGCTGCGCCAGCGCGGCGATCTCCGCTCCCGCGCTCGTCGATAGGAGCGCCAGCCGCACGCCCACGTGAGTGGCATCAGGGAACCCGCGCACTAGGGGGGCGGAAACCTCCCGCAGAATATCGAGCGCGGCCAAGCTGGAATAACCGAGAGATGCCGCTTCTGGGCCGACCAGTGCGACCTTTTGCAAGTCACGCTCGTGCACGTCCATTCCGTCAAGGACGGCGCTCCGCAGCATGCGCAGCGTCGCCCTCAGCCGCTGAACTGCGCGAACGTGCTCCTGGCGCAGATCTTCCTGGCTACTTCCGTATGCATCGACATCCCGAATGGCGTCGGTGTCTTGCGGCTCGCTCCCGTCCACCCGCGCTGCGCGCGCGCCGCGGCGATCCAACAGCCCGGCCCGCCGCAGTTCCACCACCATGTCTACTGCCATTCCAAGATCCGGTCCGTGTCGCCTCGCCGACATCGGGATGGCCCGTGGGCTGGTGTGCCCAGGACCTATGGCCTGGGTCAACGGCTGAGTCGCAGGAAGGAAGCTCCCTTGCGGCAGACGGGCATCCGGTGCTATGGCGATCCGTGCCGAGCCACCAGAGGAACACTGAGCCCAAGGATACGGGTCCAGCCCGAGCAGGAGCCGCGGCGCATCGCTGGCCGGGGCACATGCCACGGCGGCGGCGGCGGCGGCATCGACTGGTGGACTCTCTCCCATCCCTGCGCAGCGCAGCCGTTCGTCGGGCTCTGCGATGCCCGAAGGCATCCCCAGCACGACGATGTCTGCAACCGCCGCAGGCGGGACGCGGGCATCGTCGCACAATGTGCGAACCAGCCGTCGAGTGGCCGAGCTCATGCCCGTGGCAGTAGATCCGAGGGACCCAGAATCGCCGATAAGTCCAGCAGTGGCGCTGGCCAGCGTGCGGCCATCGCGTAGGTCGTGAAGCGTTCCCTCGACGGTCTCCCCGTGGACGCTTACCGCCACCCCGAGGTGATCCGTGCGATCCCAGCCCAGCTCAACGGTGCGCAACTCGCGGCCGATCGAGCAGAGGGTCAGCCGGCGTGGCGTCTCGCGGAGCGCGACGACGGGCAGTACGGATCGCAATTCCTCCGTCACGTCCGCGTCGCTCGCCGTGATCTGGGCAGTCTGCGCCGGTGGTGACAGTCGGTACGGATACGAGTGCTCACCGATCTCTATCGGGGACGGCTGCCTGGGCACGGAGATGATGCAGTCGTCCGCGGGTCGGGCCGTGCAGGCTAGCCGGTAACCCTCAGCTACCGCATCAGGATCGAGATGAAGGACATCCCACGGGGATGGTTCGGGTGCGTGGATGAGGAAGCGTACGACACATTTGCCGCAGTGCCCCACCCCTTCGCACGGCGCGACGAGTACCGTGTCTGTCTCATGGGCCGCCTCCAGCGCCGTCTGCCCGGCTCGGATCGCGGCCTCACGCGCGTTTGGGAGGAAGGAGATGCGTATGGGACTGGTTCGACCGAGGGAGTGAGGCACGCACCGAATATAGCAGCGGCGCGGGCCCGTTGCCACGCGCCGCCAGCCTGCACTACCACCGAACGGCAGGAAGTGTTTCTGCCCTTCGAGTAATCGCTACCTACCGGGGCTTGCTGCCGTTTTCCTTCTGGATCGCGCTGACCTCTTCGCGCAACGCAGGCACTCGGGCGAGAAGGTCGGTAATCTTGATCCCAGTGAGCGACTCCACGAGAGTAGGGGCGGTCGCCACCATCCGGGCGAGGTCGGTGGTGATCTGGTTCATCCCGGCGCCGTTGTGGCCATCGCCCGTGGAGACGATGGTAATCTTGTCCACGCTGGAGAGCGGCGCGGCCATCCCCTTGACGAGCTCCGGGAGTCCGGTGATCAGGCTATCAAGGATCGCGGCTTCGTTGTACTGCTTATAGGCATCGGCCTTCTGCTGCATCGCGTTGGCCTCACTCGTGCCCTTCGCGGCGATGATCTCGGCCTCTGACTGTCCCCGTACCCGGATGACGTCCGCCTCGGCCTGCCCCTCGACCCGTACGGCATCCGCGCGACCAGCCGCCTCCAGCATGAGCCGTTGCTTCTGCGCTTCCGCGATCAGCGCCACTCGGCGCTGCTCCGCCTCCGCGGGCTTGAGGATCGTGGCGTCAAGTTCGCGCTGACGACGAGCGATCTCGGCCTCCTGCACCTTGATCTGTCCCTCGCGCTCGATTCGCTGGACGTTTACCTGCTCCGCGATGACCTGCTGCTGCATGATGTTTGCCTGGATGTCATAGGCCTTATCCGCGGCGGCCCGCTGCTTTTGGACCGTCGCGTCGAACTCCGCCTTCTTGAGGTCGAGGTCCCGCTGGGCCTCGGCCTGGCGCGTCGCGGACGCTGCCTGCGCGATCACGCGCTCCTGGTCCGCGAGCGCCTGTGCGACAGCGGCCTCGCGCGTCGTCTCGGCCTGACGGATCGCCGTGGCGCTGCTGGCCTCCGCCGCGGCGATGTTTGCCTGCTTCTGCACTCGCGCTATGTCAGGCTTGCCCATGTTCTCGATATAGTGGTTGTTGTCGCGGACCTCCCGGATTGTGAAGCTGACCACCTCAAGTCCCATCTTGGCGAGGTCCTCGGAGACGTTGCCGCGCATCCGGTCGGCAACCATCTCCGGATCCTTCACGATCGCCTCGATAGTGAGCTGGCCGACGATGCCGCGGAGGTGCCCCTCCATCACGAGACGGATCAACCCCTCGCGTTCCGCGGGTGCCTTTGTCAGGAGTTGCTCGGCCGCCGTGCGAATGCTCATGGGGTCGCTCTTGATCTTGATCTGCGCGACGGCCTCGACGGTTACGGCCACGCCCTGTGCGGAGTAGAGGTCCTGGGTCGGGGCGACGTCGAAGCTCATCAGTTCCAGGGACAGCTCGCGATGGCTCTGCACCATCGGGATGATGAACCGGCCGCCGCCGGTCACGATCTGGGTGCCGCCGAAACCGTAAACGACGAGCGCATGGTTCGGCCCCACTTTACGGAACATACGAGCGAGCGCGGAGATACAAAGCAGGGTAACGACGACGAGCGCCGCGACGACGACGATTATGGTTTCCACTTCTGTCTCCTTGTACTACGTTGTGTGCGTCAAACCGCGGACGTGCAGTCGGTGTGGGTGGGATCCCTGCTCATCCATCGCTCGTACTTGCTCACAGCTGTTCGGTGTCATGCGATGCGCGCGCCGCGAGCAACCGGTCGAGCGGCTCCACATATGCCATGCCGCGCTCGTACCGGAGGATCACAACCTCGGTGCCTCGGGGCAATAGGCTACCATCTGCGCACCGTGCGCCGTTGCTCCGTGTCACGCCGAACTTGTCGTAAACCACCTCGCCAGTTCCTCCTCGCCTTATTGGCACCGTGAGGCGCCCGAGTGTGCCCTCGATGCGATAGTCCTCCGGGCGCAGCTCGGGAGTCTGCCCGCGGAGCAGGACCCGCAGGAGGAACAGGGCGACGAGAGACGCCCCAAAAGCCCCCGCCAGAGCCGCGAGCGGCAGGATTAGCAGCGTCGGCAGATGCGTAGTGGAGGTCAGGACGTAGCCGCTCCCACCGAACCACGCGAGGAACGCGGTGATCGTCGTCGCGTTCACTGGTGCCACGTCGTAGATATGGGCGCTTCCGATATGGAGATGAGGTAGGTGTGCGGTGTGGAAATGGGGCAGGTGCAGGCCGAGGTGACCGATGCCAGACAACACCGATAGCACCGCGAGCGAGGCACCCGTCAGGAACAGTACCAGGAAAAACGCTTCCATCAGCCTTCCATCTTCTCCGCCACAGCGGGCGGTTACTACAGACAAAACGCCTCAGCGCGCCAGAGGTCACGCACAATCAATCAGCATCCGGAAGTGCACCAGCAGACCGTGCGGGACGCTCGGAGAGAAGCTTGTCGAGGGGTTCCACGTATGCGATGCCCTTCTCGTAGCGCAATACAACCACCTCGGTATCCCGCGGGAGCGGGCTGCCATCGGCGCTTCGCGCGCCCTCGCTGCGTGTCGTGCCGCGCTTGCTGTAAACCACTTCGCCCGTCCGGGCGCCGCCCATCGGTATAGTGACGCGAGCGAGTGTGCCCTCTAGCCGATAGTCTTCGGCCCGCATGGGTGCGGTCTGACCGGGGAATAGCAGGTGGACGATGGCCAGGAACACGACCGCCGCCCCGCAAAGTCCGCCAAGGACTGAGAGGGCAAAGACGACCACGCCCGCGAACGAGGTCTGTACGGCCAGCAGGTAGCCAATACCTCCAAACCAAGTCAGGAAGGCGAGAATCGTACTCACATTCCACGGCGAGAGCGCGGCCTGACCCGCTCCAAGGTCCACATCGAGGAAGTCCGGCGTCGGCAACTCCACTTCGGCGAAGCCCAACAGGAAGCTGAGCACC
This sequence comes from Thermobaculum sp., assembly GCA_016782125.1. Lineage (GTDB taxonomy): Bacteria > Chloroflexota > Chloroflexia > Thermobaculales > Thermobaculaceae > JACDAU01. The sequence goes on from JADDPA010000049.1 coordinate 13,526, forward strand.
GTGAAGATCAGCCCGAAGAGGAACACGCCCAGAAGAATGGTCTCCACATTCCCGCTCCTACGATTATTCGGGTTCGATGCAGAAGTCGCGCTCGGTCACGCGATTGAGCTGGTCGCTGGACAGGACCAGCAGCCGATCAAGGATCTCGAAGTAGCGTCGCGGTTCGGCACGAGCGGAAAGCTCGGTAAGAACTTTTGCGACGAGGTGATCGCGTTGGAACTGCTGCGCGTGGACGCGTAGCCACGCCGACAGATGATACGAGCTATCGGCGTCAGGCATTTGGGGAACGGTGTCGCTGACGAGGTGGCCAGGGTGGACCTTGTAGAAGGCGGCGAGGAGTTCACGCGTCGTCGCCGACAGGTGGACGCGGGTGCCGCTTTCGAGTTGAGAGATATAGGCCGCGCTCAGGCCGTTGCCCAACTCCGAATGCATCAGTCGAGACACATCCGCTTTGGACAGGGCTCGCCCGAGACCACGCGCCCGGCCCTCTTCCTCGCGCAGGGCTCGCAGCTTCTCCGCCAGCGTCATCATCCTCATCCCTTAACTAACCGCTACGCCCAGCATAACAATCAGCTACGAAATCGTCAAGGCCCAGGCATCGAAGGAGCCCTCGACGCCCTGATGTATACTGTGCTCCTGGTGATGGATAATCCCTCGGCACGCATCCGAGTGGGCCGCTGGGACAGCGAGGGGCGAGAGGGTTGCAGAACAATCATGCGTGCGGAATACGGTTGCCATGCGGATACGAACTAAGTCAGTAGGTGGCGGAAACGACGCAGCAACTCGAACTACTCCTGTGCTCGGCGTCGCCGCGACGTGCGGCTTTGCTGTGGGAACTCGCGGTGTCCTTCCGTGTGTGTCCGGTGGATGTGTCCGAGACGCCACTGCCGGGTGAGAACCCATGGGCCACGGCGCGACGCCTTGCCCTGTTAAAATTGGGCGAAGCGCGAGCGGAGCGGACGGGCGCGCTGGTTCTGACGGCGGACACGGTTGTAGACCTAGACGGCGCATCGCTCGGCAAGCCGGCATCCGAGGAGGAAGCGGTGTGGATGCTGCGCGCACTCTCCGGACGGCGGCACCTCGTGCACACGGCGGTTGCCTTAGGCGGGCCCGGTATCCTGCGGACCGTGACGTGTACCACCGAGGTGGAGATGCGCGCTTGTACCGCACGGGAGATAGCCGATTCGGTGGCGAGCGGACAGCCGATGGACAAGGCCGGGGCATACGCCATCCAGGACGACAGCTTGCAGCCCGTACTCCGTATACGCGGTCTGTATAGCAATGTCGTCGGTCTTCCACTTGCACCAACCGCGCGCTTGCTCGGTCGCAGTGGCGTCCCGGTAACCGGCGGGGTCCGTGAGAGAGCACTGCGGAATTCGGCGTAGATCGGCCTGGAGGCAGCGAGTGCGGCGTAGGGTCATGGAATGCGTGCCCAACTTCAGTGAGGGGCGGGACACCGCGGCGGTGTTCGACATCGCGCAAGCGACACAGACCGAGGACGTCCGCCTACTGGACGTGCACCTCGATGCCGACCATAACAGGTCGGTGCTTACGCTGGTGGGCGAGCCGGACGCGCTCGTTGGTGCAGTGTTCGCGGCGATCGAGCGGGCCGTGGCGTTGCTCGACCTCGGCGAGCACCGGGGCGTACACCCGCGCATTGGTGTGGCTGATGTGGTGCCATTCATTCCCGTGGCAGGGGTGAGCCGCGAGGCGTGTGTGCTGGCGGCTCGCACGCTGGGCCAGCGGGTCGGCGCGGAGCTGGATGTGCCCGTGTTCCTGTACGAGTGGGCGGCGACCCGCTCAGAGTTCCGGAACCTGGCGGATGTGCGGCGCCTGTATGAGCGGGCGAGAGTGAGTGGGTTGCCACTGATGCCGGACTACGGACCGGCCGACGCACATCCCCGTGGAGGTGCGGTGGCGATCGGGGCGAGAGCGCCACTCGTTGCGCTAAACTGCTTCCTGGGCGAACCAGATCTGGAAGCGGCGCGGCGCATCGCTGCCCGAACCAGGGAGAACGGCGGTGGTCCTGTCGGTGTGAAGGCGCTGGGCCTCCCACTTCATGGAGCGAGCAGGGTACAGGTCTCGATGAACATCACCCGGACCGATCAGGCCCCGCCACACGTCGCGGTAGAGCGAGTCCGTGAGATCGCCGGAGCCGAAGGATCCGCGCTCGCGGAATCGGAGCTTGTCGGCTTGCTGCCGCTCGACTCCGTGCTGCACGCCGCCGCGCACGCGCTCGGCTTGCCGTCGCTGGATACTCGGCAGGTGTTGGAGCTGGCAGCAGGGGAATGGGAGGGCGGGTTGGAGCTGGACGGGTTTCTGGACGAGCTGGCGAGCAACGCTTCTACGCCGGGAGGTGGGGCGGCGAGCGCGCTCGTGGGCGCCCTGGGTGCGGCGCTCGGGTCGATGGTGTGCAATCTCACCGTCGGCAGGACGAAGTACGCCGCCGTTGAGCCGCAGATGCGCGACGCCCTGCAGGAGACCGAGCGGCTGCGGGGACGCCTGCGTGAGCTCATGGAAGCGGACGAGCAGGCGTACTCGGCGCTTATGGCCCAATACAAGCTGCCGCGTGATACGCCGGAACAAAAGGAACACCGCGCGGCTGCGGTGGAGTCCGCGCTGCGCCACGCGGCGGATGTGCCGCTCGAAACGGCGAACACCTGCGCCGAGGTGCTGCGGTGGCTGGAGCCCGTGGCTCAGGAGGCGAATGCGAACGTCATCAGCGATGCTGGTGCGGGGGCTCTCTTGTCGGAGGCAGCAGCCCGCTCCGCGCTCCTGAACGTGCGTGTGAACGCGTCGCTCATGAAGGATAGGGCTGCTGCGACCGATTACCTGGTAGCGCTGGACAACACGGACGCCGAAGCCACGGCGCTCACGCAGCGGATCATCGCGGTCGTCCACGAACGAATGGGCGGATAGTCATTCCGGTATCGCGTCATCACGTTCGCTAGGTGGGCCGCTGTTAGCACCGGAGGCACATTTCAGCGACTTGCAGTGGAACGCACAGACGGCCACCGAAACTTCGCCGTGGTGCCTCAATCAGCGGCGGCCACACCGCGGGCGGGTCGCGTTTCATTCTGCTGGCGGAAGTAGACCACCGTCAATCCGAGCGATCTTTATGCCCGTGTTCGTTCGGACGGTGTGATACAGCGTGCTTCCCCGGCCCTCGCGAGCCTTCACGTCGCCAACGATGCCCGAATCCACCCACGCCTCAACCACGTAGTCGGTCTGCACCGGCGTTCCCTCCAATCCGGGCGGTAAAGCCTGTGTCTCAAGTTCTGGAACCCGAAGATCAACCGTGACCCCCTCCGCATCTGCCTCCTGTCTGATCTGCTCGGCAGCAGCGTCTGTTTGCTCGG
>JADDPA010000049.1:16904-29126 GCA_016782125.1 Thermobaculum sp.
GCGCGCGCGGCATCGGATGTGTCGGCCTCGATCGCTGCGAAGTACGCTCGCACGACCGCCTCTGCTTCCTCCTCGGTCGGTGGAGGACTGATTGTGGTCACTCCGGGGGTGACAAGGGGGGGGGCTGCGACCGTGGCGGTGGGGGCTGGGGCGGTCGGCGTGATCGATGTCGAAGGAATCCCATATGGCGGCCCGAACGTCGGCGCGGGAGTGAACGGTGGACCGTACATCGGCGTCGCGATCATTGTCGGTAGACTGGTGGGAACCATGGCGACCTCGACGGTGGGCTGAGACGTTGGCTTTGCGGTTGGGACCGTCGGGATGGGCGTAGGGTCAGCGGCGCGCGAGAACATGCCACAACCGCTCGACAGCAGCCAGGTGAGCAAGACGATCATGCTCAGACCTCCAGTGGCACCCTTTGGCCTCATGCCGTCCCTCCGGATTGGCACGCCGTCCGTGCTCTACGGAGGTCGCGCCCGTTTTGCTTGCTCAGGCCCGTGCGCATCTAACGTAGCACTGGGTCCTGGCCGAGCGTAGTGTACCCTATGCCGCCGTTCTCCATGCGCAATACGAACGGGAAGCTACCAGGATCGAAACTACGGCTGTGGGAGATGAGGAATATCTGAGGAAAGATCGCCGCGAGCTCACCTCTGGTGATCAACTCCACGAGCGCGCCCGTCCGCTCCTCATCAAAGGAGCTCAGCGGCTCGTCCATGAACAGAAAACCGGGTGACGAACCCATCTCTTGTGGCAGGCTGGCGATCGCAAACGCAAGGCGGAGCGCCAGGCTGATCTGATCCTTGGTTCCACCAGAATAGACGTTCTTGCCGACATACCGGCCAGCGGCCTCGTCCCAAAGATCGATGCGATAGTCCTCCGTGATGCGGGCGTGGAAGTAGCGCCCCGCTGTCAGCAACGGCAGGATCATGGACATGTTGCGTTCTGTTTCCGGCAGGACGCGGTCGACCATGCGCCAGCGTGCTTCGGCCAAGATTTCACCGGCATGGCGTCGCACCTCCAGATCACGGAGCGCGCGTGCGTGCTCTCGTTCCAGATGCTCCGCGTCTGCAAGAGGTTCCGGGTCGCGGACCGTGACCGAAAGATGCCGGACCTGTGCCACGAGCTCACGCAGTCGCTCCTCGGCCGCCTCCAGTGTCTCAGCGGTGACTGTCACTGCTTTCCCCTCGGGGTCGCCACCATCCCCGATTAATGGGGACGCGGCGAGGTCGTTTCTGAGCTGAGCGAGCTCGTGCTCGGCCGCTCCTTGTGCCCGGTTCGCCGCGCCTAAGGCATGCTCGATGTCCGCTTCCGGCGCGAGACCAAGTTCTACGCGCAGGCGCTCCGATTCCAGATCGGCTTGGCGAACGGCCCGGCTCAGTTGAAGGCTCTCGGCGCGTGCGGTCTCGATCCTCGACGACGTGCGCACTAGGGTGTAGATCACCACGGCGCTGAGACCCAACAGCAGGGTGCCCGCTGCGAATGCCGCCACAGGTGATCCGGCGGCCAGGGCACCCAACGTGGCGAGCAGCAGCACGGCGACTCCAGCCAGACCGACAACGATGATTCTCGGCCTGCGCCCCAGCAGAACGCCGACTTCTCGTTGCCGCTCCTGGAGATCGGCGCGTCTCGGCGCCGCCCCACGTTGCGCGTCGACGTGCCTCAATCGTTCGAGCCGCGCGATGCTATCTGTTATTGCTCTTAACTCGACCACTCGACGATTGGCGGCTTCGAGCTTCAGTCCCCTGTTCTGGCGATCCAGCGCCGCACGGAGTTGGGTAACCTGAGCGCGTAACACCGCCTCCTCGTGTCTTGCGCGTGCGGCTGCCGCTTGGTCTGCAAGCTGTCGCACGGCAACTTCATCGGCTTGTCGTACGCGATATTGATTTTCCAGCTGCGATAGCTTGTCTAGATTCAAGATACGCAGCAGTGAATCTCTGCGCTCCCCTGCGGCCAGCTCCTCTAGCTTGCCGAGCCGCTTCTGCTCGACGAAGCAGGAATTGAGCAGCGCCGTGCCGTCGAGCCCACCGAGCTCCTCGATGATGCGGCGGTTCACCTCGCGCACGGCGGTGATTCGCTCGGGCACCGCGCCTACGGTGGTCACACTCAAGGACGCCGTTGTTGGCTTGCCTCGTCGGATTGTGCGCGTAATCTCCAGGGTCTGGTCACCCGTTCGGAGCCCGAGGCAAACGCGTGCTGACTCCTCGCCGTACATGATCAGGCTCTCGAGTGACCGGCGGTTATCCTCGGTAACGAGGCCAGTGCCGTACAGACCGAAGTAGATGCACTCGAAGAGCGTGCTCTTGCCCGATTCATTCGCACCTTCGATGAGCACCGCGCCACTCGCCGGGAACTGGATTCGGATCTCGCGCAGCGACTTGAACGTCGTGACCGCCAGCCAGTCGAGGGTGATCATTCGTACTGAGCGAGCACCTCGTCCCGCGCTGCCATCCAGAGCACGCGCGCGTACTCCGTGCTCGATGCATCGATGAACTCCTGCGCGACCGCAGCGATCTCCTCCGGCTGCGAGCTGCGCACGCCGCGTACGGCTCCTGCCTGCAGGTCGTCCGTGATGCGCAGCCTGGTCACGTCGACGTCAAAGTGGAAGTTTCGCTCCGCACCGTACTCCTGGAGTTGGCGGAGCAGTAAGTTCGCGTACTGCTCGCGTCTCGCTGTTCCGGTCACACGAAGGCGGGTGAGCGCGCTGGCGGCGGATCGCGTCGTAATGCGGTCGTGTACCTGATCGTGCGGATCGTTGCCGAGTGTTTCCATGTCCAAGTCAATCGTGACGCGTGGCTGCGGTGGCACGGGGATGTGCTGAACGTCACGGACGCACTCGCCATCCCAGACGCAGGTCACGAAGCCCGGCGTCGCGTCCGTTTCCCCGTGAGTCATCCATTCGGTCGCACCGGGTGCGAGGAGCAGTACGCCTCCCGCCCGCTCCGTAGCATGCCGATGAATATGACCGGTGATGACCAGGCGCAGGTCAGGCAGGGAGCCCGCGGTGTGTCGACGCAGCACTGGTTCCCGACTGCCAGACCCATGGCCCTCGATCGCGCCGTGCGTTAGAAAGATCTGAACTCCCTCGCCTGCGGCACCAACGAGTGCTTCTAGCGGGTCCACGACATTCTGTCCAGGTGCGGGCGTCAGGCCGGCGATGCGGAGCGGCATCCCGGCTACCTCAAGCGTTGTGCGCTCAAGCGTCGGCGTACCGAAGTACGTCAGCCCATGAAGGTATGCGAGGGGGAAAAGGGGTGCGACCCCGCCCTGGACCGTCCGCCCCGATGGGGTGTCGTGATTGCCGCCGACCGCAACCACCACCACACCAGCGTCTCTGAGCCGGCGGAGACAGGCTGCGACGTAGGCCAGATCGGCGTTGGTCGGGCTCGGCGTGTCGAACAGGTCGCCGCCGTGGAGAAAGAGTGCCGCCCGATGTTCGATGGCGTGGGTCACCGCCGCGCCGAACGACTGCCGCAACCGTTCCCGGCGACTTTCAAGCTTTGCGGGCGACATCCGCGCGTGGGGCCTGCTCAGGTGGTTGTCGGCCGTGGCAACGATGAGTATTGTGGTCATCTATGGTTGATTCTAGCCCCGTGCAGGTTCGCTTGCCGCGGAGTATTCCCGTGCTGATGCCACGAGGAAAAGTGAGTTAAGGTGATTCGACGGCCAGTACTAACACGTTCACCAGGATTCTACAATGTCCAAGACGCTTCGCCTCGCACACGAGGGGGCAACCTCAAGGTTTGGGAAGGGATGTACTTCCGGCCAGAAGCTTCTCGACAGCATCGGCGGGGACGGCCTTCGCATAGAAGTTACCTTGCCCAAGCCGGCACCGCAGCTCCTGCAAGATAGCGGCGTGTTCCGCCTTCTCCACCCCTTCGGCGATCACCTTCATGCCGAACGCCGCCGCAAGGGAGATCACCGCCTGCACGATTGCGGTGTCCTCCGGGTCTTCCCCGAGCCCGTCTACGAAGGATTTGTCGATCTTGAGCACATCCACCGGGAAGCGCTTGAGGTACGCGAGTGAGGAGTATCCCGTGCCAAAGTCATCGATGATTAGCTGAACTCCCAGCGACTTGAGTTCATGCAGCGTTGCGTCAGTGTCGGCGCTATCGTCTACGAGGGCGCTCTCAGTGATCTCGAGCCCCAACCAACTCGGGTCAAGTCCCGTTTCCTGAAGGACGCGGGAGATCATCCCGACTAGACCCGCTTCCTGGAAATGTTTGGCGGCGAGGTTGAGACTTACCACGAACGGGTAGTCCTTGGAATATCGCTCCCGCCACCCGTTGGCTTGCAAGCAGACCTCTTCCAGAGCCCATCGTCCGATCGTCGAGAGCATCCCCGTCTCTTCGGCGAGAGAAATGAAGTCTGCTGGCCCTACCAACCCCCGGCTCGGGTGGTTCCAACGGAGTAGACCTTCCAGGCCCACGACGCGTCCGGTAGCCAGTTCCACCTGGGGCTGATAGTACATCTCAAACTCGCCCCGTTCCGACGCCCGGCGCAGATCTGCCTCAAGTTCTAATCGCTCCAGCGCGTGCGATCCCATGGTCGGGTCATACACCCGGTGATGCCCTTTACCGACGTTCTTCGCCCGGTACATCGCGACATCGGCCTGGCCCAGCAGAGTGGCGGGTTCGTCACCGGGCGCTCCGAGGGCGAGTCCTATGCTGCTGGTGACAACTATCTCATGCCCGTCGTAGTAGAGTGGCGCGCTGAGTCGTTCTCCGATGTGCTTTGCCACCAGCTCGGCCTCTCTTATGCTTCCAACCCCCGCGAGGAGAACAGCAAACTCGTCCCCGCTCAGGCGGGCGGGAGTGTCTTCCGGGCGAAGGCATTCACGCAGGCGCCCGGCCAGTTCCGCCAGCACTTGGTCGCCTGCCTCGTGCCCGAGAGAGTCGTTGATGTACTTAAAGCGATCCAGGTCGACGAACAGTACGGCCGTGCCACTTGGATGTCGTTCCGACTGTCTGAGTGCGTCTCGCAGTCGAGCCGTGAACATGGCGCGGTTCGGGAGTCCTGTCAGGGTATCGTGAAACGCGCGGTGCGCTAACTGTTCCTCAAAGGCTCTCCGCTGCGAGATGTCCTCGACCAAACCGATCAGGTATTGGGGATTTCCCGCGGCGTCCGGAATCATGGAAACGGTTAGGTGTCCCCAAAACGTCTCGCCGTCCTTTCGGATAAAGCGCCGCTCCATCTCGTAGCGGTCAATATGTCCGGCCAGCAATTGTCCGTGCCACTCCAGCAGGAAGTCGCCGTCGTCAGCGTTAGCGAAGTCCGCGATGCTGCGGTCTCGGAACTCAGGCTCACTGTAGTGAAGCATCCTCTGCAGTGCCGGATTCGTATCTATAACGTGGGTGTCGAGCCCCGCCACCGCGATGCCCACCCGGGTCCTCTCAAAGATCGCCCGAAAACGCTCCTCACTCTCCCGCAACGCCTCCTGAGCCCGCACACGTTCGAGTGCGCCGCCGCAGTGGTCCGCGAGCGCCTGCAGCGTGTCTATGTCTGCAACCGTGTATGCATTCGACGTATAGCTCTGGATTGAAAGGATGCCGATGACGCCGCTGGTGCCGCGGACCGGCACAAACATGAGCGATGCGGACGGACGCGTTTTGTCACCGAATGGCAGTAAGCCTTCTAGGTCGACCGATGGCTCGCCAGGGAGTAACAACTGGGGGCCCTCCGTCATTGCACGTAACGCGACAGGGCCGGGCGGCACGGCAGGGCCACCGGGCGCCGACTCAGTGCGTCGACCGTTAACGAGATCGATGTCGAGTATGGGGTGGAGCAACTCGTCCCCGGGCGAGCGGAGCAGTAGCGTAAAGGCATCCCAGCCGAGCAGGTCGTCGGCGACATCTGCGATGATGCGCGTGGCGGTTACAGCGGTGGCCGAAGAGTTGAGTCGTCGCCCAAGGGAGGAAAACGTGGCGGTACGTTCCTCAGCTCGCGTGCGCTCGGTGACGTCATATATCACGCCCTCCAGAGCTAAGACTTCAGCGCTGTCGCCGCGAACGGCCTGCCCATGTTCTTCCACATGCCGCACCGCTCCATCCCGGCGCTTGATCCGATACGCCAACCGGAAGGGCTCGCCTCGCACGAGCGCCCTTTGCACATAATCCCAGACACGGGCTCGGTCCTCCTCCAGGATCAGGTCGCCGTAATTGATCGCACCGCCGACAAGGTCGCGCGGGCTGTAGCCCGTCAGCTTGAGAGCGTAATCGCTCACGAACTCCATCGTCCATTTGGCATCATTGAGGCCTCGGTACACCAACGCTGGGGCGTTGCTGAGCAGGAGAGCAAAGCGACGCTCGCTCTCCGCGAGGTCTTCATATGCTCGTGTTCGCTCGGTGACATCCCGGTCGATGCCCAGGATCAGCTCTCGGCCGCCGATCGTGATTAGAGCCGTTGTGTATTCGATAGGGAACAAGGCGCCATCCGGGCGGCGGTGTACTGCCTCGGCCTTGAGACTGTGGCCCTTGCGGAGTCGCGCGATGTGCCTGCGGCATACTTCAGGATCACCGGCTGTGGGATCGAGCTCGGCCACCGGCATGCCGATTAGTTGCTCTCGGGAATATCCGTTCATCGTGCACGCTACCGCATTACAGTCGACGATTCTCCAGGGCTCTTCGACGTCGATGAGGAGTACTGCATCCGGGGACTGCTCGAAGAGGATACGGAACCTCGCCTCACTCTCGTGGAGTGCCCGCTCCGATCTTGTGCGCTCGAGGATGTCTCGGTTGATGCTCAAGACGGCTTTGCGCCACCGGAACTCGATGATCGAAGAGTTGATGACGAGGTCGAGCGTGTTCCATCCGCACGATACTGCACGGTCTCGAACCCGCCGTGTTGGCCTCGTGCCAGTAAATTCGGCAGGCGACGCTCTCCACGCTGGACGTCTCGGGACAGGTCCTTGATGTTCATGTCGGCGAACCTTTCCATCGGAATGCCGTACATGTCGCACGCGTACTCATCCACAACAAGCACAACCTCGCTCTCGGGCTCGAAGACCAGGATGGCGTCATTGGCAAGCTCGAAAAGGTTGCGATAATCTCTACCGCACCGGAACTGGACCTTCCCATCTCGGGTTCTCTCCGTCACGTCCAACCCCACCCCAAGGTACTGATGATGTGTCCATCGGCATCGCGCGGTTGCTCCACGTGCGATTCCAGGAAGCGAACCCGCGACTCCATATTGTATCTGGCTTCTTTACCGGCGAGTGCCTGTCGGGGCATACGGATGGGTAGGAAATCGGGATCATCCGTCTGGAAGAATTCCTGCAAGGACATCTTCGTTACTTGGGCAGGTCTGAGGCCCAGTTGAATCAGGCTGGCCCCCGCGCATGTGCGCAGCATAAGGGCTGAGTCCGTCGTCCACAGTATTGCTGGCAACTGATCGGCAGGTTCGAGTAAACTCGCCGCTTCAGTATCGTGCACAGCGGTCGGATTGTTTGACTCGGACATACGCGTTTCTGCTCCTGGTCGTGAGTGGTCACCGTCCGCGCTCGTACCCAGGGCATCGCCCGCGACGTTTTGCATGTCGTCTGCCCGCACTACGCTGGACAGGCCCATCAAGTTTGTGATACCGCTGTCGAAGTGTCCCCTAGAGGATGGGGCATGTTAGCAAAGTCACCCCGCCGGAGCACAGCAGGTGCCAGAGGTTCGCCATACCGGGTGGCGAGGAGCAGGCTCCTCGCGTTCCTTCAGCGGGATGTCGGGATGTGCTGTAAGGAGGCCATCATTGGGAGCATGCTCCCAGTTCTGGCGCTCGACTGCGGCTGCGCGAAAATTGTGCTCGCCGGTATGTTGCGCTGGCACTGGCTGTGCCGTATCTGTGGGCATCTGGGTGAGGGAACACCCAGGAAACTTAGCCATTCTTTCTCGGCAGCGCATAGTACGCTGTGCGTGTGAAGGATTGAAATCGCGATTGAAGGGAACAGCGTATGTCCGATGATGAGACCCAGAGGACGAGTTCGCCGGGGGCTGATGCACAACGTCCGCTCCAGGGCCGCGTCGCGCTCGTGACCGGCGCGAGTAGCGGGATCGGCCTCGCCACCGCCCGTCTGCTGGCGAACGCGGGCGCGCGGGTGCATGGTGTCGCGCGGCGGTTCGAAGAATCAGGTCCGAGTGGGGCACCTGATGACGTACAGAGCGAATTGACTCCGCACGGTGTTGACGTAACCGATGCAGGAGCGGTCGAGCAGGTCGTGCGGGAGATCGGGGACCGGGATGGGCTGGATATCCTCGTATGTGCGGCAGGTACGAACCTGCCGGAGCGCCGCCTCGAACAACTCACGCCGGAACGCTGGGACACGGTCCTGGCGGTAAACCTGAACGGAGCGTACTACTGCGTCGGGGCCGCCCTGCCTTACCTGCGCCGATCCCGCGGTATCGCGGTGCTCATTGGCAGCGTTTCCGGTAGCTGGCCGGATGCCTCGGGCGCCGCATACCAGGCGTCCAAGGCGGGCGTGCTTGCCCTCGCTCGCGCGACGGCGCGGGAGGAGCACGACAACGGCGTACGCTGCACGGCGATTCTACCGGGTATGGTGGATACCCCGATCCTGGATCGGCGACCGAGCCCTCCGAGCCCCGAGATGCGGGAGCAGAGCCTGCGTCCGGAGGATGTCGCTGCTTCCTGTCTCTTTGCGATTACCCTGCCGCCGCGGGCATACGTGCCGGAACTCACGCTTCTCCCCACAGCGCTTCAGGCTCTGGGAAAGACGTGATGCCGCCCACGCCCTGGAGGACTATTGACGGCGCTTTGGCCGAGCATTCGCGCTCGGCCATTGCCTGATAGGAGTCAACCGCACGACAGCAGGTGCATGGTTCTCGGGGTTGACCCACACAGGAAGGGCCGGGCTTGGAGCCCGGCCCTGAGCGAATGCTACCGGCGTGCTGGCCGCACCTTGGTTGTCATCTCGACGGAGTCCCATCCGCACTGGACCATGGGGCCTTCGTCCTTGTACTCCTCCTCATCCGGGAAGCCGGGACTGCAGGCGTACGCTTCGGCGTAGAGTTGGACTCGACCGCCCTGGAACTTCCTGCCCGATTCGGCCATGATCCTCGCCGAGAATGCTCTCGGAGTCGGCCCGCATTGGAGCAGATCCGTTCCACCGTAACCCTCAACCGCGTGCCAGCGACCGACCCTCTGTATCGCTCCGATGAATGCACCAGCCTCTGCCGTCTGCTGGCAGGCTATGCTGCCGGTGACCACCAGCGCACCGCGCTGCCGGGCGACAGAGTCGATGGTCACAGCTACACCCAGTTCTTCGCCCTCACCGGGGCCCTCGTGTTCGGCATACGCCGGCACTGCGCTCAGCATAAGCAGCAGAGCCATCGTCACTGAGATCCACATTGACTTCATTGTCTTGCCTATCATTGTCGTCCCCTTCTCATCTATCGTGTATCGTGTCTACTGGAGTTCGTCTCTCTGGCCGCCTGTTGCTCTCACGCGTCCATGCGTCACCTCCCCACGGGATCAGTGCCCGTCGCTGCAGACACCATCGCATGCGTGCACTGCGGCTGGACTACGACGCCACTGCGGTGGGACTACGGTGGTAATGCATGGAACATCGGTGGCGCATCCCTACAGCGTCATCTCGCGCTCGGTGTCGCACCTTCAATGCTCAGTGTCGATTCAATACGTTGCCATAGACCTTGGGCTAGCCATAGTCGATACCGCCTGTATGCGGTCTCCCACTTGCCGAACCCCCCCGGCATCTCGCGCCGCGAGGCGTCCGTGCGGACCACCCACAGCATGCCGCTCAGGATCGCGCGATGGTGGTGGCGCGGCCCCCGGTCCGCGGTCTCTGCGGTGGTAGCAGCGGCAGTACTCTCTCCTAGCCCGCTCACTCCCATGGTCGCTGGTCCGAGGTCGCTCCTCGTGCAGGCGCCGACACCCATACGTCATCGGACAACTGTTGCCCCAGCCGTCCCGCCCGCACCCGCCGCCCCAGGCAGTGGACAGCGTTCGTCCTGGGGATCATCAGCGCGTATGCGTGGCCCACCTGCTCCAGCCAGCGCCTGAGACGGCGGGACCGAGCGCAGAAGGAGTCCGTCACTACCCAATGGGAGGCATGCCGACATCAAGCGCCCGCTCCAACAGCTGCCTTGATAGCTCCACCTTGGTGGCGAACCCCACAGCCTCAAGGATCCCGGCTCCCAGCCTGTGGTCCTTGTCTTCCGCCCACTCCGCTGGAAGGTAGTGGGTGCGGTCGATGGAGGCGGCGCCCTTGTTCGTCGCGTAGGCGATGAATACCCCCACCGGCGAGTTCACCGTGTCACCGAGGGTACCGGCGTACTGGGAGGCGACCCCGGCCGATTTGTCCCGATTCTCGGGGAAGCTCGTCTCGTCCCCGATGTGCTCCACCACGTAGGAGCGCAGGTCGTCGCGAACCTCCTCGGCGTCCCACATTGCTGAGTTGAATAGCCGCTGCACGCCCTACGGGTCCGCCTCGGCGAGTTGCCACCCATTCTTGCGCACCACCTGCTGGAGCAGACTCGACAGGCAGCGAAGGACCCGCTCCGGCGCCTCGGAGCGGGCGAAGCAATGGGCGATCCGACTGTGCAGATTCTCCAGCGCCGACGACCAGCCTGCCACAGTGGCTGACTCCGTAATGCCTGAGTGCGTTACCATCCCCACCCACTTCTTCGCTCAACGGAGAGGGTAGCTTACCACTTGGCCACATGACGCTGTAGGGCCCATAAGGAGTACCACTTTTGGGGTCTGGAAAAGAGGACGAGCCATCGCGTAGATCAGGTGCTAGTCGGCGGTATCCTCGTCGCTGAGCGCGTACTCCACCACGCGCTCCAGGCTCATTGCGCCCCCTCGTTCCCAGGCGCGCGCCCATTCAGCTGCGTCCGCCCGGGAACGGACGTCTGCAATCCGGCTCTGCTGGAGGGTTCTGTCGGGAGTGTACGCGTACACCGCAGCCTCTCCGCTCCCGAGGAGCGCCTCGGCGGCACCCCACAGCCGGGCGGCTCGCTTCCGGTTACCCCGCGTAACGGCTACCCACGCGAGTCCCTCGAGGCCGTAGGCCGAATTGCCTCTATCGCCGACCTCGAACGAGAGCGTGAGCGCCTCCGCAAACAGTCGTGCTGCCTCAGCGGCATCACCGCGTGCTTGAGCAACTGTCGCTAGGTTGTACAGCGCGGTATAGGTGCCGATCCTATCTCCCGTCTCCCTTGCGAGCGTGAGCGCCTTCCCGTTCAGCCGTGCGGCGCGGTCGTAGTCACCGCGACGCAGTGGTATTAGGCCAGAGTATGCAAGCAGTATCGACGCGTTGAAGGTGTCCCCCTCCCGTAGACAACTGCTCGCCGCTTCCTCCATAAGGTCCGCTCCATGCTCGTACTGGCCGCGCCCCACGGTCACCAGACCAGTGACACCCGTCGAGAGGGCTATCCCCAATCCGTGCCCGATGGACCGGAACAGTGTCAGGCTCTCGTCGATCACAGGAGCGGCCCGCTCGTAGTCCGCCTGCCCGTATGCGAGGGAGCCCAACGTCAGCAGCGCCCAGGCCCGGGCGGAAGGGGGTGGGTCCTGTGCGAGTATCGCCTCCATCCACCGCCGCCCCTCCCCAAAGTGACCCCGCATCCACCAGAACAACCACAGCATGTAGCCGAGCCGAGAAGCCGTCTCGGTGTCGCCACGCTCGAGCCACCAGCTCATCGCGGCCCGGATGTTGTCGTGTTCCGCCTCCAGTCTGTCGAGCCATTCCAGTTGCCGTGGCCCCTTCAGTCCCGACTCCGCCTCCTCGGCGAGCGCTAGGTAGTACCCCGCGTGCCGCAGCCTCGTCTCCCACACCTCCCCGCTTTGCTCGAGCCGCTCCTCCGCGTACTCCCTCACCGGCATGAACATCCGGTAGCGGGTGGTGCCGTCGTCGAGAGTTTCGGTGACAATTAGCGACTGCTCGACCAGGGAGGTCAGCAGGTCGAGCACCTCCTCATCGAGGATATCTCCCCCCGCGCCAACTGCCTCCGCCGCCTCCAGATCCCAGCCGCCCCGGAACACCGACAGCCGGTTCAGCAGGCGCCACTGTGGCTCACCCAGCAGCTGGTAGCTCCACCCGATAGCCGAGCGCATCGTGCGCTGCCGCTCGGGCAGGTCCCTCGGTCCCCCGGTCAGCAGCGGGAGGGACCGGTCGAGGCGCGCGAGCAGCTCCGTGGGAGAGAACGTCCTCGCCCGCGCGGCCGCCAACTCCAGCGCGAGCGGCAACCCGTCCAGCCTCCTGCA
>JADDPA010000138.1 GCA_016782125.1 Thermobaculum sp.
AGGGCGAGCGCCTCCGGGTCGGCGTCGAGTCCAAGCAGGCGGCCGTCCGGCGCCGACAGGTCGAGGACGCGGGAGGCGTGCCCGGCAGCCCCGAGCGTACCGTCGATGTACTTGCCACCGGGGTGAACGGCCAGCGCCTCGACCGCCTCGTGGGCGAACACGGAAATGTGCGGGGTGGTGTTCGCCATCACATCCCCAAATCCGCGAGGCTCTGGGCTATGTCGTTGGCGTTCTCCGCGTTGGAGCGCTCCATCTCGCGCCAGCGTTCGACATCCCAGATCTCGATGTAGCCATCCATACCGGCAACGATCACGTCGGCTCCCAAACCTGCAGCCTCGCGCAAGTACTCGGGGATGAGCATGCGGCCTTGCCGGTCGAGCTCGGTGTCCGCGGCCTGCGCGAACAGCACCCGGCGCAGCGAGCGCACCTTCTGGTCCGTGACCGGGAAACGGGCCAGGTTATCTGCGAGGGTCTGCCACTCGGGCATCGGGAAGATCGTGAGACACTGCTCGAAGCCGCGCGTGATGACGAAGCCCTCGGCGAGGCGCGGACGGAACTTGGCCGGCATGGAAAGCCGTCCCTTCTCGTCCAGCCTGTTCTCGAACCTGCCTAGAAACACCGCGACCGCCTCACGAACCCGGGGGAGTTATCCACACGCCCCCCCACTTATCCCCACTTTTACCCACCTTTTTCCACCAAGCGCCATGATACGGACCGAAAGTGAGGGTTACAAGGGACGATTATGGGTTTGGCGTTTGGCTAGGCGTGAAGGCCCGCAGGTACCGAACTGCCTCGAACGCTACGCTGCGAGTGCCGGCCCGGCTGGTCCAGGACACGAGCGTGGCGGCACGGCAGGCAGCACTCTCAAGTGTTTTCGCGGTACCAAGAACCGTCGATTTATGAGGCAAGAACCCTGTAAGGATGAACGATTCGGTGGTATAATAGAACAAACGTTCTACACTGAAGGAGCCTGACGATGTTTTTACTGTGGTATGACGACACAAAGAAGAAGCCGGTCGAGGAGAAGATCTTGGAGGGAATCGAGCGCTACATCGAGCGCTTCGGGGAGACCCCGAACCTGTGCCTCGTCAATCCCTCGCAGACCGTGCAGGCGCAGGGGATCATCGTTCGCCCCACGACCTACGTCCGGCCCAACAACTACTGGATCGGCATCGAAGCCGAGGAGCCGAAACAGGCCCCGCGCCGGCGGGCGGCGTAGTTCATCCAAGCTGACTGGCTTGAACGTACGAAGAGATCAGAACCGATGTCGGGGCGTTTGATCGAACGCCCCGACGGTCGTTGTTTCTTGCTGGTGCGGTTAGGCTGTTGCAGCGACCGTGCCGGACGACCACTCTGCTTCGAAGTGGGTGAAGCTCACGCATTGCTGGTAGCGGGCGGCGATGTCCTCGGCGGTGACCTCCTTGAGTCTGCCCACACTGAAGTCTTCGCACGCGAACGATCCCAAGATGTTGCCATGGACCAGTCCGCGCTGATAGTCGGCGGGGGCGAGTTCGTGGCCGGCGTGCAGCCGGGTCGCCAGGTAACCTAGAAAGCCACCGGCGAACGCATCGCCCGCGCCGGTGGGATCGCGTACCTCCTCGATGGGGAAGGACGGAGCGGCGAAGTAGCTGCCATCAGCGCCGATCAGAAGCGAACCGTACGGTCCCTGCTTGATGACCAGTATCTTCGGGCCGAGATCCAGAATCGTCCGCGCGGCGGCCTGCAAGTTCGGCGTATTTGCGTACTGCCGTGCTTCCTCCTCCGCAATCATCACGACATCGACCTTACGCAACACCTCGGTGAGGGCGTCACGGGTCGTCTCGATCCATAAGTTCATCGTGTCCAACGCCCGAAGCTGCACACCACCACGTTCCATCTGCTGCAACACGTCGAGCTGGAGAGCGGGATGGATGTTCGCGAGAAATACGACCTCGGCGTGCCCGTACGCTTCTGGCAGGCTAGGCTTGAACTCCGCGAACACGCCGAGCTCCGTGAACAGCGTCTCGCGTGAATTCATGTCGAGCGCGTACCGACCGCCCCAACGGAATGTCTTCCCCTGCGCCACCTGAAGGCTATCTAGGGTCGCGCTTCGGGTTCCCAGAAACTCCAGATGCTCCTGGGGAAAGTCCTCCCCAACGACGCCGACCAGGTTCACCTGATCGTACAGCGAGGCAGCCGTGGCAAAATACGACGCCGAGCCGCCAAGCGCATCCTGCGCCTGTCCGAACGGCGTGTACACCGTATCAAGCGCAACTGACCCCACTACCGTTATCGACACACTACTCTCTCCATCCTCACCTGGCTTTTCTCGGCCAAGTGTCTCCATACCTTTTAGCTTCGTCGCGAAAAGTGGACGCCGAATCAGCCACTCGGGGGATACAGAAACGTCCTGCGAACAAGATGCGGTTGCTGCATCGAGGGTATTGTACCGCAGGGGCAACCGTCCCTTTGCCGCACTCGGACGGTCAGGCGATCACGGACGCTGCTGCTCCGCGTGGTACTTCAGCATCGCCGCGCCGACCCCGGCGGCATGGTCCGTCTTGCTATCGCCACCGTCGAGAACCACCGCGACCGTTATCTCCGGTGATTCATATGGCGCGAAGCCGGTGAACCACGACACCACGGAACGATCGAGCGCCTTCTGCACCGATGGCGGCGTGCCGGTCATCGCTGCGACCTGCATGTCCGCGGGTAGCAGCTTCTGCTTTCGCAGCGCCGACGCCCCGCCTCGCTGGACCGAGAGGCGCATTCCCTCGCGAACGGTCTGGAGATGGTCCGCCGTCATACCGGCCGTGCCGATCTGCTCGGGCTTCGGCGTCAGAATGGCCCGTCCCTGCGCGTCTGTCACCCTCAGAACCAGTTCGGGCCGATATATCGTACCCCCGTTAGCGATAGCGGCGGTGGCTGCCGCCATCTGTATGGGGGTGACCAGGTCGTAGCCCCGGCCAACCGCTGTCTTGATGGTGTCCGCGAGCGTCCATGCACTTCCGGGAAACTGGCCGAGCTTCCACTCCTGGTCCGCCACGAGTCCTGTTTCCTCGCCGGGAAGATTGATCTGCGTCTCCGCACCGAACTTAAAGTTATGGAGATACCTGTTGATTCGCTCGATCCCGAGGCCGCGGAAGGGCGTCGCATCTTTTCCGCCCGGCTCGTAATACTGCAGCACCCGGCCGAGACTGTCGCGCTGCTCCGGGCCGGCGAGGATATAGAAGAACGTGTCGCACCCGCTTGCCAACGCTTGGGTAACGGTCTGCACACCCTGTGGCCGGGGGTCGGAGTCGGGGAACTTCTGTCTGTCCGTGAGCCCCGCCAAGACGGGCACTTCGATGCTCCCGGCGCACGGATACGTCGTGGCAGGATCGATGACTCGCTCCGCGAGTCCCCCCGCGGCGATGAACGGCTTGATCACGGCCCCCGGCTCGTAGAGCCCGGAGATCGCCTTATTGAGCAACGGTCTGCCGGGATCCAGTGTGAGCGTGCGGTAATCTTTCTGGGATATGCCTTGGACGAAACGATTGTTGTCATACGACGGCAGGCTCACCAGCGCCAGCACCTGACCCGTACGCGGATCGAGCGCAACCGCCGCACCTGCCTTCGCCCCCGAGTCACGGATCGCCTTGAGCAAGGCAGCCTCACTTGCCTGTTGGAGACCGGCATCGAGCGTCAACAGCACGTTACCGCCCGGAACAGGCCCGGTGAGCTTACCTTGCCGAACGACGCGGTTCGTGATCGTTACCTCCACCTCCTGCGAGCCGGGGCTCCCGCGCAGATACGGTTCGAGGACACTCTCCAGACCGGCCTTGCCAACCGTCTCATCGAGCGCATACGCGCGCTGTCCGAACCGAGCCGCCTGGTCCTGAAGGCCATCGAGCTGCTCCGGGCCAATCTTGCCAACGTGACCGAGCACACCGGAAAACGTGGGCCCCTGTGGATACGCGCGCGAGGCGGCTTGTTCGATCGACAGCCCCGGCACGAGCATGCGCTCGCCTTCTATCGTAAGGGCGGTGTTGCGGGCCACTCCCTCCGCGACGAGTGCGGGGCGGAACGGAGGTACGTCGCTCTGTTCTACCCGCCACTGCACCGTGGGAACGATGACAACGGCCTTCTCGGCGCCGAGCTGCGAGCGAACGGCGTCCGCTTCCGGGGCGGTAAGCTCGTCCTGTAACAGCACGGGAACCTCGTTTTCCCTCGATTCAGCGATCGCGGCACGAACCTGTTGGGCGTCGATTCCAAGAAGTTGCGCCAACTGCGCGCCGAGAGCGCGTTGCCCGCCGCCGGACAGCTTGGTCGCATCGATGCCGACAGCCACGCCGAGATTGAGACGGGCATCGAGTTGTCGGAGCGCCGCCTGATACTGCGCCTCGTCCTCGGGCATCTCAGCGAGCGTGAGCGAGACATCGTACACGGGCACGTTCGTCGTTAGCTGGACGCCGCTCCGGTCGTAGAGCACGCCCCGCTGGGCCTCGATGGGCGTGCGACGGGTACTGTTGTTCGCCGCAGCCTGCTCAAAGCGATCGACTTCCACGATCTGCAATTGCCAGAGCCGCGCCACCAGGACAAGGAACGAAACCGCGATGACGAGCTTGAAGACGCGCCACCGCGTGCCCTTATCCGGTGAGGGTCCCTCCGGATCGTGTTCTGTATGAAGCCACGGTTTATAGAAGTTCTTCGGGTCCAGACTCATCGCTGCGCCATCCGCCTCGGTCCACTGTGCACGCTCAAACGCTCCATAAGCGCAATCAGCGGCAGCACCAGGAGTGCATCGAGTACCAGAGTGGGTAATACCCACCGAAGGACGAGGTGCAACCACGGCACCGCCAGCCCGCCAGCGCTTTCGACAATCGCGAGCACAACCCAGTACAGGAGCGTCCCTGCTACGGCGGCGAGAACGGGCGCGAGTACAGTTCGCCGCGCCAGGTCGGTGCGTGCCAAGAAGACGGTGAGCGTCGCGATGACCAGGGCCAGCGTCTGTCTGCCTAAGGGGGGCCCACCGAAGACATCGAGCAGCAAGCCCCCACTGAATGCGACGAACGCACCGTCACGGGGTCCGTGAACCATACCGACGGAGATCGCCAGCAGCAGAACGAGCAGGGGATGTGGTCGATCGACGAGCAACAGGGAGAAGAAAAGCTCGACAAAGATTGCCACGATCACCAGTACCACCACGACCAGAACGTTCCCCTCCACCGATCTTCCTCACCGAGTTTAGCACAGCCACCAGCGGGTGGTCGCACACCAATTTCTGCGTCGCAGGCAACGACATCGGTGTTCGCCCGATGGTCGAGGAGCTACAGGAACACGTGGACAGACACGATGACCCGCGCCCTCCCGCGTGGTAGCCCGATGCTCCATAGGCGCCCCACTTCAGGCGGGCGTGCCCGACCGGCGTATAGCCACGCTGCATAAGGTCACTTTTTCAGCCGGGCCAGCGTCGATGTGCTCGTATCAGGGACGCGAGCGTGCGGACTCGTGCGCGCGAGCCTCAAATGTATCCTCAAGCGGGGGGAGAGTCACGGGACCGTGCCTGCGTTCGAGTGCTTCAGTGAGGATGCGATCAGCAAGGGCCGGATTCTTGGGCAATACCGGGCCATGCATGTAGGTACCGTACACCTTCCCCGTGTACGCCCCCTCCGTGCCATCCTCGCCGTTGTTCCCGCTCCCTTGGGCCACCGTACCGAGCGGGAGCGCACCACTGCCCAGATACGTGCACCCACTATGATTCTCGAAACCCACAAGGTCGCCGAGCGGTCCATGGAGTGTTATGTTCCCGATGAAGCGAGTATCGCCGGCGATGGTATGCGCATCGATCAGCCCCAATCCTCGCAGTTCGTCATGGCCATGCGGACGGTAGTAGTGTCCGAGCAGCTGATACCCCCCACAAACGCTGAGGACCACCGCGCCGTCCGCAACGGCGGCCGTCAACCGCTCGCCAGTACCCGCGGCCAGATCGTCCGCGACGACGAACTGTTCACGGTCCTGCCCACCACCGAAGACATACACATCGCAGCGCTCCGGATCAAGCTCATCGCCCGCGTTGATGGTCACGGTCTCCACGTCGATGCCGCGCCATCGAGCGCGCTGTGCGAGCGTCACGACGTTGCCGCGATCGCCGTAGATGTTCATCAGCCGGCCGTACAGGAAACCGATCGTCAGCTTCACCGTCATTCCTCCCAGTAGGACTCGACCCAGCCGAGCTCGCCCATGTGCGCCCGCAACGCCAGCATCGCGGTGTACGTCGGCATCACGCGCAACGTTCCTCCCACAGAGGTGCCCTCCATCGCGCGGCGCAGTGCAGCCCGTATGCGCTCCTCCACGTGAATCTGTGCAGGGTCGATTCCGGCGTACTTCAGCCGAACGGCCATGTCGGCGGCGCGCAGACCGCTGGTGATGATCGGTCCCTGCATCGAGGCGAGCAACTCGAAGTCCGCGTCCCAGAGCCACGAAACATCCCGGCCATCCGCCGTCTGGTCGTTGATAATGATCAGGAGCGGCTCACTCGAAGGCTCACTGGAAAGTATCCGCAAGACCTCATTGCAGCCGACCGGGTTCTTGACCAGTGTCAGCACAACGTCGCGGCCCTCCGCGTGGATGCGCTCAAACCGCCCGAAGGCTGCTGAGAAACCGCTGTAGCCGCACTCCACGGCATCCCACGGCAATGCGGCCCGGTACGCCGCCGCTGTGGCCGCCAGGCCGTTATACACGTTGTACAGCCCCGGCACGTTCATCCGCAGGCGATGTTCTCCGTACAGCCCGCACAGGGTCAGCTCGGTGTCCGTGGTGCCATGCAGGACGATCTCCGTCGCCCGCACATCCAGTTGCGGGCGGCTGAACCCACAGTTCGGACAGTGATACGCACCCAGATGCGACACATACACCGCACTGTAGACGAGCGGTTTCTTGCAGCGTGGACAGGCTCCAGAGTCCGCAGCATGCGGCAACTCGGAGAGCGCCAGCTCCGACGAGTCCAGACCAAAGTACGTCACCGAGCCGGTCGCCAACTCGCCCAGCCGCGCGAGCGCGGGGTCGTCCGCGTTCACAACGAGGTGAACCGCCGGGTCCAGGGTCGTGAGCGCCCGCTCCCACGACCGGTACAGCGAGTCTAGTTCCCCATAGCGGTCCAGCTGGTCCCGGAACAGGTTGTTGAGCACGATCACCCTGGGCTGGACCTGCCGCAGCAGAACGGGTAACACGGCTTCGTCCGTCTCGAAAAGCCCGATGTCGCCAACTGGTCTGCCATCCAGGTGGCTAGACGCAACGATAGCAGCCACAATGCCACGGATTAAATTGCTGCCCGTGCGGTTGTGCAGGACACGCTTGCCGCCCGAGGTGAGCATCAGGGCGAGGAGGCGGCTCGTCGTGGTCTTGCCGTTCGTGCCGCTCACGAGTATGACTCCCTCAGGGATGCCGCCAGTCATCTCGGGCAACAAATCCGGATACAGACGGTTCGCAGCGAGCCCCGGCAGCGCCGTACCGCCGCCACGCCCTGAGAGACGGGCTGCGGAGCCGATCAGCCGACCGGAGAGCAGCGCGAGGGCGAGGCGAAACCTCACGGTTGCGTCGCTCGGACGACCAGCACCGTTCCGACGGCACGCACGTCCACCGCCGGCAGAACCTGCGCGCGCTGCTCCAGCCCGGTGTCCGACTGCGTCACCGACGCCACTCGGCCGATCAGCAGCCCGTCCGGTATGT
>JADDPA010000044.1:0-3404 GCA_016782125.1 Thermobaculum sp.
CACCCCGCCGAGCATCAGACCGTTAAGCGCCAGTACCAGCAGGCTCGGTATCCCGAGAAAGATCCCGCCAGTGAAGGCGAGTATCGCTACGCGGATGTTATTCGTCATGATCGTCGACGCGGCGACAGAGCTCTCCGACGCGGAGATATCCGCCCAGTTGCCCGTCCGCCGCACCTCCTCGATTCGCGTCGCCATGCCCTCCGGTACCAGCACCGCGGACGCACGAGGCGTGGCGTAGATCAGGACGTAGGCCAGTATCGCCGGGATGATGAACGAGAGAAAGCCAAGCAATACGAGGTTGCCGTTCCGGCGGAAGGTCGCCGGGAACTCGTGCGTGAAGAACCGCAGCAAGGAACGCTGGTTGCCGCCCCGGCGCGCGTACACGTACGGGTGCGCCTGACTGAGGAGACCGTTCAGATACCCCGTAACGGTCGAGCTCGGGTACTCCCTGCGGGCCAGCGCGAGATCCGAGGCTGTCTCGCGGTACAGCGCGCCGAACTCCTCGATCTCCGCCGCAGTGAGGCGCGATAGCCGGCCACGTCGCACCCGCTCAAGGAGAGCGCTAAGACGGTCCCAGCGAGGTTTGCGCGTGGTGATGAATCGGTCTATCATGCGCTCGTTACCTCCGAAAGAATGGCCCGTCCAGAGCGGATAAGGAGCGGCCGTGGACGATCCGTATCTCGTCAGCACGCCGGAAAACGTCGAGCTGCGCTACACCGTAGCGGGCCTTGCGACCCGGTTCTTCGCGGCGGTCATTGATAGCATCTTACTCGCTTTTCTCAGCTTCTTCATCCTGACGGCTGGCCTCATCTTTGTCGCCGCAGGCTCCACATTCGGTGAGGCCGCGTCGCTGGCGATCCTCGCGGTCACCCTGCTGCTGCTGTTCGCGCTCGTGTTCGGCTACTACATCTTCTTCGAGACCGTGTGGCGCGGGCAGACGCCGGGGAAGCGGGCACTGCGCCTGCGGGTGATGCGGGACGACGGCCTCCCGCTCAACTTCACCGCGAGCGTGATCCGCAACCTGATCCGCTTCTTTGACCTGCTCCCCGGCACCTACGGCTTCGGCGTCGTTGCGATGTTCCTGAACAAGCGCTGGAAACGGCTCGGTGACATGGCAGCGGGCACGGTTGTCATTCGCGACGAAGTGCCGCAGGCACCGCCGCGCCTCCCCGTGGCCCCGACGCCACAGCCGCAAATCGAGGCAGCGGGCATGCGCGATACGCTCTCTGACCGCGAATACCAGTTGATCCGCGAGTATCTGGTGCGGCATGGCGGGCTCACGCCCGCAGCACGGGGGCGAATCGGGATGCGACTCTCGACGATCGCGGAAGCGCGCACCGGACTCTCTCGCGACGGTGCAGACCCGCACACCTACCTGAGCAGGTTGGCCTCTCTGCACGCCGGACGTTAGCCCCCGACATTCTTGAGCCTCGCAAGCAACACGCTGGAGGAACGCCCGGCGTGCACCGGCATCAAGCGAATTTCCCCGCCATACCCCTGCACCACTGACGCCTCGGGCAGGACGGACGGGTCGAGCGAGTAATCGCCCCCCTTGAAGTACACATCCGGCCGGAGCGCCTCCACGATACGCTCCGCGGTGCGTTCCGCGAACAGCACCACGTAATCCACCGCCGCCAACGCCGCGATCATTTCCGCGCGCTCGTCCTCGGGCACCACGGGGCGGCCCGGTCCCTTCAGTACGCGCACCGACGCATCCGCGTTCACCCCGACGATTAGCGCACCCACGAGCTGCCGCGCATCGTGCAGGTAACGCGTATGCCCGACGTGCAGCAGGTCGAAACAGCCGTTCGTAAAGCCGACGCGCATACCTCCGGCGCGGAGTCGCTCCCGCTCGACCAGCAACTGCGCCTCGCCGAGTAGCTTCGTGCTACTCATTGGTGTCCAGCATTCGCAGCAGTTCGTCGGGGGAGGGACACGCATTGCCGACGTGCTGCACCACCAGCGCCGCTGCCCGGTTCGCCACGTGCGCCGCCGTTTGCAGCGATCCGCCGGCGGTCAGAACGAGTGTGAGCACCGAGATGAAGGTGTCGCCCGCACCGACGCCATCCGCGACCGGAACCCGCATCGCCGGGATATGCTGATAGCCCTCCTCCATCGAATAAAGCGACACACCATCCACGTCCCGCGTCACGACCAGGCCGGTGCAGCCGACCCGTTCCCGCAGATGCGGAAGTGCACGACGAAAGTCATCCTCCGTCTTGAGCTCGTGGCCCATCACCATCTCAGCCTCGTGCCGGTTGCAGCGCACACAGTCAAAGCCGGCAAAACGGGTCAGGTCGCCTTGCGAATCCACGGTTGCACGGATCCCCCGCTCCAGCGCGACCTCCCGGAGGCACTCGATCACCTCCGCATTTGCCACGCCCCCCTGGTAGTCGGAGAGCAGCAACGCGTCCGCGTGCGGCGCGAGATGCTGGATGGTGGTACACAGCTCGGCCGCGCGCTCGGCGGTAAGGGGGGACGGGTCCGTCCGGTCGATGCGCGCCATTTGCTGGGGAAGCACGAGGAGCCCCTCCGCGAGGATGCGGGTCTTCTCTGTCGTGCGCCGCGCGGCATCCGCCACAAGGCCATCGGTTCGCGCCCCACGAGCACGCAGCAGTTCGGACAACTCCGATGCGGCCGGGTCCGCGCCCGTAACCCCGACGACAGACGCCTGCGCACCAAGCGACACCAGGTTCAGCGCGGGGTTCGAGGCGGCGCCGGGCAGCGCATACTCCCGCATCCACTCCAGTACGGCGATTGGCGCCTCGCGCGAAAGCCGGGTGGGCCTGCCAAGCACGTAGCGATCCAGGCAAACGTCTCCCACGACGACGACCGTCAGGTCGCGAAACTTCGAAACAAGCTCCCGGTATTGCACGCGATTACTTCTGCCGGAATGTGGCGAGATACATCGCGATTGCGGCCATGATCGTCTCGAAGATTATCCGATCGCCGAAGGGGATCGGGTCCCCCAGGAATCGGTTCAACCGGTCGGCGAAACCATGGTCCAGTGCCTCGCTCAGCAGGTATCCTACGAGAAACGCACCGATGACCATACCAGCGGCGACGGTCTGGAGCTCGGGGCCGCGCCGGCGGTTCGCCGCGTCGTTGACGATCTCGCCCCCGCCGAAGCCGAGCAGGAGAGCGATCCAGAAGCCGTATGCCGGGAACAAGCCCCACAGCACGCCGATCACCAGCGCGACCGCCCCACCGGCCGCCGCGGCGCGCCCCACCGTGCTCGGCGTGGGAGCGTTGATACCCGAACGGCGCTCGCGCGCGCACTCCGGACAGCGCAGCCCGACGGAGGTGTACACCATGCACTTGGTGCAGATCGCCTTACCGCACCGTGCGCACTGCAGGTTGGTCTCCTGGTTCGGGTGCCGGGCGCACCGCGTCGTCTCTGTCAT
>JADDPA010000044.1:3616-7930 GCA_016782125.1 Thermobaculum sp.
GACGCACGGTCCCAACCGCTGGAGGTTGCGGGCGATCCACAGGTCCTGCGTCGGTGCCCCATACGCCACCAGCAAAACCCTCGCCGCCCCCGAACGTATCATAGCGCAGATACGCTCGTCCTCGTCGGGCTGCGCCGAGCCGGCATACGTGCCGGCAATGACGAGGCCGTACACGAGCGAGCGCAACCGCTCTGCCGTGGCCGATGCGACGCCCGGCCCTGCGCCTAGCAGGAACACAGGGCTATTCCGCCGGGCCGCAAGCCGCGCCAGAGGGAGAATCAGGTCCACACCCGTGACCCGTCGTGCGGGCACGTGATGGCGGTAGCGCAGCGCGAGCGCGACGAGCGTCCCATCCACCGTAGCAAGGTCGCTTCTGGTGAGCACGCGCCGAAACGCCTCGTCGCGGCGGGCTCGCACAACGAACTCCGCGTTGACGGTAACCACCTGGTGCGGCCGTTCATCGGCAAGGAATCGGTCGAGCGTCCGGAGCACGGCGTACATCGGAAGCGGATGGACGGGAACTCCCAGCACATCGTACGTAGGGAGTCCGTACCCTACACTACGGCCCACGCTACCTTAGTGGCCACACGGCGCGACATTACTCCGATCGCCGGATGAGCTCGCTAACAAGCTTCTGAACATCGTCCAGCTCAAACGGCTTGGTGAGGATGCCGTCCGGCGCGTATGAGCCCTGAAGCGCCGACATGTTCGGCTGCCCGCTGACGACGACAACCGGGATGTGCGAGGTATCCGGATCCGCCTTGAGCCTGCCCAGGATCTGCGCGCCGTCCTCTCCCGGCAGCCCGAGGTCAAGCATAATCAGCGCCGGGCTGAGGAGCTTCGTCATCATCAGTGCGGTCTCGCCATCTTCGACGGGTAGCACCTGATAACCCTCGCCCTCGAGGAGCAGCGTGAGCACGTCCCTGATCTGATCGCTGTCGTCCACCACTATGACCGTACGGCGGTCCACTTCCGTGCTCAGCGCGTCCACTCTCACCTCGTCACTCAACAAGCCTGTGGCCGAGCATACTGGCCGACGGCTGCCCACACAACGGCACGCGACATACTTAGCACGTATTGTACCGAAAGTATATATCGATACGGGGCTTCAGTCCGTCATCGATGTGCGTGATACATAGACGTCCCTCAAACGAACTAGCACGCGGCATCTGGTGGGCGGCGAACCGTCGTTGTGCACCGTCGCAACAGGGTCCGGATTTTATGACTGGCTTCTCCGTGCCCGAACCACACCGGACGAAGCGCAGAGAGCGTCAATGTTACGGAAATGCATTGGGTGTTGCTGAGCCATCTGCGGCGAGGACCTGTCCGCAGTGGCTGCTTGCTCAGCACCTATACTTAAGGTTGGGTACCATAAATCTTGACTAAAATACTTAGATTTTCTATACTCTTGTAGCACAAGCGTGAGGTCGGCCTACAGCGGCACAGGACCTCACGCAACGGAAGGGAAATCCAAACCATGGCAATGAACCGATTCACCGATCAAGCACAGGACGCGTTCCAGCGGGCGCACGAGGCGATGCACCGCTTCGGCCACGCGTACCTCGATACCGAGCACATCCTGTTCGGACTTCTCGACCAGCCCGATAGCACCGCGCGGCAGATGCTCGCGACGCTCGATGCCGACGCCGCCGCGCTGAAGCGGCAGGTCGAGAATGCACTCCAGGGCTCGCAGCCTAAGGGCACCGTACCCGCCAACCAGGTGACCGTATACGTTACCCCGCGCGTCCGTCAGTTGGGCAGCAGCGCCGCCGGTGAGGCCGACCAGAATGGCGACGAGTACATCAGCACAGAGCACATCCTGCTGGCGCTCGTCCGCGCGAACGACGGCGTCGCGGGCCGCATCCTCTCCACAGCGGGGCTGAATACTGAGCGCGTCGAGCGGGCACTACAACAGGTGCGCGGTGATGAGAAGATCACCGATCGTCACGCGAAGATGGCTGGCGACGCCTTGGAGAAGTACACCATCGACCTGACGGCACTGGCCAGCGAGGGCAAGCTCGATCCTATCGTCGGGCGACAGATCGAGACCCGGCGCCTGATGCAGGTACTATCCCGCCGCACGAAGAACAACCCCGTGCTCATCGGCGAGCCCGGCGTCGGCAAGACCGCCGTTGTGGAGGGCCTGGCGCAAGCCATCGTCAGCGACGACGTACCGGAGCCCTTGAGGGACAAGCGCGTGCTCGCGCTCGACCTGGGTTCCATGCTCGCGGGCTCCAAGTTCCGCGGCGAGTTCGAGGAGCGGCTGAAGTCGCTCGTCGAGGAAATCCGTGAGAACGCGGACAGCGTCATCCTGTTCATCGACGAGCTGCACACCATCGTCGGCGCTGGGGCGGCCGAGGGCGCGATGGATGCCGCCAACATGCTCAAGCCCGCCCTTGCGCGCGGAGAACTGCACGTCGTCGGCGCAACCACGCTGGACGAGTACCGCAAGCACATCGAGAAGGATGCCGCGCTGGAGCGCCGGTTCGCACCGGTCTACGTGGACGAGCCGTCCACCGACGATACGCTGTTGATCCTGCGCGGTCTCCGCGAGCGCTATGAGCAGCACCACGGCCTGGAGATCACGGACGCGGCGCTGGAGGCATCGGTCTCCCTCTCCGACCGCTACCTCAAGGAGCGCAACCTGCCCGACAAGGCCATCGACCTGATGGATGAGGCAGCGAGCAAGGTACGCATGGACAAGTTCGACCTGCCCGACGACCTGAAGCGGCAGGGTCGCCAGATCCAGGACCTGAACGCACAGATCGAAGACGCCGTCTCGCAGCAGGACTACGAGCGCGCCGCGCGGGTCAAGGCGGACCTGGTGACGATCCAGACCGACTATGACGCAGAGTACGAGCGGCTGCGCACGGAGCACCCGGTCAGTGACGCGGTTACCGCGGAGGACATCGGGGAGGTGTTGGCGCAGTGGACGGGCATCCCAGTGCGCTCAATGCTCCAGTCGGAGACCGCGAAGCTGGCGTACATGGAGCAGGACCTCCACAAGAGCGTCATCGGTCAGGAGCGCGCGGTCGAGGCCGTCTCGGACGCGATTCGCCGGAGCAGAGTTGGCCTTGCCGACCCGCGCCGGCCAATCGGTAGCTTCATCTTTCTCGGCCCGACGGGCGTGGGCAAGACGGAACTCGCCAAGGCGCTCGCCGACTTCCTCTTCGACGATCGTGAGGCGATGGTTCGCATCGACATGAGTGAGTACGGCGAGCGGCATACCGTGTCGCGGCTGATCGGTTCCCCACCCGGCTACGTCGGGCACGAGGAAGGTGGTCAGCTCACGGAGGCGGTGCGCAGGCGGCCGTATCAGGTGATCCTGTTCGACGAGATCGAAAAGGCCCACCCCGAGGTGTTCAACGTCATGCTGCAGATCCTCGATGATGGTCGGCTGACCGACAGCCAGGGCCGCACAGTGGACTTCAAGAACAGCGTCATCATCATGACGTCGAACGCGGGCACCGGCTACCTGCGGGAGTACCGGCCACTCGGCTTCGTCGCCCCCGGCAAGCAGCAGGAACAGGAGCGCCAGCTGGAGGACTCGGTGCAGCACGCCCTGCGCGAGGCCTTCCGGCCGGAGTTCCTGAACCGGATCGATGAGGTGATCGTCTTCCACCAGCTGACGCGTGAGCAGATCCTGTCGATCGTCGACTTGATGATTGCGGAGGTGCAGACGCGACTGGCGGCGCACGATCTGATGCTTCAGATCACCCCGGCCGCGAAGGGGTGGCTGGCCGATCAGGGTTGGGACCCGACATTCGGAGCCCGACCGCTACGCAGGACGATACAGCGCAATATCGAGAACAAGATCTCGAAGATGCTGCTGACCGATCAGACCAGGAGCGGCGAGACGCTCGTCATCGACGCTGGTGAGGATGGACTGACGTTCACTTCGCTGGCACGCACGAGCGCCCCCGCGCCCGTCGCGGCGTAGCACCCGGAACCCAGCAACTACAGGGGGCGGAACAAAAAGTTCCGCCCCCTCTCTTCTTGTCCTCTTGATAGGGACTCCGGCTGAACGGTGCGGCATACGTCATTCCGAGCCTGCGAGGAATCCGTGACCCCTGACACAGATCCCTCACCGCATTCGGAATAACACCAACCACGGTTCAAGCGGATTGCGTCTAACCGCAGTCGAAAGGTGCTTGACTGTGACGTAACGTCTCGGTTTACACTGCCTTCGAAAGGAGGAATGCCCTGAGTCAACGGTTCTATCGGAGCGGCCAGTTCGCGCGCATGACCGCCGTATCGGTCCGCACCCTGCGCTACTACGATCGGGAAGGGCTGCTAGAGAGCCGGTCAAGTAGT
>JADDPA010000198.1 GCA_016782125.1 Thermobaculum sp.
GTGACGTGGTCTCGGACAGAATCTACATAGGCTCCTCGGAAGCCTATGTGGACGAAGAGATACGTCGGAACATGTGGCACATCTCGATCACGGAGGAGCAAGCCAAGACGTTGAGCCCGAAAGACTTCCTGACCTTTATCTCGGAGGTGATCTCGGACAGAAGGAGGCAGGTTGAGGAGGCGCGTGCGGGCCATGGCGTGATCTTCTACCTGTGGTTCGACGAAATGGCTTGCCAGCTATGCTTCAACCTGATCTCTGACTCCCACCCACGGTTGCCTTTCAGCTGTCAGTTGGAGCCCGTCGAGACGCCGGAGCCGATCGTGAGAACTTTCCTCGAATGTCGGTACCACAACGGCATCCCTGCTATCGAGCTCCGGGATGTCGCACAGGGCGAGGATGTCTCGGAGGCGGACCCGGCAGAGTTTGTCCTGCCTGTCTATGTCGAGATGATCCGCAATGGTTATCGACCGGCAATAGTACCTTTGGACGCTCACGAGCGGTATCGGTGCAGACAACCCGACTGCCATCCATGGTCCGCGCGGAAGGCATCCAGCACTCTCCGGGGCACGGCCAGCACCACCTCGTCCAGCCCGAGCTCACCTCCCTGCCAGCGCCAGTATCCCCCTACAGCATCCCACTCCAGGACGTCGCGCAGCGACAGCACCCTCTCGGCCTCCTCCGGCGGGATGTCCGCGCAGCCCCCATGCGGCCCCTTCTCGTACCGACACAGGGCAATCAGGCCCGAGGCCCGCATAGCCGCGATCGCGTCCTCGATATCCGGGATGAGGGCTTCGCGGGGCACATCGGGGAATGCGCGGCGCAGCTGGTTCACCACCAGCCCCAGATCCCCCTCTCCCCCCTCCACCAGGATCCAGAGTATCTCCTCCTGGATCGGCGAGAGGCAGGATAGGGCCTGCCTCTGAGCGGGCGACCAGGGCTGCTCCTTGGATCTCCTGTACGGCATCCTCAGCCTCCCATCATGCCGCTTCCGGTCTTGTTGTACGGTAGGGTCCAATAGCTTGGGCTCTGTTTGAGCTACAGTTAGTCGCCAGAACATTCACCACCGTGAGCGCCTGGTGATGCTGGCTGTCGGGGCATCCTACCCGAGGTAGATCCAGGCAAATGGCGGCGTGTGGTTGCGGATCGGATGGTTGCCCAGCGGTATGGAGTAACGGCGGGGTGACAGCCGCCGAGTTGGAAGAATCCAGATGGGGTGCAACTTGGGGACCTGTTCCGAGGAGTACCAGAATATGTGCCGTCGTCCACGCTAAGGTGAACCCGGTGGAAGCTCTTTCTCAAAGGCGCTGCGCGCCGACCGGAGGGCTCGTATGATCTTCTGTCGGTGCCGCCAATGACATCATACCTCCCGGTAACCTGTTCGCCCACCAGGCGAGCGACCGCACGTTCGGCAGGTGCTTTTGTGAGAGAGTGTCGATCACCAGATCAATCTCCCGCAGCGAGGCGAACCGCCACTCGAAGCCGTCTGCCAGTACATGAAAAGATGGGTAACCTTCACCCGGCACGGGTCGCTGAGATGTAGGGTCGAGCGCCTCTGCCAATAGCTGAGTCTCCGCGTCACCTAGCGCCCCAGTCGATCGTCCAGTCCACTTGCTAACCGCTGGGAAGACGGGAGAACCTACGGGGCTGGACTGGGGCCATTGGTGGTACGTGATCCAGTGCTTCATCGCTCTGTGGTCCTGAGGTTCACAACAACCGGTCGCCAGAACATCCACCCTGGTGAGCTTGTGGTCGTTGAAGATGCTGAAGTCCCCCAAGCAAGCCGCGGGGTGACGGGGTGCTCTATGCCGCCACGATAGCACGCGACAGGGGATCGCTCAAGGCTACTCCAGGACCGGCAACCGGCGCATCAAGCCTCGCCCTCAGCCGCATCCCGCACGTCGCAGCACAACCGGTGCGTCGCCAGTGCCTCCGCGTAGTCGCACACCACGAGCGACGGGTCCTTTGCCTGGACCGCCGCCAAAAAGGCGCGGTCCTCCGTGAGGAACGGGTCGTTACCCACCGGAACTTCGCGGCGCTCCTTCCCGTCGTCATACGCCACACGCTCCCCGGTGAAGGTGATCAGCATGCCGTCGCAGACCAGGTCGAGGTGGACGGTGACGGTGTGCTCGAGCAGGCACGTCACGGCAAACGTGCCGGGCAGCCCACCATCGTACCGCAGCAGCGCCGCGTTGACGCTTGCCACATCCATATCCGGGTACGCCGGTCGCGGGGGCCTCGTCGCGACGGCGGAGAGCACGGTCGCGTCGCCGAGCAGAAAGCGCGATACGTCAAAGAGGTGGGTCGCCTGCTCCACGATCTGCCCCCCGCTGATCTCCTGGCGTTGCCACCAGGGCGTATCGGGGGTGCTACCGAGCCACACGCCGCTGGCTAACCGGGCGGGGTTCGCGGCCAGACTCTCTCGCAGTTCAGGCATGTTGTCCATAGCCCGGAACTGATAGCCCACCCCGACGACAAGCCCGGCGCGCGCGATGGCGTCGGCGATCCGCTCCGGGGTCTCGCGGTCGTTGGCGAGCGGCTTCTCCACGAAGAACGGCTGGCCCCGCTCGATGAGGTCGCGCTCGATATCGCCATGGAACGCCGGCGGCACGCACACCCACACCGCATCGGGCGCCTCACGCTCCAGCAACTCCGCCTGGCTCCCATACGCCCTGCCGCCCCAGCGCTCCGCCGCGGCCTCGGCCCGCTCCAGGCTCTGGTCGGCGTGGCCGACGATCTCGATGTCCGGCTCCGGCGCAAGGCTCCGGAGATGGCGGCCAGCGATACCCCCCGCGCCGATGAATCCGACTTTCATCTGAATACCCTCCTGCTAACGGTCCTCAGTGTATTTCTGCCCGCGATCCGCGCGGCTGTATCAGACGGCGAGCCGCAGCCCTCGCGCGATCTCGTCATCCACCTCGATCACGCTCGCGTGACGCGGACCCGGCGGGAACGTCACCTCCCGCGTGATGTCCGACCACCGGCGGCCATCCGCGCTCGTCGCCGCCCCATACGATCCCTCGTGAAAGTAGTCGTAGAACAGCACCCACGCGCCGTCGCGACGGAACAGGGCGGGGCCCTCGGTAAGCTCCCCGGTGATCGGCGCCGATATCTCCTTCCATGGTCCGGTAGCCCGACTCGCGGAGCAGATGTGGATGCGTTTGTGCTCGGTGCCCCGGCGGTTCTCCCCGCGCTCGTCCTTGAACGCCATCAGGTAGCGCCCATCGTGCTGTGCGAGCGTCGCGTCGATCACGCTGTAGCCTGGGTCGAAGAAGATCGATGCGGGCTCGAACGCCCGGAAATCCCGCGTAGCCGTGTGCCAGATGCGGTGGTCATGCGACCGCGCCCACACTTCTGACGTCGTCCAGCTTGGCGCGTCGTCGGGATTGACGGTCGACGACCACAGGATGCGGTACACGTTATCCTCCCGGTCATGGAAACACTCGGGCGCCCAGCAGTTGCGCACGCCGTGCACGCCAGCCATCACGGGGAGGTACTCCTGCTCTCCCCAGTGGAGCAGGTCGCGCGACGCGCAGTGACCAATACCATCCGCGGCCCAACCGCTCGTGAAGACCAAGTGGTAGACGCCGTCCACATCGCGGCTGAGGTGCGGGTCGCGGATGGTGCCCAGGTCCGGGGACGCGGTCAGGATCGGCCGGTTGCCGTTGAGCGGCGTCCACGCCAACCCATCCTCGCTGATCGCCAGGTGGAGTCCCTCCGCACTCGTCCGGAAATAGGACATCACGTACATGCTCACCACCCTTCCCGCGCGCTCGATAGCGCTGACCAGCGAAGCGCAACGATGGTGCCGCGAGCACGCCGAGATGGGACATGGCCGGCAGACAAGGGGGATCCAACCGGCTGCACAACCGAGCAGAACGCGGTATGATACAGGCCACACACTCGGAGGTATCAAGCGCATGCAAGCGTCTACAACGGAAGCGCCCCTGAACGTGCTCATCGCCGAAGATCACACTCTTCTGCGCGAGGGCACCAGGCAGCTCCTGGAGCGCAACGGCGTCACCGTTGTCGGCGAGGCCGCGAACGGCGAGGAGGCCGTGCGCCTCACCGGTACGCTCCGGCCGGACCTCGTGCTGATGGACATCGGCATGCCGAAGCTCAACGGGCTGGAGGCGACGAAGATCATCAAGCAGCAGCACCCCAGCGTCGCGGTGCTCGTGCTGACCGCGTATGACGACGACCAGTACGTCTTCGCGCTCCTCGAGGCCGGCGCGGCCGGCTATATCCTCAAGGATGCGCGCGGAGCGGAGGTCGTGCAGGCCGTGCGTGCGGTTGCCGCGGGCGAGAGCGTGCTCGCCCCCTCCATCGTCGGCAAGGTGCTTCGCCGGTTCTCGGGGCGAGGAGCCGCGCCCAAGCCCCAGAAGCCTGTCCTCAGCGAGCGGGAGATGGATGTCCTGCGCCGGGCGGCGCAGGGCGAGAGCAACAAGATGATCGCCGAGAAGCTCCATCTCAGCGCGCGCACCGTGCAGGTTCACCTCAGCAACATCTTCGGGAAGCTCGGCGTCGCGTCGCGCACCGAGGCCGTGCTCCACGCGCTGAAGCTCGGCCTAATCGAGTTGGAAAAGTAGGCCGACCGCGCGCGATGGGACGAGAATGAGAAACGCGAATCGCCGCCCGAAGATAAGCACCCCGCCGAACCCGTCTCCGGAGCAGGACACGATCATGGGCGCGCCGATGGGCACCGTCGAGGAGACGACCCGGAAGATCTACACGCTCAACGCGATCTCCGCCGCAATCAGCCGGGAGACCAGCCTCGACTGCATCCTGGAGCACCCGCTCGACTGGGTGCTCGCCGTCGCGGGCGCCGAGTGCGGCACGGTCTTCCTGTATGACGAGGAGTCGAAAGAACTGTACCTCGCGGCGAGCAGGGGTCTGAGCGAGCGCTTCCTCGCGGAGCACACGCGCATCGGGTACGGCGCGCGGCTGTCCGGCACCGTGCTACAGTCCGGCGCACCGCTGATCGTCGAGAACGTCACGCGCGACGCGCGGGTACACCCCAGCGTGCTCAGTGAGGGTATTCAGAGCTACATCGGCGTGCCGCTGCGGAGCGATAACCGGGTCGTGGGCGTGCTGAACGTGCTGTCGCACGCGATGCGCAGCTTCGACCGCGCGGACGCCGAGATCCTTACCAGCATCGGCAATCAGATCGGCGTCGCCGTCGCGAAGGCGGGTCTGCGCTCCGCCGAGACCGAGAGCCGAGAGCAGCTGCACCAGAAGATGAACCAGCTCTCGGAGCTGCTGAAGGTGAGCGCTACCTTCCGTGCAAACGCACCACTGGACCAGGTGCTCGGCGCGATCTGCTCCGCCATCTCCAGCGCGCTCGGCTACCGGCTCGTCGAGCTGAGCCTGCTCGATCCCGAGACGGACCTGATGATACCCGCGGCGTGGGCCGGGTTCTCGCCCGAGGAACGTCGGCGCCTGCGCACGACCCGGCGTCAGCCCGGCTTCTACGACATGGTCATGCAGCCGAGGTTTCGCATCTCGAACAGCTACTTCATCTCCCATCGGGACAATCCCGAGTCCGAGTTAGGAACCCGGTGGGCCTTCTTGCCGAACATTGATGACAGCACCCGCAGCGAGGATGAGTGGCACCAGAACGATGCACTCGCCGTTCCCCTGCAGGACCGCGACGGCAAGCTCATCGGCATGATCTACGTTGACGACCCACTGGACAGGCGGCTGCCGGGCGTGGAGCAGGTGCAGGTGCTGGAGCTCTTTGCCCAGCAGGCGGCGATGGCGGCGGAGAACGCGGCTCTGCTCGGGGAGCTACAGACGTCGGAGGCGAAGTATCGGCTCCTGACCGAGACCGCCGGCGATATGATCTTCATGCTCGAGCCGGACGGCACGTTCGGCTTCGTCAGCTCCAGCACGGAGGCCATCCTCGGCTACCAGCCGGCCGAGCTCCTCGGGGTCAAGTTCTCGACGCTGCTCTCCCCGGCCACCGCCCACACCGCTCCCACCTATCTCGTGGACCCCGAGGGCGCCAGCGAGCGCGAAGGACGCTGCGAGGTTGAGTTGGTGCGCGCCGATGGCGGGCTCGCGGTGGTGGAGATCGACAGCGCGCCGGTCCTCGAGAACGGCCGATTCCGCGGCGAGCAGGGGATTGCTCGCGACATCAGCGAGAAGAAGCGGATGGAGCGCGAGATCGCCCTGCGCCAGCGGCAGCTCCGCCGCTCCCAGAAGCGCGAGGAGCAACTCTCCAGCTACACCGCGACGGTGATCGCCGCCCAGGAGGAGGAGCGCAAGCGTATCGCGCGCGACCTGCACGACGACACCGCGCAGGCCCTGATCGCGCTCTCCCGCCGCATCGAGGATCTCCGCGAGCATCTGCATACCTCGCCGGAGACCGCCGAGCCGATGATCGACGACCTCAAGGAGCTCACCGACCAGACGATAGCGAGCGTGCGCCGGTTCAGCCGCGACCTGCGCCCCTCCTTGCTCGACGACCTCGGCCTCGTCCCCGCCCTGGAGTGGCTCGTCGCGGAGAACGCCCGGCGCCACAAGATCACCACGCGCATGAAGGTGCACGGGCAGGAGCGGCGGCTTCCGCCGGAGGTTGAGCTCGCCTGCTTCCGCATCGCGCAAGAGGCGCTCAACAACACGGCGAAGCACGCCGGGGCCACGGGCGCGGCGGTCGAGCTGTACTTCGGGCCGAACGGCTGCCGCCTCAGCATCTCGGATAACGGGCGCGGTTTCCAGACAAGCACCGTCCGGGCCGACCTCGCGCACGCCGGGCAGATGGGCGTGATGGGCATGCACGAGCGCGCCGGGCTCCTCGGCGGCACGCTCACCGTCCGCGGTACGCCCGGCGAGGGCACGAAGGTCACCGCCACCATCCCCATCGGCGGCGGATAAAACCGGCGCTCGCAATACACACCTGCCCCTCGGATGAACTCCGGTCAAGTAGCCTCCTGCACCCAATCGGTTGGCTCCGCCGGCGATGTTGAAGCCTGCTCATCGACCGACGGGATCGACAGCCTGGATCATTGCGCGTCGCGGCGATCGCCACAACAAGAGAAGTGGCTCTTTCTCTAGGGTTTCCGCTAGGATTTACCAGGGAAAGGGACACAACTTGGTACGGCTACTGGGGAACTTCTGGGTCACTTCGGGGAACAGGCTAACCCACGTCTGGGATGCCAGCGCTTACCTGATCGCCGGCGACGAGCCGACCCTCATCGACTGCGGCAGCACCGAGGGATACGCGGCCCTGAAGCGCGACCTGAAGAGTTTCGGCTACGCGCCGAAGGATATCAAGCGCGTGATCGGGACGCACGGCCACTGGGACCACCTCTCGGCGATGGCCAAGCTACAAGAGGAAAGCAACGCCAAACTGTTCATCCATGAGGCGGATCGACAGCAGGTGGAGACGGGCGATCCCGCGCTCACCGCTGCATACCTCTACAACAAGCCGTTCCCGCCCGCCCGAGTCGACGGCCTACTGACCCACGGCGATGTGCTGGACATCAATGGCTACCTGTTCGAGGTGTATCACACGCCCGGTCACTCACCGGGCAGCGTGTCCTTGCGGACCGAGTTTCACGGATTGAAGCTGCTGATCGCCGCCGACACGATCTGGGGCGGCTACCATCCGCGGATCCGCTCCAGCCTGGAGGACTGGGAGAAGTCCCTGGACCGATTGCTTGAACTCGAGTTCGACGTGATGACCACCGGACACTGCCCTCCAGCGCTGATCTTCGACGCGAAGCGGCATGTGCACGAGGCGCGACAACAGCTTGGGGTCTACTGGAATCCGTGGTTCAAGCCGTTCCATTCTTCCTTTCGGTATTAGCGCCCGCGCACGACTGAACGCACCGTACCGTTGCCGCCAGGGCCGGGTGAGCCGCCCGGCGAAAGCCGGAATACCACTCTCCAAGGAGAGACCGAGGTCGGTCTTCGGGCTGCGGTAGAA
>JADDPA010000104.1 GCA_016782125.1 Thermobaculum sp.
TGGTTCGACGCGCAGTCCGAGGGCAAGCAAGAGCCAGTGGGAGTACCCGACGGCCTGGTGGAGCTGTACGAGGCGAAGGCGGCCGAGCTGCGCGCCGTGCTAGGCTCCGTCGATCCGAGAGAGCCTGTGTGGACCTGGTGGCCACCGGACCAGACGGCCGGCTTCTGGGCGCGGCGGATGGCGCAGGAGACGGCCGTGCACCGG
The DNA here is from genome assembly GCA_016782125.1 of Thermobaculum sp. GTDB lineage: Bacteria > Chloroflexota > Chloroflexia > Thermobaculales > Thermobaculaceae > JACDAU01. Next base: position 205 of record JADDPA010000104.1, read on the forward strand.
TGGGATGCCCAGAACGCGCTCGGTGAGCCCGAGCCCATCGAGCCCGAGCTGGCGCGCGACGGGATAGACGAGATGCTCGACGTGATGCTCCCGTCCGCACGGCGATGGGCGGAGAACATTCGGGAGGGCGGCGGGGAGACCTATCACTTCCACCGGACGGATGGACCGGGCGAGTGGCTGGTGCGCTTCCAAGGAGAGGGGGCGACGGTGACGCGCGAGCACGCCAAGGGCGACGTGGCGTTGCGCGGCGCGGCGTCGGATTTGCTGCTCTTCCTGTGGGGCCGGCTGCCCGGGGAGCACCTGGAGGTGCTCGGGGATGCATCCCTGACCGGGCGCTACTTCGAGCTCATGCCGCCGGGCTAGCGCAGCACGCCTGCGGACACGACGATCGCTCCCGACCCGGCACCTGCCCCGCGCAGGGATCGCGCAGGGCGATACCCCCATATCCGTCCCCTGTCTTGCTGTAGTATTGGCCGCGGCATTCAGCGGAGGAGGCTATGAGCGACACCGAAGCGGGCCGACCGAGGGGACGATACCGACCCCGGTCCTGGACCGATCCCCGAGCCGAGGCTCGCCCCTCACCCATCCACGGCAACGGCCTCTTCGCCCGCCAGCCGATCCGCGCGGGGGAGGTCGTGGCGATCGTCGGCGGCGATCTGATGACTGATGAAGAGTTCCAGGCATTCGCACGGAGCCACGCGCGCTACAATGCCATCCAGATCGGCGAGGACACCCACCTGGTGGAGCCCGCGGAGGTGACTGCACAGGAGGAGGGATCCCTGAACCACTCGTGCGACTCCAACCTGTGGATGGCAGACGAGGTCACGCTCGTGGCGCGCGCCGATATCGCGGCCGGGGAGGAACTCACGGTGGACTACGCGCTGTTCACCACGGGTTCCGTGTCGTGGATCGACGGGCCGTGCCACTGCGGTTCCCCTCGCTGCCGGCGCGTCCCAAGCGGGGACGACTGGCTGCTGACCCAGCTGCAGCGGAGGTATCGGGGGCATTTCTCCCCGTTCATAAACGAACGCATCGCCAAACGAGGGGGCTGAGACCAGGGGGTCGCGAGAACCCTTGATCATAAGTACGAGCGCTGGATGCCGGATGCCGGCGACGAGCCCGCAGCAGGTGCTCCGCAAAACAGTCGGGCAACACGCGGGGCGTGCAGGCAGGGAAGCGTAACCAGGGTGATCGGGATGCGGTCACCATACCATTCCGAGCTAATCTGACGTACAGGCACTGGCACGAGCGCTCCGGCCGTGCCGCAAGGCTCTCCCACGACCTCCCGTGTGTCGGCCTGTGATGCAGGCTTCCGGTTAAGCCCCCGGTTGCCGCGGGCTACCTGGGCCGCCGGCGTTACCAGCTACCGTGTGCGTGGTGCGTCGGAACGTTGTGCCACTTCGGGTAGATGAGGTAGACGGTACCACCGGAGTGCGTTAGCCACAGATCCTCCAGCTTCTGCCGGTCATACACGATCTTCGTACCGGCATCTGAGGATGCGGCCGGGTCGTTCACGATCACGTCGCCCGTCTCAGTAAAGCCCCGGACCACCATGATGTGCCCGTCGCTCGAAGTGATCGGTGTGCCCGGTAGCTCCCCGGCGCCGAACGCGTAGCTGATGATCACCGGTACCCCGGCGCTGATCCACTCCTCGATCTGCACCATCGAACCCATCCGGGTAACGTACCCCTCCAGTCCGTACGTCGCGGCCCACGCCGTGTTGAACGGCCAGTTGCCGTTGCCTTCGTACACGAAGTCGTAGGTTGCCGCCGCGGCGTCTGGCACCGTCACCAGGTAGCCCCACTTCGCGAGCGCCATAGAGACGGAAGTCGGCGAGCACCACACCTCGCCGCCCTTCTTGTAGATCATCTGCGAGCGCTGGGGCACCTCCAGGTCCACGCCCCACCCCTCTTGGTCCGACTCGAGCTTCAGCCCAGTCGGCTCGCGGTAGCTGTCCGACGTCATCACCGAGAGGAGGCTGACCCGCGGCGTCAGCTTCGCGTCCTTCGTGAACAGGGTGAGCCGATACTGATACTGTGTGTATACCGGCTGGCCGTACAGCAGCAGCGTGTCGGTGACGACGCGGCCATCCACGTCCCCCTGCCCTTCCACGCTGTGGCGCTCGATCGTCTCCGTGCCGGACGCCCAGATACCCATGTTGTAGTATTTCGTCCAGTGGGCGTCGCCGGGCCGGAATGTCCGCAGCTCCACCTGCACCCACGTACCCTCCGGCGTCTCGGCGTTCCATGACGGGATCATCGTGTCGAACGGCACGCGCGAGTCCAGCACCGCCGACTCGAGCGTGCCGTACCAGTATGTGCCCTTAACGCCATACAGCTTCTTGTCACTGCCCGTCGCAAGGTTGTCAGTCGCAAGCGTGATGTCCGCTGGCCCTTCCCCGCCCCAACCGCCACGCCCGACACCGTGCTGCCCGCGAAGTCCGAGGCGGCCACGTGTCGCGTCAGATGTACGTACGAATCAACCGTAGTCGTCGCTTGGGCCGACGCTACCGGTGAGATCACTAACGACAGGAGCAGCAGGTTCATTACAACGGGACAAAGGGTACTGGCAACATTCATCTACCTTATCCTATTGCGGTCGGGCACGTGCCCGCTCGCCGTCCCAGGCCGACGGCGGCCTGATGATACTACAAACCACCTACTCATCACAAAGCGACCGGTCGACGGCCCAATTGGTCTCGTCGTCTGAGCATCGTAACACGGTTTCATGGACCGACAGCCGGACAGTGTTCCAGCGGAGACACCACCGGAGCACACGACTGCACGGTACCGGATGCGCGCGCTTACTTCAGGAGCCTCCTGATGAGCCGGAACATCTTCATCGGCTCCGAGTAGTAGCCGAGGCGCCGCTTCACCCTACGCTCATAGTTCTTGCGCGCCCGCAGCGGCCGCATCACCGCGGTGATGCCCAGCCGCCGATTCATCCGCTTCTTCGCCCTGGTGATCCCAAGCGCGGTCTTGAGGCTCGGTCTTCGGTAGCGCATCTTCAACATCCCGTTCCCCGGTAGATTATTCATCGTGTACGGCCACTCTGATGCCGAGTGCAGTCATGGCTTTACCCGGCAGCGACATCCCGTCGGCAGACGCAGGGCAAACTCCGACCGGGTCGAGGCTTTCCTGCCGGCGCTTACCGACGAGGCTCTCCGCCCGACAGTTCAAACGGTACCACTCCCACTTGAAATGGCGAGTATGGACCGACAGCCGCCATCTATGTGCAAGGTCGATATGACAATCCCTAGGCACGACGGCCATTAACCGAGTAGTCCCGTTTATGCCTCCCGGCTATCCCGCCACGCGATCAGTTTCTCAAGCCCGCTGAGGTCGTAGTCCGGGCCATCTACCCCGGTGATAAGGTGCGTGATGCCCTGACTGACGTACGCGTCGCCCATGGTTAGCTTCTCTTCGTCGACCATGATGGAACGCTCGATCTCCGACGGGTCACGTCCCACCTCAGAGCAGCGCTGGTCGAGCACCCGGCTCAGACGTCCGGCCTCATTGGGATCACCAAAGCCGTTCCATATATGGGCATACTGCGCGGTGATCCGCAGCGTCACCTTCTCTCCCGTCCCACCAATCATGATCGGTATGGGCGTTTGTATCGGCGGCGGGTTTAGCTGCTGGAGTCGCTCGGTTATCACCGGCATGTTCTCGTCCAGGTCACGCAGACGCTGCCCCGCGGTCTTGAACGGATAGCCGTACTCATCGTAATCCTTCTGAAACCAGCCGCTGCCAAGCCCCAGGATCAACCGGCCGCCCGAGATATGGTCGACCGTGCGGGCCATATCGGCCAGCAGGTTCGGGTTGCGGTAGGAGTTGCAGGTCACGAGCGCACCGAACTTCACGCGAGAGGTCGCCTCAGCCATTGCCGCGAGAACAGTCCAGCACTCGTAATGCAAACCATCGGGCTCGCCGGAAAGTGGGTAGAAGTGATCCCAGTTGTAGATGGTATCCGCGCCCATCTCCTCCGCTCGCATCCACGCATCGCGCATCTTCGAGTACGTTGCGTGCTGGGGTTTGATCTGAACTCCGACTCTAACTGGCGACACAGGGCGCTCCTTTGGATCGTGCGTCACAGCATCGCTGGACAAGAACGGCGGCTACGGATGAATGCAGGTCGGACCAACACACGCATCAAGGGACACCCGACCCTGTTGTGCGCTGAGATCGGACACATCTCGCGGGGCGTGTTTTCACCGCGCCTCGCCATGGGAGGTGGACGCTAGTACAGCCAGCAGGCGACCTCGTGCCCCTCTTTCTGCTTGATCAGCGGCGGGACCCTCTCCTTGCACACGTCCATCACATACGGGCAGCGGGTGTGAAACCGGCAGCCGGAGGGTGGGTTAATCGGACTCGGCACGTCGCCGGTCAGGATGATCCGCTCGCGCTTGCGCTCGACCTTGGGATCCGGAATGGGCACGGCGGAGAGCAGGGCCTTGGTGTACGGGTGCGATGGATTCTCATACAGCGAGTTGCGATCCGCAATCTCCACGATCTTGCCGAGATACATCACCGCGACGCGGTCGGCGATGTGCCGCACGACGCTCAGGTCGTGGGAGATGAACAGGTAAGTCAGGTTGAACTCGTCCTGCAGCTCCTCCAGCAGGTTCACCACCTGCGCCTGGATCGAGACGTCCAGCGCGGACACCGGCTCGTCGGCCACCACGAAGCTCGGGCGCGCGGCGAGGGCGCGGGCGATGCCGATGCGCTGTCGCTGACCACCGGAGAACTCGTGCGGGTAGCGGTTCGCGAAGTACGGATTGAGGCCCACGACCTTCAGGAGCTCCTGCACCCGCTCGCTGCGCTCCTTGTTATTCGTCGCGATCTTGTGGATCTGCAACGGCTCGCCGACGATGTTACCCACCGTCATCCGGGGATTCAGCGAGGCGTACGGGTCCTGGAAGATCATCTGCAGGTGCCGGCGCATCCGGCGCATCTCATTGGAGCCGAGCTTCGTGAGGTCGCGTCCCTCATACAGCACCTGGCCGGCTGTCGGCTTGTAGAGCTGCAGGATCGCACGGCCCGCCGTGCTCTTGCCGCAGCCACTCTCCCCGACCAGGCCGATCGTCTCACCCTTGCGGATCGAGATACTTATGTCATCCACCGCCTGCACGGCGCCAACCTTGCGCTGCAGAATAATGCCCTTCGTCAGGGGGAAGTGCATGACGAGATCGCGCACATCAAGCAACGTATCGCCACTCACGACACCGTCGGTCCCCGGCTGTGGTGCCGGTGTGTTTCCGTCTACGGTCATCTACGCGCCCTCCCGCTTAACATCGACCCAACAGAGTGTATTGTGCTGTGATACCACCTCGCGAAATGGCGGAAATTGCTGTGCGCACACATCGACGGCATAGTCGCAGCGCGGCACAAATGGACAACCGAGACCGGGATTGATCAGGTCGGGCGGCACGCCACGGATCGGGTCCAGCTTAGTGCGCCGTTCCTCATCGAGCCGCGGGATGCTTTTGAGCAGGCCGAGCGTGTACGGGTTGCGCGGGTTATCGAACAACTCGCCCGTCTCTGCGGTCTCGTATACGTGCCCCGCGTACATCACGTTCACGCGATCGGCCATACCGGCGACGACGCCTAGCGCGTGGGTGATGATCATCACGGCCATCCCGAGCTCTTTCTGGAGGTTCTTGATGAGCTCCAGAATCTGCGCCTGGATCGTTACGTCAAGCGCGGTCGTCGGCTCGTCGGCGATGAGCAGTTTCGGGTTGCAGGAGAGCGCCATCGCGATCATCACGCGTTGCCGTTGACCGCCGGAGAACTGGTGCGGATACTGGCCGAGCCGGTCCCTGGCATTGGGCATGCCCACCAGACGCAGGTACTCCACCGCCCGGTCCCGAGCCTTCTGACCCGAGAGCTTGAGATGGAGCTCGATGGCCTCGGTCATCTGCCTGCCGATCGTCAGCACCGGGTTGAGCGAGGTCATCGGGTCCTGGAAAATCATAGCGACTTCCTTGCCCCGGATGTGCCGCATCTCGTCATCGCTGAGCTTCAGCAGGTCCCTGTTATCGAACTGGATGGAACCACCTACTACTTTGCCCGGTGGCGTCGGAATAAGCCGCATCAGGGTGAGCGCGGTAACGCTCTTCCCACTACCACTCTCACCCACGATGCCGAGGGTCTCCCCCTCGTTGATATGCAGCGTGACCCCGTCGACCGCCTTTACCACACCGTCCTGGGTAAAGAAATGGGTTTGCAGGTCTTCCACCTCGAGTAGGGGCATGAATCCTCCTGGCAGCAGATGCGTGAAAGTACGCGTGATATATAGCATAACCACGTGGTCAAGTCAAAGTGCAAGACATACGCGGGTGACACCTACCGGCGCGGGAAATGTTGCGTAAGTGTACAGTAAAAACTAGATGCCGGATAGGTGAAATGCCAGAAGAACAGACCGCATCCTCGTCCCCTTGTGCAGTCTCGTGCCGATGGTCTGTTACGATACACCCCTTGTGACATACGGACTCATCAGACTGCAAACACCGCCCGGCTTCCGGCTCTCGGGGGTCGCCACGGCGCACGGCTGGCACGCGCTCGCACCATATCGATGGGACGCCGAGACCGGAACCCTCCACCGGATTGAAGAACTACCTGGCGGCGTAACTCACTTACAAATCACACAGCCGGACACGATCCTCGTGCGCGCCGACCGCACGCTCACGTCGGCAGACGCACGCGAGGCTGAGCGACGCCTTCGCTGGTCACTGCGCCTCGAAGAGGACCTGTCCGAGTTCCACGCGCTCTGCGCCTCGGACCAAGCACTATGTGAGGCGGTACGGCCATCGGGCGGGCGGCTCCTGCGATGCCCCACTCTTTTCGAGGACGTGATAAAGGTTGTGCTTACCACCAATACCACTTGGACGCAGACGAAGGCGATGGCAGCAAGACTCGTCGCCACGTTAGGTGCGCACGCACCTGGGGACCCATCACTGCGTGCGTTCCCTCCTCCCGAGGCAGTTGCCGTAGCAGGGGAGATTGTCCTCAAGGAGCAGATACGCCTGGGATACAGGAACACCTCGGTGCTGAGGATCGCCGAGGACGTGGCAGAGGGCAAACTCGATCTCGAAGCACTCAAGGATAGCGACCTCCCGACCCCCGAGTTGCGCAAGAGGTTGCTTGCCCTGCCCGGCGTCGGCCCCTATGCTACCGCCACACTGCTAATGATCCTCGGTCGGTACGACGAACTTGGGATAGACACGGAACTGCGCTCCCACGTCAGTCGCAAGTACTTCAATGGCGAAGCGGTGTCGGAGAAGGACATGCGCGCCGTGTATGAGCACTGGGGGCAGTGGCGCTACCTCGCATACTGGTTCGACCCGCAGTAGCACAAGGTCGTCACCTTCATGTTGTGCCTACAGTGGCAGATTTAGAGGGCGATGTGAGGAGCCAACTCAGGGTCAGCACGTATCTCATTATTGAGTATTACGTCGCACATATACTTCAGCACTGGTGTTGCGCGACTGCACGCCGCCAAGTCATCGAACTCATCTGCCGCGAAACTTTCGCCCTCGGGGTCGAGGTGTGCGACCGCGTTTCGAAGCGTGGACCGCAGTCTATCCCGTATCCTCGTGAACTTCCGACCCAAGTAAGGCTCAAACGGCTCGCCGCGATCGGTATGAGTCCTGTC
>JADDPA010000096.1 GCA_016782125.1 Thermobaculum sp.
TGGCGTCAGGGGCGGGAGCCCCTGCTGTGGGCGCGGCGCCCCTGGTACGAGGCGCTGCACCTGCCGGGTTGTGGACAGATGCAGCACGCCCGCGCGCTCCTCCTTTCCCGCCCGTTCCTGGAGCGCACCCCCGACCAGTCGTTGATCGCGTCGGAGGTGGGGGCCGGGACGCACCATGTGCGCGCTACGCGGGATGCCAACGGCAGGTATGCGCTCATCTATCTGCCATCGGGCCGGCCGGTCGAACTGGACCTCACCAGGCTCTCGGGTGAGCGCTTGTTGGGCTACTTGTACGATCCGCGCACGGGCACCGCGCGCTCCATCGGCGTGATCGACAAGCAAGCCCGGGCGAGCTTCAGCCCACCGGGTGGCGGTCCGGACTGGGTGCTGGCCGTGGACGACGCGGCGCTCGGTTTCCCCGCCCCCGGCGATACGAACTCATCGCGGCCACACTAGCGAACTGTCCATCGTCGCGGACAATTGAGTTCCGGTGGCCACCTCCGCGAGGAAACGCCCAAACCATTGTGGCACGCGCCGCCTGATGGAGGGGCGCCGGCCTTGGCTGCGGCCGACCTCAAGTCGCGCGCGTTGTGCACCTCGGACGAACTCGCATGGGTGACCGGTCACACCCACAATTACCCCCGCAAGCTAACGACGGGATCGCGCACCTGACCTCGAACATGGTTACTCGTGGGGGTGCGGTACAATACCGCGCTGGAGCAAAGCTGCAGAAAGGGCGGGAGGAGGCACAACGGTGACAGTGCCCGTCTGGCAGGACAGAAGTTGCCAGCGCCACATCACGTGCGACGTGGCGATCGTCGGCGCGGGCGTGGTCGGCGCATATCTCGCGCTCACGCTCTCCCGCCAGGGGCTCGATGTCGTCGTGCTGGAGGCCCGCTTCCCTGCGGCGGGGGCCACGGGCAGGAACGCCGGGATGGCCCTCACTGGCCTCGGGGAGTATTATCACACCGTGATCGAGCGGCACGGCCGCGCCACTGCCCGCTCCGCCTGGCAGCGCACCCTGGCCAATGGCCGCCGTACCCGCGCGCTGCACGACGAGCTGGATCTTGCGTACGAGGCGTGCGGCTCGCTCCTGCTCGCGATCGACGATGCCGAGGCTGCGGAGTTGCGAAGTGCTGCCGATGCGATGGCCGTGGATGGACTTCCCGCCGTGTACCACGCGGCCGACCCCCTTGGGCGCGGTTTCGCCGCCGCCCTCGAACAGCCACAGGACATCGGTATCGACCCAGTCCGCTTCACGGAAGCCATGCTCGCGGCGTCCGGCGCGATGCTGCTGGAGAACAGTGAGGTGTACGCGCTGGTGGCTGGCGACGGGGGCGTTGCGGTGCGCTCCCGCCTCGCCACGGTGCGTGCAGGCCACGCGCTGCTGGCCACGAACGCGTACTCTCCCCTGCTCCACCCCTCGTTCCGGGGACGCGTGCTCCCGACGCGCGCGCAGATGCTGCTCACGGCAGCGTCACCGCGGATACTCGAAACGCTCGCGTACGCCAACTACGGCTATGAGTACTTCTGGCAACTCCCCGATGGGCGCGTGCTGATGGGCGGTTGGCGCAAGGGCTACCGGGATCAGGAAGTCGGCTACACGGATGAGACCACCGAGGAGATACAGCGCGGCCTGGAGACGTTCCTGCGGGAGCGATTCCCTGAGGTCTCGCAGTGCGTCGAGCTCCGCTGGTCCGGGGTGATGGGCTTCTCGCCCGACGGGATGCCACTCGTCGGTGTGTTGCCCGACCTGCCGTGTGTGGGATACGCGGTGGGGTTTACCGGCCATGGCCTTGGTCTTGGGATCGAGGCCGGTGACGATCTGCTGGCAACCGTGCTGCGTGGCGAGCCAGAGGGCATCTTCGCGGCCAGTCGCATAGAGAGTCCTGCTGACTAATGGCGATTGGGTGTCAGGCCTGGCACCCCGCTGAGCAGTGGCTTTCCATTCAACTCCAGTTCAGTAGGAGCCCAGCGCGACATTGCCAGGGCATCTGGGGCGCGGCTAGTATAGGGACTGATACGCGATCCGGCTGAATTATGCATGTCATCCCGAACGGAGTGAGGGATCCGTATCCCGGACCACGGATTCCTCGCACGCTCGGAATGACAGATGCTCTACCATTCAGCCGAAGTCCGTATGACTAAACGGCACTCACGTAGGCAGCAGTCTGCGGGCGCGACCGGAGCACAAGGAGTTTCCAGCAATGACCACTGGCGATCTGGCAAGCCCCGCGCATCCCGCGGCCCCCCGTTTCGCCGGGCGCGTCGCGCTGGTTACGGGCGGTACGCGGGGTATCGGCAGGGCAATCGCGACGATGTTCGCGCGGGAGGGCGCGGCGGTCGCGGTGAACTACCTGCGGCGGCGCGGACCTGCGGACGAGACGGTCGAGCATCTGCGCGCGCTCGGGGTACAAGCCCTCGCCGTGAAGGCCGACGTGCGCGACCGCGACCGCGTGCGCGAGATGGTGGCGCAGGTCGTCAGTGAGCTGGGGGGCGTGGACTACGCGATCAGCAACGCGGCGTCCGGCTCGAACAAGCCGGCGATGGAGCTGGAGGCGTCCGGCTGGGATTGGACGATGAACATCAACACCCGCGCGCTGCTCTTCCTCGCGCAGGAGACATCGCCGTCTATGCGCGAGCGCGGTGGGGGCCGTATTGTGAGCGTATCGAGTATCGGCGCTGCGCGCGTGCTCCGGAACTACACCAGCGTCGGGGTCTCAAAGGCGGCGCTGGAGGCGCTTACGCGGTACCTTGCGGTGGAGCTCGCGCCGGACGGGGTGACGGTGAACTGCGTTTCGGGCGGTGTGGTGGATACCGACGCGCTGCAGCACTTCCCGAATCGGGAAGAGATGCTGGAGCAGGGCAGGCTCCGAACCCCGGTGGGCAGGCTGGTCACGCCGGAGGACCTGGCGCAGACGGTGGGTTTCCTCTGCTCGCCGGAAGCGGCAATGATCCTTGGCCAGACGATCCTCGTGGACGGGGGGTATACCCTCCCCGCCTGACGACGAGCGGTGCCCTGCCGCTGGTGCGAATCTCCCCCGCTTACGACGTGCGGCGCCCGTGGCGGTAGCGGACCCCCGATTCCTTGCGGCGCTCGAAGAGCGTCGATCGGCATCCGGCGCATCGCTGTGGCTGGTAATCGAACCCCTTGTCCTTGTAGTACGCCTGCTCGGTGACCGTGAACACGAACTCCTCATTGCAGTCGCTGCAGGTTAGGCTCTTATCGACGATGCTCATAAACGTTCTCCTTGGCTACGCTGCTTGTACTGCGCTGTCGGTCGCTTCGATCATCCTGCAGGCACACTCGCTGAGGCACGAACCGCCCGCACAACTCCATTGTGGAGGCACGACGAGCTTCGAGCACAGTTCGCCAGATAGGATAAGGGCGCGAGCAGGCGCTGCTCACGCCTTGGGGACCGAGTCTATTTCTTCTTCTTCGGACCCTTGTTCGTCATCGGTGGCTTGTGAACAACTGTCTTCTTGGTGCCGCCCTTCTTGGACATGGTAACCCTCCGATCCCGTGAGCTCCGACCGCCTGGTTGAAACGGACCGCCTGGTTGAAACGGACCGCCTGGTGCGGGTTGGGGTCTTAGTCGGGCCGGACGTTTGCGGCTCGGTCGCCCTTGCCGCGTGGGTCCGCCTCTACGTCGAACTCGACCGTCTGCCCGACGCGCAGGGAGTCAAAGGACGTCCCCTGCAAGGCGGAGGCGTGAAAGAAGACGTCGTCCCGCCCCTCCATGCCGATGAACCCGAAGTTCCTGTCCGTCAGCCGTTTGATGGTACCCGTTGCCATGCCGCCCTCTTTCCGACGGAGGTGCAACTATACCGGCCCGGAGCCCAACGCTCACCCGCCCTACCAAGCACAAAAGGGACCCTCCAGACTGTGACAGCCCTTCGGATCCCTCCCAGCGATCGGCGCTACGTGCGGGTCGGCCAAGCATGCCGCTTGCCCCGCCATAACGGGAGTATAGCACAAGGCACCATAGTATTGTTTATATACTGCATTCGATGTATGGACAAGCAAAGCTGTACACGCCACCGGGTTGTTCCGACCATCCATCCCATATACCGACAGATGTAGTGGCCTGCTTCAGGCGGTGCCCGGTTCTCAACGCGTGTGCCCATCGTGTTCCTGGGTGCGGTGCTTCTGCGTGCTGGTAAGTCGATGCATCCGGACGTGCTAAGCTGCGGACTGGCTACAAGGCATCGGAGCGCATCAGTCGGAGCTTCAGGGATGTATGGCCAGCAGGTGGCACGATACGGGGCAGGTCCAACCGCACGGTTTCCCGCGCCACGGACCCGCCCCGAAGTGTCCCGCGGGACACAAAGCACTAGCGCTCGGTAGGGGAGATCTCCCGTAGCCACGCCTCGGCTTCCTCGATGAGGTCACGAGCTCTCTCCCGGCTCTCCTCAAGCTCCTCGAGGGAGAGACCGGCCGCGCCGGTCTGCCGGCGCAGCTTCACGCCCGTGAGCACGATCTCGTCGAGCAGGGGGTTCATGCGCCGCCGGTCCTCCTGCACCTCCTGCCAGCTCATCAGTGAGAGGGAGCGCTGCAGCGTGAAGAGCCGCTGGAACGCCGGTACGTCCGCCCGGTGTCGCTTGCGGGGTCCCTCCGGCGCCTTCTCCGTTGCCGGCCGCACCAGCGCCCGCTCCGCAATCGCGGCTACCTCCTGCCCCGGCGCATGCGGGTACTCATCCCCGAGCGCGCCGTACAGCGCCGCGAGCACCGCGCGCCCCATCTCCACCGCCGCGTCACTCGTCGGCGAGTCCTCCAGGATGCGGTTGCGCAGCACGTCCTGCGCGGCGGGCGGGAGCTTCCAGTACGCGCGCGCGTGCCGCTCCGTGTAGCGCCCCCGACGGATGTCGTCGCGGATCTCCTCGGAGAGCTCCAGCAGTCGGCGCCACTTGTGGACCTGTGGCCTGCTCACACCATAGCGGGAGTAGAACCCCTCCTTCTCGCCATGTGGGATCTGGTCAACGATGCCGAGGATCGCGGCTGCCTTATCCACAACACTCAGGTCCTGACGCATAGCGTTCTCATCGAGCATGATGATGCGCTCTGATAGCTCATCGACATCCTGCAGAACCCGCGCCGGTATCGTGCGCAAGCCCGCCCGCCGAGCCGCTTCCGTTCGCCGGTGCCCCGTGATGATGTAGTGGCCGTCGAAATCGTGTGCCCGACGGGCTTTGATAGCATCCTGCACGCCCGTCTCGCGTACGCTGAGCACGAGCTCCTCGAGCGCGCGGTCGTCCCACTCGCGCCGGGGCTGGTTCGGGTTGGGCCGCAGCGAGTCCACGGGGAGCTCCACGATGCGAGACGTGTCCGCGCTCTCGACGATCTGGAGTGGGGGCGCGGCGTCGAAGAGGGCGTCCACCCCCTTACCCCGCTGCAGGCTCTGCATCACCGACGGTCTGCTGTTACGACTCACGGAGCACCTCCGAAGCCAGCGCGCGATACGCGGTTGCCGCGTCCGAGCCGGTGCTGTACTGCAGGACGCTGCGGTGGGTGAGGGGAGCATCCGCCAGGCGGACGCTGCGCTTGATGATGACGGGGTACACCTCATCGGGGTATAGCTCGTGGAGCGCGGCGATCACCTCCCGGCCGTGCGATGCCCGGCTGTCGAACATCGTCGGCAGGATACCGCCGATCCGTAGCGCGGGGTTGATCCGCCGCTGCACCTTCCCCACCGTGTCCTTGAGCAGCTGCAGCCCCTTGAGCGCGAAGTACTCGCACTGCACGGGGATGATCACCTCTGTGGCCGCAGAGAGCGCGAGCAAGGTCAGCAGCGAGAGGCTCGGTGGGCAGTCGATCAGGACCGCGTCGTAGCGATCCCCTACGCCGCCGAGCGCCGCGCGGAGGAGCGAATCCCGGCCCGGCTCGTTCTGCAGGTCGATCTCCGCCCCTGCCAGGTCGATGTTTGAAGGGGCGAGGTGGAAGCCCATCTGGGTCGGGACGATCGTTCTGAAGAGCGGCACCCGCTCGATCAGCGCGTCGTACACCGTGTGCTCCAGCTCCGCGGGGTCGTAGCCGCAGCCCAGCGTCGCGGTAGCCTGGGGGTCTAGGTCGACCAGCAGCACGCGTTCGCCGCGTTCCGCGAGCGCCGCCGAAAGATTCAGCGCGGTGGTGCTTTTGCCCACACCGCCCTTCTGGTTACTGATCGCGAGCACGCGCGTCGTGGGCGTCTTGCCCGTCGCCGGCCTCTCGATCACGGGACTCACACTCACCTGTGCACCTCCTGTCTGATCGCTTTGTGTCCCGCGGGACACATCAACACGCCGAGCTTACTTCTCCGTCTCGGACCAGACAAGCGCTCTCGTTGTGGAGGTCAGCTATGTTCATGGAATATTTACGACAACGCCGGAATCCTTTGTGGCCCGGACGTGGCAAGCGGTCCTTTATGGTCATACGATAGTTCAAATGGTGGGCAGTGTTCAGGAGGCGATATGAGCGAGCTACTCATAACCGTGTTGCTGGAGCGCGACGAGGACGACCCGGCAATCTACAATGTTAGCGTGCCAGGTCTGCCGGGCTGCATCAGCACCTTGGGGTCGCCGAGCGCGGCGGTGGCGGTGGTGCAAGGTGCCCTGCAGCGCGCTTTGGAGGCGATGAACGCGGACGAGCGGCGCGGGCTCCAGGAGGGGCAGGCGGCGGTGCGGCCGAGCGAGCTTCCCCCCGGCGCACGCATGGAGCGGGTTCTCGTTCGCGTTGCTACACCAGCGGAGCAGCTCTTCCACGCCGTCTAAGTCCCGCGCCTCCGCGTTTCCGGTAGACTAACCGTGAGGAGGTCGACCGGATGCACTGTCCGAACTGTGATGCCCTCGCGCGGGTGGGCGCTCGCCACTGCACTCAGTGTGGCGCCATTCTCCCCGTTCCGCCCGCACCGCCCGAAGTGAAGCGCCTCTCACCTGGCAGAGTACCTATTGCGATCGGGCTGGGCATCCTGACCCTTATCCTGCTGGCCTGCAACGGGCTCGCGCTCGCGGCCACCGTGCCGGACCCGGTCGGCCTGGTGCTCAGCCTCGCCGCGGCGTTCATCCCGGCCGTGATTTACACCGCGATCATCCTCTCCATCGACCGATATGAGCGAGAGCCCTGGAGCACGGTGCTGGGTGCGTTCGGCTGGGGCGCGCTCGTGGCGACGCTCTTCGCGGGCATCTTCAACTCCCTGAACGCCGCCCTGCTCGGCCAATTCTTCGCTAGCACCATCGGCGCGCCACTGGTCGAGGAGACGTTGAAGGGGGTTGCCCTCCTCGGGTTGCTCCTGATGTTTCGCTCCGAGTTCGACAACATGCTAGATGGCCTCATCTACGGCGCGCTGATTGGTATGGGCTTCGAGCTGACCGAGGATGTGCTGTATCTGGGCGGTGCGTATATGGAGCGGGGGCTTGCCGGGCTCGGGGAGGAGTGGCTGCTTCGTCCCGTACTCACCGGCGCGGCGCACGCGCTCTTCACCGGCACCACCGGAGCGGCCGTCGGCTGGGCTCGCGGGCGGCACGGGGTAGGCGTTCTGCGCTTCGTGGTCCCGGTGCCTGGCTGGGCGCTGGCGGTGCTCCAGCACTTTCTCTGGAACACCGGCGGTGTGGTGCTTGCCGTAAGCCTCGGCCGGAACTTTCCATCACCCGCTCGCCTCGGCCTGCAGACGCTCGCGCTCCTTGTCCCGGCCACCCTCCTTTTGTACATCGTATCACGAGTCGCCCGAGCACGAGAGGTGCGCATCATTCACGAGCAGCTCGCGGGGGAGGTCACGGGCGGCGTGATCACCGCGGGGGAGCACGCGTTGCTCTCCGATACTGGCGCCCGCCGCCGCGCCCTGGCGGAGGCAGGGCGGCGTGGACCGGC
>JADDPA010000045.1 GCA_016782125.1 Thermobaculum sp.
TGGTGCAGTACATCACCGATGCGGACTTCCGCGTTCCGACCACCATCGACAACTTCGGATCGCGCATCTACGCCGTGAACGCGCGCTTTGGCACACCACCGACACCGGAGACCGAGTACGAGGTGGTCCAGGTCCGCAGGTGGTAACGGGTGATCAGGCTCTCGCAGACGGGGAAATAGCTCCTGCCGGAAGTATCCGCTGTGGCACAGGTGACTGAACTCGCCTGTGCCACCGTCTTTAACTGGTACGGTGTAGCGGTAGCGTCCATCCTGTTGGGTGCAGGTCTCCGTGCCTGCCCCCCGCACCGGCACAACCACCCTGCGAAAAAGGTGCTACGATAGCGGCGCGGAAACGGGAGCGGGAGGCCGGCGAATGTTGCGCACACGAATCTGCGATCTCCTCGGGGTCGAGCACCCCATCATCAGCGCGCCTATGTCGGGCGCGGCAACTGCGGCGCTTGCCGCTGCCGTCTCGGAGGCCGGAGGTTTCGGCCTCATCGGGGGAACGGGCGACGGGGCAGACTGGCTTCGGGGGCAGATCCGCGCCGTGCGAGAGCGCACAAACCGGCCGTTCGGTGTCGGCTTCATATCCTCCTTTCCAGGACTGGACGAGCTCGTGCACGTGGCGCTGGAGGAACGCGTCGCCGCTATCGCGCACTCGTTCGCCGATCCGACGCCCTACGTCACCGCCGCTCACGATGCGGGCATCAAGGTGCTCGCGCAGGTGCAGACCGTCGCCCAGGCTATGGTTGCGGCAAAGGCTGGGGTCGATGTCCTAGCCGCCCAGGGCACGGAAGCGGGTGGTCACACCGGCTATAGTGGCACCCTGCCTCTCGTGCCCGCGGTGGTTGATGCGACGGGCGGGATTCCCGTGGTCGCTGCGGGCGGCATCGCCGATGGCCGCGGGCTGGCGGCTGTGCTGATGCTCGGTGCCGAGGGCGCGTGGATCGGGACCCGCTTCGTGGCGAGCGTGGAGGCGATCACCCCCGCATGGGGGAAGCAGCAGGTCATCGAGGCCGGTGCGGACGACACCGTGCTCACGAAAGCGTACGACCTGGTAAGCGGCGCGCCATTCCCCGCGGGTATCGGCGACCGGGTGATCAGGAATACGTTCACCAACGCGTGGCACGGCCGAGATCAGGATGTGCTTGGGCACCGCCAGGAGTTCGCCGGCCAGGTGCGTGCCGCGACCGAGCAGGGCGATGGCAGCATCGCGCCGACGCGAGCCGGCAGCGCCGCGGGATTGATCGACGCCATCGAGCCCGCGGGGGAGGTCGTTCGCAGGCTCGTGGTCGAAGCGGAGCGCGTGCTGCGCGAGCGTCCCGGGCAGGTCGTGCGCTGACCCTACGGAGACCTGGTTCGCCTCGCGTTGATTCGTCCGGCGATTGGTATTATGATGGGCGGGCAAGGCGAGCCGCGTCTCGCCGCTCACTGTCGCCTTGGCGCATCCGGGGTAGTCATCGCACCAACTCCGTCGCCCTTGCGCCTATACGAGTGGGAGTGATCCCGTCGGATCGGCGCTTTTCCTCGGATGGGCGAATCATCGGGAGGAATGGCAGAGATGAGCACCAGTCTCCAGGGCGAGCGTTTCGGTGCGGTCAGAAACTCCGGGGTGACCTGCCAGCTCGCGGAAGCGGGGCCGATGCGCTCGCTCTCAACCCTGTGCGCGCCGCACTCCTCCTCGAAGCTGGATGACGCGAAGGCCATTACCACTATTGGGCATCTCCGGATCTCCTTTGCCCAGATGGTCGCGAGGTAACGCTGCCGTGAGCCGGGTCGTTCAGGTCCGAGTGCCGGTTCCCGAGACTCCGGTTGCTCAGCAGCCGACTCAGTCCTGGGGGGTGCCGGTGGTCGGCGTGCTGCTGCTGGTGCAGACGGTGGTGCTGCTGGCGATCGGTGTGTACAACCTTTGGGAGCTTTGGGCTACCCCGTCTCTCGGTGCGTTCCTGCGCCGCCTGAATGACTTCCTCGGCGCGATCCTCGCGCTGCTCGCACCACTTACGCTGACGGCGGCACTTGCGTGCCTGACCGCCCGACGTAGCGCGTGGTCGCTCGCCATACTCAGCCAGGGGCTCGGACTGCTGGCGGGGCTCGTCGTGTACATCCGCGAAGGGCCAGCCCCGCTATATGTTTACGGCGTTATGCTCTTTCACATCGTCCTCGTCCTGTATCTGAACTCGTGGGATGTGCAGGCGTCGTTCCGCGCGCGTACCGCACCCGGCGATGCGTAAGACGGGCGGCGGGCGTGATGCCCGCGACATCGGTGATGGAAGCACCCCCCCGCAGCGGGCTGACTCCGGTACGTATGAGAACCAGGCTCTCCTGCGGCGATTCGAGCCGGTGATCCGGTACACGCGCGGCGAGCAGTTCTACCCTATGGCCATCGAGCCCTACGTACGCGAGAGCTCGCTCTGGGTCCGGCGACCCGATGAGGACCCACACCTTGTCATCCCGGAGGGCTCGCTCACCCCTGAGAAGCTCGCCGAGCCACGCGAGGACCCGTTCGGGACCGTGTACTACCTGCGCTTCATCGAGCCGCTCCAGATCACCAGTCTCGCGGCGTACAGCCTGAAACTGCGTCGCCGTAAGCGCGATGCGATTGACATCTTCCGCGCTGGGCGGGGCAGGCTGGCCCGCGTCGGGTACGTCTCGCGCCTGGTCGACGCCCTGTTCTCCGTGACCTTGCTGGCCCGCGGGCGTGTACCGGGCGCGACCGCGGCGGCGGCGGCTATTGCGTACAGGCGGATCGTGACCGAGCGCGAGGGCGCGCCGGGGCAGTGCTATTACGGCCGCGTCATCTGGCAGGAAGGCTGGATCGCGCTGCAGTACTGGTTCTTCTATCCGTTCAACAACTGGCGATCTGGCTTTTTTGGAGTGAACGATCACGAGGCCGACTGGGAGCTCGTCTGCATCTACCTCTCGGATGCCGATGCCCACGAACGCGGACCCGAGTGGGTCGCGTACTCCTCGCACGAGTTCTCGGGTGATGACCTGCGGCGGCGGTGGGACGATCCCGAGGTAGAAAAGGTTGGGGAGCACCCGGTGCTCTACGCCGGTGCGGGATCGCATGCGAGCTACTTCTCCTGTGGGGAATACCTCACCGAGGTGCCCCTGCCGTTCCTCGCGCCCATTAGTCGGGTTGTCGACCGGCTGATAGATCTATGGGTCTCCCTTCTCGGCCAGTCTCCCCAGCAGCGCGGGCAGCGGGCGAATGGGGCGCCGTTGAGCATCTTCAGGATACCGTTCGTGGACTACGCGCGTGGAGACGGGCTCAGCATCGGCCCCGGTGGCAACAGAGAATGGGACGAGCCGCGCTTGCTCGATCCCGTGCCCGGGTGGGTCTCCGGTTATCGGGGCCTGTGGGGATTGTACGCCCGCGACGTTATCGCGGGGGAGGACGCGCCCGCCGGCCCGATGTATAACCGCGACGGCTCGGTCCGCCGAGCGTGGCGCGATCCGCTCGGTTGGGCTGGACTGGACAAGGTGCCGCCGCCAGCCGAGGCGCTGACCTGGGTTCGGACTCGGGCGGACGATGTGCAGGCGGAGTGCGCCGCGCTCGCGGCGACGATCGAGGAGAAGACCCGCGAGGTCACCGGCCTCGGCGTGCAGGTCGCCGCTATGCGTGGCAGTCCGCATCTCGGCAAACGGCACGAGACGTATCAGCAGCAGATCGTCGCGTGCTCGGCGGAGATCGAGCGGCTGCGCGCAATGCTCGCCTCGCATCAAGCGGACCTGGAGGCGTTGGAGCTGTACGAGGAGCGCCTGCGGGCCGGTATTCCCGATCCGGCGCGCGGACACATCCGTCGAGCCTTCCACCCGGCCTCCGACGCGGAGCTACGCCTTGGCCGTGTGGCCGAGATCTGGGCGGCGATCAGTGTGGGGCTGATGCTCTTGAGCTTCGTTGCAGTGGCGATCTTCGCGCGCCAGTACCTGATCTTTGGGCTGGCCGCACTGATCTCCTCACTGGTGTTCATCGAGGCGGGGTTCCGGCAGCGGCTAACGCGCGTGATCAACAGCGTGACGGTGGGCCTGAGCATCGTCTGCGCGCTGATCATCCTGTTCGAGTTCTTCTGGGAAGCTATCGTCCTCGCGGTGCTGGTCGCCGCGGTCTATATGATGTGGGACAACCTTCGGGAGCTATGGCGGTAGGGCGTATCGCCCCGTGGGCCCGCATCACCCGAGCCCGATTCGCCCTGATACGCTTGGCGTTCTACCCGGAGACCTGCCCGTGTACCTTTCGGAGGGAAGACTGCTGGTCCTCGACGGGAGCGGGAGGTTGAGCCTTACGCCGGCGCTGCATGTTGGGCTCTCCTGGCCCCTCAGGTTGACGGTTGCATGGGAAAAAGCCTGTGGGCAGTGGCGCGAAGACTGGGAGAACCGCGCACGCCCGGCATAACGGGGCAAGCGTCGGTTCTCCTGGCACGCCCATGCTTCACGGGGCGAGCCGTCCGGGACTCACCCGGAGATTAGGGCATCTCGGCCATTTTGAGCCCTTCGAAGGTGTGATGGGTGAAGTGCGGCGGGAGGTTCTTCTCGGTATCCGCCACCACCTCATAGCTCAGGTACCGCAGTACGTCCTCGGAGAGGCTGTCGATGTACTGCTGCGAGACCCGTAGGCGCGGCACGTCCGGATCTTCCGGATTGGCGATGCGCTTCTTCACCGCCCGGTCCTCCGGCGAGA
This sequence comes from Thermobaculum sp., assembly GCA_016782125.1. Taxonomy (GTDB): domain Bacteria; phylum Chloroflexota; class Chloroflexia; order Thermobaculales; family Thermobaculaceae; genus JACDAU01. Next base: position 4,681 of record JADDPA010000045.1, read on the forward strand.
CGATGCCGACGATCGCGACAGGGCGTACGCGGGATCGATTGGACGATCGGGAGCCGCGATGCAGGGCAAGACCGCTGCGGACGGAGACCGAGCCTCGCCTGCCGAGCCTGGACTCCATTCGCCCTTCGTACTCGGCGTACTTCGATTCATCGGGGAACATGCCGCCATCGAAATCGTCGCCGGGATCGAAGTGCGTGCTCGGCACGCACTGGAACGGTCCCATATCGGGTGTCACGTCCACGCTGGATGCGTTGATGGCGATGGAGGTGAGACGCCCCTGCCGGGTCTCTTCGGGCATCGGGAAGTCGCGATGCCACGGCTGATTGATGGCCCCGGGCAGTGGGGCGTCGCAGCCCAACTCGACAACCTTGTAATCATTGCCGAACATTCGGACGCTCAGCTCGGTGATGACGGGGTGGGTGATCAGGTCCAGGAAGCCTCTTAGTCGCTCGGGATACGGCTCGAAGTAAAAGCGGTTCCAGCCCCGCGGAGCGGTGCCACCCTCATGGGAGAGCGCGGCCGCGAACTCCTTCTTCAGGTCCTCATCGAGCTGATCCGCCCACTCGGTGGGGAGCAGGTTCGGTATCCCCGTGATACCGTCCTGGTAGATCGCCTCGATCAACGCTGCAACGTCAACTCGCGCCGGGGTGATCGTAGTAGCCATTCGCATCCTCGTTTCTGGTTCGGCGACTTCTGGAGAACACTTCCATTATATCGCCGCTCCTGGGCTTCTTCCCAGTGGGTTTCCTTCTTATTCCCTCCGATGAGGCGGCGCCCTCCGGGTGCTGCGTGCTGCATAGCACTGGTGAACCAGATGCAGATGATAGGCTCCTACGCGTGGTTCAACTGGTGGCCGCAGGTGAAGCGCGACTCTGCGATACTATACACTTGGCAAGTGCATACTCGGTTGACCACCCAAGTGACTATCGAGAATACGGACCAAGACCGCCGGGATTGAGAACCCAACGACCGGGGGCCGTGAGCACGACCTTTACTTGCTGGCAGCAGTGCGGTCAGTGGGGCTTGTGTTACTGCCGGATGGCGAGCGGCGAAGACCCCAGGAGCGAGAAACGTGAGCAACGACGCAGAACCGCGGGTGCTGTTTTACACGCACAACCACTGAAGCCCATGCCGGGTGGTGAGAGAGTTTCTCTCCGAACGAGGCATACCATACGTGCCGCGCGACGTCATGCGCGACCCGGAGGCGCTCGCCGAGTTCCTCGCGCTGGGCGCACCCCTGCCCCCGGTGGTTGCATATAAGGGGCGGTGGGTCGCGGGCTATGACCCGGAGCGGCTGGACGACTTGCTGGGGGACATGGCAGGCTGAGTTGGGGGTGCCGCAGTGTATCGATGCCTTGCCGACATGGTGTACCGGACACTCAGTCCAGGCCGAGATCGAGGGTTCGAGTCCCGCCGGTTCCGCAACTTCACACGGCCCCACAGCGCCGTGGACGATCGCGCTACCACCTCACTACCGCCGGTCGCACGACTGTAGATCCCGTCTCGGTACCGCTGCGGGGGCCCTCCACGGTCCCCGGAGCAGTCTTAGAGCGCGGTGCCGACCCTCCCCTCGTAGCGCCTCGGCGCGCCGGCGCACTGACGCCTTCGGTGCCCGCCGCCATTACGAGTCCCTCCTAGCCCTGCAGCAGCGACTCTGCGCCCTCTATCCAGATGGGCGTGCCCGTGATGTGCCTGGAGGCGTCGGAGGCAAGGAACAGCACCAGCTGCGCAACCTCCTCCGGCGTTCCGGGTCCATCCTCGAGCGGGAAGCTGCCCTCCGGGAACTCGACAGGGATCTTCACCTCGTCGGTCCTGCGCTGCTCGGTGCGCTGACCGATGTTCGTCTCGATCGCTCCCGGGCAGATGGCGTTGACACGGATCTTGTACCGGGCCAGCTCGAGCGCCACCATTTGGGTGAAGATCACCTGACCGCCCTTGGAGCACGAGTACGCCGTCGCGCCTGTGTTGCTGAAGATGCGAGTGCCGTTGACCGAGGAGGTCACGATGACGGAGCCGCCTCGGTGCTTGAGGTAGGGGAGAGCGTACTTCACCGTCAGGAACGTGCCCTTCAGGTTGATGGCGAGCGTCCTGTCCCACTCCTCGGGCTCCAGATCCTCAAGGGGCGCCCAGACGCCGTTGATGCCCGCGTTGGCGAACACGATGTCGATGCGTCCCCAGTGCTTGCCGACCCGCTCGATCGCGGTCCGCATCTGCTCAGGGTGCGAGACATCGACCGCGACGGGCATCGCCTCTCCACCTCCCCGCTCGATCTGCGCGACCGCGTCCGCCAGCGAGTCCTCGGACACGTCGAAGGCGGCGATCTTCGCCCCCTCCTTGGCCAACAGCACCGCGCTCGCCAGCCCGATCCCCGAACCGGCGCCGGTAACCAGCGCGACCCTACCGTCCAGTTGCACGATCTCCCCTCCTACTATGTAACCTATTCGCTCGGAGGACGATGCAAGTGCCACACCACGGCACGCGCGCTGGGCCGGGATCACCGGACGGCCGACGTTCATCGAACCGAACAGGGACAGCGCATGGCACGTTGGAGTGCGATCCGACCGTGTCAAATGTAGAGCAATCAATCCCTATCCCGGCCCGTGGCGTTTGCCAGCGCCTCGGGCGAGCATCATTCGGGCACGCGCACGTACACGGTGTCATCGCGCACCATGACCGGATAGAGGCGCAGCCGCTTACGCCCATCGGCGAGTGCCCCGCCGGTCAGCAGGTCGAACTCCCAGCCGTGGCACGGGCACGCCAGTATCTCCCCCTCCCTGCCCCAGCGGTACTCCCCTTGCTCGGATTCCAGCGTCGTGCCCCGGACCCGACCCAGGCACACTGGCGCCAGCTGGTGAGGGCAGACATTGAGCACGGCTACGAAGGTGCCGTGCTCAATGTAGAGGCCGATCGAGCGGCCCTCGACCTCCGCGAGCCTGCGGCAGCCCGGCGGTATCTCGCTGGCCTTCACCACCGCCACCTCCCGTTCGGCTCGGGGGCTACCCGTGGGCACTCTTGCGCTCCCCGTCCGTGCCGCCCCCACCGTCGTGCTGACGCGGC
>JADDPA010000187.1:0-21506 GCA_016782125.1 Thermobaculum sp.
GTCCTTGCCTCATGCTACCGACGGCCCCATCCGTGAGGCAAGAAGGAACAGGGAGCGCTTCGCCGTAGAGGGCCTCAGTGTAGTAGAGAGAACGGTGAAAAATGGCTCCACTGGTGCTCTCCCGGTGCGACCTTAGGGGCCAGAATCGTGGTGACGGTGATCACGGTGGGTATGTCGGTGCGGGTGTTCGTGCCGAGTCTCAGGCCCATGCTGGTGTCGGTGGGCGTGGAGGAGGTTGGCGCTGCGCAGCAACGCCTCGTCGCCGAGTATTTCCTCGGGGGTACCCTCGGTGACAATCCTCCCGGCACGGAAGATATACGCGCGGTTGGCGATATCGGCGACGCTGTCTAGATCATGCGTGGCGGTCACGACCGTCTTCGGGCCGCCGCTCCAGCCGACCAGGAAGTCCAATAACTGGCTCTCGCTCCGCGGGTCGAGCCCGGCCGTCGGCTCGTCGAGGAGCAGCACGTCCGGGTCGAGCACGAGCACGGAAGCGAGCGCCACCCGCTTCTTCTCGCCGCCCGATAGCCGGTGGGGTGGACGGTCCCGCAGGTGCGAGACCTCCAGGAGGTCGAGTGTCTCTGCAACCTTCTGTCGGATCTCCGGGCGTGGCCAGCCGAGGTGCAACGGGCCGAATGCAACCTCGTCGAAGACGCTGGGGCAGAAGAGTTGGACATCCGGGTCCTGGAACACGAGCCCGACCCGGCGGCGAAATCGGAACGCCCACTCCTCCTCGCGCAGGTGCTCCTCCGTCAGCGGCTCGCCGAAGACGGAAACGGAGCCGGACTCGGGGAAGTACAGACCATCGAGCACTCGCAGTAACGTGGACTTGCCGGAGCCGTTCGCGCCAAGCAGCGCGACGCTCTCTCCTGCCTCTATTCTGAGCGAGACATTGTCGAGCGCGCACACGTCGTCGCTATAGCGGTACGTGACGTCCTTCAAGTGAAACGCGGGAGCTGATTGCATTGTGCTACTGGCCAAGCCAGAGACCGAGCGCGGCCGCGCCCAGCATTATGCCGAGTGCCGGCCAGTCGTGCGGGCGCATCCTGAACTCGTCGAGGGTGTGCACCTCGCCACGGAACCCGCGTGCCTGCATTGCGAGGTACACCTCGCCGCTGAGCTGCAGGCTCTTCGACAGGAGCACACCGAGGAGCGCGGTGGCTGCTCGCCGCTCTTCCGCCGGTGGAAGCTTACCAACCTCCCTGCTCCGTCGCGCCTCGAGCATGTCGCGCGCGGTCTCGACCAGCAGGAAGAGGTAGCGGTACGTCATGCCGAGCACCACCACGAGCACCGCCGGCACGCGCAGGGTTCGCAGCGCCTTGAGCACGTGGCTCCACGGCGTGGTAAGCATGAGCAGCAATACCAGCGTCGCGGAGGTGAGCACGCGCGAGATGAGGAATGTGGCGGATCGGATACCGGGTTCGGTGACGCCCCATCCGAGCACCGGCACGCTCCACACCGTGCGGCCGGGTATGAGGAAGAGCGCAGGAAAGGCGATGATCCCCGTGAAGATGAAGGTGGAAAGCCACACCCGCCGCAGGAGAACGCCGAGTGAGACGCCGGAGAGCAGCGCCATGCCTAGCCCTGCGGCGTACACCGCCCACACAACCCAGAGAGATCGGGAGGCAGCGGACGCGACGATCAGCGCGAGCAGGCCGACGAGTTTCACGCGCGGGTCGAGCGATTGGAGCAGGCCGCGCTGCTGGCTGATCGCTTCGCCGTGCAGCGAGCGCTCCAATACCCCCGACAGTGCTGCGAGCGTTTTCTCCACGGCGCCCCCGCTGCCGCGCCTGCTTCGACGAACGTTTTCAGCCGCTATCTTGGACGCTCCTCCCTGTCATCGCCATCGCGCTGACGGCTGCCCATCCATAATTTCGTTACTGCAACACACGCGACTTGGGCCGGGCACAGGATCCGGACCCGCTCGGCTGACGCACCCCACCTCCGAGCTTAGGTGGTACTGCCTTCGCGCCCAGCGAAGATGCGTCCGATAATCCACGCCAGCAGGCCGACGAGCACGGCACCTACCGCGGCTGATATGACATAGCCACCCGCCTCGCTTCTCAGAAAGGAGGGCGCATAGTCGGGGACGGGTGCGGTCCACACGGTGGACCAGCGGCTCAGTCCTTCCGGGCTGCGGATGGCCGCGGCCATCGTCGCGATCTGCGGGTAGCGCTCGGGGTCCGCGGCGCGGAGCACCCCGAGCTGTCGCTGCACGATGTCGCCCGCCTCATATAGATCGCCCTCCGCCACCGCCCTGCCCGCGGCGACGAGCTCCTGGATCGACCTGGGCGACTCGCTGTTCTGCGCGAGCCTGCCGAACTCCGCGCCGAGGCGTTGTCGGTCCTCAATCGGGAGCTCACGGATGTGGTATGCGGCCTGCTCCGCCGTGACCTCCGCACTGTCCCACTCGCCCCACGCCGTGCCGGAGGCGAGCAGACCCAGGGGAGTGAGCACGACCAGTGCTGCGAGCCCTGCCCACAACGGCGTCAGTCGCCGTGGTCTCGCCGTCCGTGTCGCCTCACTGTCTCCAGACCCCCGCGCGGTAGTTCGCAGCAGTGATGGATCCACGCGCTGGATATATGCCAGCACTCCGCCCGTCACGACCGCCTCAGCGATCCCGGCGAAAGTCAGGTGGCCGAGCATCATCGCGGGGATGGCGATGGAGAGCGGATAGAAGGAGTAAAGCGGTGCGCCGCTCGCGTCCGTGAAGAGCTCCGGCTGAATGCCGAACTCCACGGCGGTGATGAACGCGGCGGCATTGAGCGCGACGTACCCCGCGACGGCACCGGCAACGACTCGCCGCCTCGACCGCAGCGGCGCGCGACCCGCGAGCAGGCGGTACAAGCCATATCCCACCAACGAGCCCACGACGGCGATATTGAAGCAGTTCGCGCCGATCGCGAGCACGCCGCCGTCGCCGAAGAACAGCGCCTGCAGGACGAGCGCGACGGAGACCGCGATGATCGCACCCCACGGACCGAGGACAATCGCGGCGAGCGTCATCCCCGCCGCGTGGCCGGTGGTCCCGCCCGGCAGCGGCAGATTGAACATCATGATCAGAAAGGAGAACGCGGCGAAGATCGAGATGAGCGGGACCATTCGCGCGGAGAGGCTGCGCTTGAGGCGCTGCAGCGCCACCCACCAGAACGGCGCGGCGGCGGCGTACATGACCGCGCACGTCTGCGGGCTGAGGTAACCATCCGGAATGTGCATGGGACTCTCCTGCGGGGCAACACACCATCGGGTAGAATAGCAAGGGGCCTGTTGCAAGTCGTTCCTGTTACAACTATTCGCAGCAGTATAAATCGCGCCCCGGCCCCTGTCAAGGCGGGCCTCCAAGCGCTCAACTGCCTGTGTGGTTGTGGCTTTGCCTGCCAGCTTTTGCACGGTGCGATGATGTGACACCGGCTCGGACCGCCAATGCGCGGCTCAGTCTGCTGGCCGCGCAGTTGGCATTCTGGGTCCACCCTGAGCCGGCTCCCTGTGAGCATGCGCGAGGCTACCCTGACCCCACGGCACATTCCACTGGCTTGACATCGCCATGATCGGTTCCTATCCTAACCACAAGCCGCCAATGGCGGCCAGGGTTCTGGTATGGACACGAACCTCGGTAATGTTAACATCTATGAGGCCGCTTCGAGGAACGAGTGCGGTAGTATGGAGTCCGGCGTTCCCCCTTAAGTCAACTGCATTAGTACAAGGCGTCTAAAAATCATGGCAAACAGACTGGTAATTGTAGAATCGCCCGCGAAGGCGAAGACAATCGGTAAGTATCTTGGCCGAGCCTACACGGTGAAGGCATCGATGGGCCACATCCGCGATCTGCCGAAGAGCAAGCTCGGCGTTGACACCGAGCACGACTTCTCGCCGCAGTATCTCATTCCGCGCGACAAGAGCAAGACGGTGAAGGATCTCAAGCAGAGCGTGGAATCGGCGCGTGAGGTGTATCTCGCGACGGACCCCGATCGCGAAGGAGAGGCAATCGCCTGGCACCTGGCCCACGCCACCGGCCTGGGTGATAACTCCAGTAAGACGAAGCGCGTGGTGTTTCACGAGATCACCCCCGAGGCGGTCAAGGAGGCGATAGCGCATCCCCGCGCCCTGGACATGAACCTCGTCGACGCCTATCAGGCGCGGCGGGTGCTCGACCGGCTGGTCGGCTATAACATCAGCCCGATCCTCTGGAAGAAGGTGAAGAGCGGCCTATCCGCAGGGCGGGTGCAATCCGTCGCGTTGCGGCTCGTCGTCGACCGCGAGCGGGAGATCGAGGCGTTCGACCCGGTTGAGTACTGGACGATCGGCGCGGACCTGTCGAAGATCGCCGCCGCTGGCAAGAAGGCCACCCGCAAGGACCTGTTCCGTGCGGAGTTGTTCCGAGTACGCGGGAAGAAGGCCGAGCTTGCCAACGAGGCAGACTCCGCGCAGGTGGTGGCCGATCTGGAAGGCGCGTCGTACCGCGTGGCGGAGGTCAAGAAGCGCGAGACTCAGCGTCGTCCCAGCGCGCCGTTTATCACGAGCACGCTCCAGCAGGAAGCGTCGCGCAAGCTCAACTTCAACGCGCGGCGCGCGATGGGTGTCGCGCAGAGTCTGTACGAGGGCGTGCGGCTCGGCTCCGAAGGTGAGCAGGGCTTGATCACGTATATGCGTACCGACTCGACGAACGTCGCGTTCGTCGCGCAGCAGGAAGCCCGTGGAGTCATCAGCGCCCGCTTCGGACCCGAGTACGTGCCCGAGAAGGCGCCGCTGTACAGTCGCAAGGCGAAGAACGCGCAGGAGGCGCACGAGGCGATCCGACCGACGAGTGTGCGGCGTGACCCGGAGGCCATCAAGCAGTACCTCAGTTCCGACCAGTACAAGCTGTACAAGCTGATCTGGCAGCGCTTCGTCGCGAGCCAGATGCAGAACGCCCGGCTCGATGGCACGACCGTGGACATCGCGGCAGGTCCGCATGGACAGGATGCGCCATATACGTTTCGTGCGACTGGCTCGGTGATCAAGTTCGACGGTTATCTCGCGGTGTACCAGGAGGGGCGCGACGAGGGACAGACGGATGAGCTCGATGGCAAGGCATTGCCACCGCTTGCACAGGATGAGCCGCTCGACCTCTTGCAGCTCGTGCCGGAGCAGCACTTCACGCAGCCACCGCCACGGTACTCCGAGGCGACGCTGGTGAAGATACTGGAGGAGCTTGGCATCGGTCGGCCCAGCACGTACGCACCCGTGATGGGCACGCTACAGGAGCGCTACTACATCACGCGCGAGGGCAAGCAGCTCCGGCCGACAGAGTTGGGCATGCTCGTGAACGACCTGCTCGTCGAGTACTTCCCGGACATCGTGGACACCGGCTTCACCTCGCACATGGAGGAGGAGCTCGACGAGATCTCGTCTGGCTCACGGACGTGGGTGCCGGTTATTCGCTCGTTCTACTCCCCGTTCGAGGACCGGTTGCAGACGGCCGAGTCACAGATGGAACGTGTGAAGATCAAGGATGAGCCCGCGGGGGAGGAGTGCCCAAACTGCGGGCGCGAGATGGTATTCAAAATCGGGCGCTTCGGCAAGTTCATCGCATGCCCCGGCTACCCGGAGTGTCGCACGACGAAGCCGATCCTCGTACGCACGGGCATTACCTGCCCGGAATGCAAGCAGGGCGAGCTCGTCGAGCGCAAAGCGAAGAAAGGCCGCCGACCGTTCTGGGGCTGCGAGCGTTTCCCGGACTGCGACTTTACCGTCAGCTCCAAGCCGGTTGCGGAGCCGTGCCCGGTATGCGGCGGCTTGCAGGTGCAGGCGGGCAAAGGCGCGCTGCGGTGCATCGTGTGCAACCCGCCGAAGCCATTCGGCGCGGCGGATGGCGAGGCGAACGGCAAGGCGGCGCCGAAGAAGGTCGCCGCTCGCCGCAAGCCCGCCGCCCGCAAGGCTGCCCCGCTCAAGCGCAGTGCCTGATCGCTGGACGTGCGGCACGGCGGAAGGTGCTGCGAAACTCCCAACAGCCTGCGAACTGATCTGAGAGTCTTCAGGTGTCAACTCGCGGAGGTAGTGTGAGTGATCACCACGACGCGAAAATCTCGCACGGGATGCTGTGCGGTGTGGTCGTAGCGCCGCGGCGTCTCGGCAGGAGATAGCGCAGGGTGCACCCGCGGTTTGTGCTCGTCCATAGCCCCCTGGTCGGTCCGACCACCTGGGCGCTCCTGTCGGACGAGTTGCGGCGACGCGGCCACGGCACGCTGGTGCCGGGACTGGCCAGTCCGACCGAGGCTCCGTTCTGGCAGCAGCACATAGACTCGGTCGTCGGCGCACTGGCTGACCTGCCCGCGGCCGAGCCCGTCGTGCTCGTCGGCCACAGTGGCGCCGGACCGCTTCTGCCGGCCATCGGGCGGGCCACGTGTAGACCGGTGGTGGCGTATATCTTCGCGGACGCCGGACTGCCGACGGGCGGCGAGAGCCGCATGAGCACCGGTGGCTTCGCCGATTTTCTCCGCGAACACTATGCCCGGGGGGAGCGCTTCCCAAACTGGCGCGACCCGGACCTGCGCGACATCGTGCCCAACCCGGCGCTGCGGGCACGCGTGATAGCCGAGTTGCGCCCACAGCCACTCGCTTTCTGGGAGGAGCGACTGCCCGTGGTCGGTAACTGGCCGGACGCACCGGGCGCTTACCTCCAGTTCACGCCCGCGTACGACGCAGACGCACAGCGGGCACGCCGCCTCGGCTGGCCCTACCGCCACCTCGCGGGTAACCATTTTCACATGCTCGTCGATCCGACCGAAGTCACCGACGCACTGCTGGATCTGGCTCGCGACATCCGCGTCATTCCGAACCCATGACTAAACACCAGGTGTCGCACCCATCCCTGGGCGGTTGCGGTGGTTTCGTGCCCTGGAGCGCTAATCGATTGGTCTCATGCGAGGCGATTGCCGGGATAGGCCCGCATGCATCAACCCACGACGCAGAACTCGTTTCCCTCGGGGTCGAGCAGCACAGCGCTGGTTTTGCTTTGTGGGAAGCCCGGCGCCCGGCGCGCACCCAGTGCTAGCAGCCGCTCGATCTCTGCGGTGGGGTCGTCCACACGGAGATCGAAATGAACTCGGTTCTTCGCAATTTTCGTCTCTGGCACGCGCTGGAACGCCAACTCCGGGCCCACGCCAAGCGGGTCCGCGATGGCGATGAAGTCTTCCTCGGGCGTGGGCTCCGGTCCCTGCACGACGTATCCCGTCGTCGCAGCCCAGAACGCGGATAGCATCGCCGGATCGGTGCAGTCGAACACGAACTCCTTGATCAGGCGCGGCCGGCCCGTCTCCAGCAGGACCTTGAGGTTTGCCAAGATAGAGGGCGTGCAGATCGCGACATCGCGGGCGGTCGGCCCCTCGGCTTGCTGCCCGGACCACGTGGCTGTGAGTTTGCATACCTCGCCCAGTGGCGTGATGCCCCACGCCATCCGGGACTGCGCGTCCCGCACCGCCTCCGGGTAGTACAGTAGGGCGAAGCTGGTGATAAGCAGGGTGGGCCGTTCGACCTCGAGCACCCGTCCCTCAATCTGCGGCGTCTCGTCTACGCGGTACGTCACGGGGGAGCCAGGGACCCACGTGGATTCCACGGCCATGAAGCCCTCCATGAAGTCGAAGTATCGAACGGTCTGCTCCGGCGTTGTAAGCGCGTCCCAGAGCCGTGCCGGCGTGGTGTGGATGTATGTGGTGTAAGTCTGGGTCACCATTCGTCGCTCCTCATCCGGCTCCAGGGAAAACAGATCTCTGATGGCGCGGACGAGGGCAGGCACGGAGACCGGCCCCTACGATCATGCGTAGCACCCTGCGCGAGGGGCACTTCCCCTGGCGCGGAAGACATGACCACTCCACCGTCTCCACAGCTCAAACCGGCCGTGACCGTGCTGCCCCCGCCGCGATCATCTGCATCACCTGCATCGCCGTGCGCAGCGTCGTGCCATCCACGTCGCGAGTGGGGTCATACGCGGTGAGCGATGCGGCCCGAAGCGGCAGCTTCTTTGAGACGAGGCGCAGGGTCTCCTCCAGCGCATCTACGCATCTAATGGAAGGCCATCCGGCGTCGGGAAGTTGAACGCGGGCGCGAATGTCGGGTCGAGCACATCGATGTCGAGGTGCAGGTATACCGCCTCCACCCGCGCCGCGAGCTGTTCCAGCGCCGGTCGCAGGCTTGCGGCGTTGCCCGTCTCCCGCATCGCCGCAGCGGGCACGACGAGGATCTCGGAGCGGTGCAGGTTCTCGCCTTCTTCGGGGTCGAGGTCCCGGGCGCCGATGTGCAGCACATAGCCGTCCGGCACGTTCTCGCCGCCGATGCGCCCGTGCAGCTCCTTGTGTCCTCGTCCGGCGAGTACTGCGAGCGGCATACCGTCGAAATACCCGCTCGGCGACGTCTCCGGCGTGTTGAAGTCGCCGTGGGCGTCGAGCCATACCACCCCGATCCGCTCCGCGCCAAGCCCCGCCATACTCCCCAGGCAGACGTTGCACGCGCCCCCGAGTACGAGCGGGAAGTCGGTGGCGTCTGCCACACGCCGGATCTCGGCGGCCAGTCCGATGTTTCCGTGGACCACCGCCTCCAAGTCCTCACGATCCGGGCCAGTTTCCACGCGCACGGTCCGCACTTCGTGCCCACGCGCTCGGAGAGCCGTCGCGGCCCCTGCCTGTTCATACCGCTCCGGAGCGAGCGCCATGCCCTTCTGCGTCGTGCCCGTGGCTATGGGTGCTTCGATCAACGTGATGCCCATCGGTCTCCTACTTTACCTCTATACCACGCTCGCGGAGGTCCGAACGCAATCTGAGCATGGCCAGGTCCTTCCGCTTCGCCTCTACCATCACGTCAAAAGCCAGCGGTGCCGCATCCGCAAGGAACGCCGCAAACTCGTCGGTGTCCACCCAATCGGCGTGCTGGAATCTCAAGGCCGCGGCCACGCTCGTGATGCGCTCACCGGTAGCGCGGTCCCGGCGCGTGATCGAGCGGTCTTCCTGCCGTGCCGAGCTGTAGTGTATCTTCGGGCGAACGCCCTGGGGCCACGTCGGAATCACCACGTGCGCCGCCTCGCGGTTTGAGAGTTCCCCCGGATTGTTCGTGCGGTGGTGCAGGGTGTCGAGCACGAGCGGGATACCGCAAAGCCGGTGGATCTCGCAGACATCTTGGACGCTGTAGCTCTTCTCATCGTTCTCCAGAACGAGCCTGCGCCGCGTCTGCTCCGGCAGCCGCTCGTACCGTGCCGCGAATCGCTCCATGGCTAATTGCTTGTCCCCGAAAACGCCCCCACCGTGCACGACGACCACCGCCTCCGGCCCCAACCCAAGCGCGTCCATGAACGCGCCGTGGAAGAGCAGGTCGCGCACGGCTCCCTCATACACCCGCTCGACGGGGGAGTTTAGCACCGTGTAATGGTTGGGGTGCATCGAGAGCCGCAGGCCGAGCCGCCGCGCCCGCGTGCCCAGATGTGCCAGGTCCTCCGCGCATTCCTCAATCTGGTTGTGGAACTGCGGCAGCTCCGGATGGGTGATGTACGGCGCGACGTTCGAGGAGATACGGTACATCGTGATGCACTCCTCGGCGAGGTAGTCGATAATGGTGTTCAGGTATCCCAAGCTCACGCGGAGGTGCGGGCCACTCTGCCACCGTCGGCTGTCGTAGTCCTTCAGCACCCCGCCCCGGCCCAGCACCTTCGCCGGAAACCCCAGTCTCAAGGGTACTTTCCGTTCCACAGATGACATCTCATGCGTTCAGCATGACAGCTTGGCCCGCCTGGAACAAATCGCCTCGACCCTACCCGTTCTGCCACGGTTCTATGGCTTTCTGAATGCCGTCGCCGACGGCCGAGAGTGCCAGAGACACCGCGACTATCGGAAGCGTCGGCATCAGGACGAACGCTGGGGCGTAGACCGTTGTCGGGAACTCCTGGAAGATCAGCTGCCCCAGACTGGGAGTCGCCGGTTGCACCCCGATATTGATTGTCTGCAGAAAACCCTCCGCGATGATCAACACGGGTAGTTGGGACGATGCGGCGACCATAACCGCGCCGAGCGTGTGCGGCAGTACTTGCCGAAGGAGCAGCCGCCTCGTGGGCACGCCGATCGCCTGCGCTGCCAGTACCCACTCCCGGTTCTTGAGCGCCAGCACCTGCCCCCGCACCAGCCTCGCGACGCTCGCCCACCCCACGCTGGATACGATAATCGCCATCAGCAGGAGACCGCCGAGTACCGCGTCGAGCGACAGCGCCGCAGCATAGTTATCCAGGACTGCCGCGACCAGCGCGAAGACAATGAGCGAGGGAACCGCCTCGGCGAGATCGGCGGCCCGCATAATGCCACTCTCCCAGACACCCCGTAGCCAGCCCGCCAGCAGGCCCAGGCTCGTCCCGACCACAGCCACGACCGCGACCGCGATCATGCCCGTTACCATACTCCCGCGAATGCCGTATACGAGGAGGCTGAGCATGCCCCTGCCGTTCCGGTCCGTGCCCAGCCGATACCTGGGATCGGCGCCTTCCGACCAGAACGGGGCAAGATGGGGATAAGAGCCCTGCATCTGAAACGCGATGCTGTCCGTCGCCACCGGCAACTCGTACGGAGCCAGGATCGGCGCGATCAGCGTGATGATCGAGGCGAGCAGGAGTACACTGCCACCTGCCAGCGTTCCCAAGTCCCTCCGCAGCCGTCTCCAAACCTCTCTCGACAGACTGCTTGGCGCCCGCGCAACAGCTTCAGTTGCCAGTTCCTGCTTCAATGCGTCCTCCCTGACCGTCGGCTTTGCTCGTGTGCTGCTACCACGACCGCAGCTTGATCCGTGGATCGATGAGCGCGTATGCGATATCGGCGGCAAGGTTGGCCAGCACGACGATAAGGGTATACAAGGTCACGCCAGCCAGGATCGGCGGGTAGTCTCGCTGTGCGAAGCTCTCGAAGAGGAGCTTGCCGGTGCCTGGCACCCCGAAGGCATACTCCACCAATAACGATCCTGTCAGCAGCGCAGCCAGAGTCGGCCCGAGCGCCGCGCCTATGGGCGGTAGCGCGTTGCGCAGAACGTGCGCACGATGAACAGTCCGGTCACGTAGCCCCTTCGCCCGTGCGGTCCGGACGTAGTCCTAACCGAGCACCTCCAACACGCTCGCTCTCGTGACACGGGCGAGGTAGCCGCCGGCACCTGGCCCCAGGACAAGACTGGGGAGCACGTAGCTCCGCCAGCTGCCGTCCCACAGGACTGGGAATAAGCCCCACAGCATCGGTAGCCACGGGATACGGATCGCCACCAGCATGAGGAGCAGCACCGCCAGCACCATGGTCGGAAAGGTATAGCTCAGGGTCGCCGCCGTGACGATCAACCGGTCCCTCCAGGAGCCGCGCAGTCGTGCCGCCCTGATTCCGAGCGGGATGCCGAAGCCCACTGCCAGGAGCGACGCCAGCGCGCCGATTATGGCGGTGACCGGGAGATGGGTAAGTATCACCCGTCGCACAGACCAGCCCGCGTATGTTACCGACTCCCCCCAGTCGAAGCGCACCGCGCTGCTCAGGAACCGCAGGTACTGTTCGTGTAGTGGCCCTTCGAAGGCATACACCTCCCCGACCGGCGCTACATCGTCGCCCTCGGCTGCCTGCTCCAGCTCAAGCCGTACGTCCTGAGTATAGGCCTGGTTCAATCCGACGAAGGCGATGGTGATCGCCAGCCAGAACGTTGGAATCGCCCACAGTAGCCGACTGAGTACGTAGACGAGCAATGCAACAACCCTTTCACGCCTGTTTCACCGGTCGTCCGCATGGGGTCTATCGCGTCCAGGCTCACCGGCCACTGCCACGAATCATACCGGACACCACGGCGGGGTCGTACCGGGTAGCATCGGCCGGGACCGTGCTCTCATTGGCAGTTCTAACTGACGCCGAACGCAAGGATTGGTGCGCACGTTGCATCTCACTGACCCTTAGCTGGAGCTGATTCCCCTCCGAGCCAGCTCGGATCGGAGACTGAGCAGCGCGAGGTCCTTCTTCTTCGCTTCGACCATCACGTCGTATTCCAGCGACGCCGTCTCCCCTAGGAAGGCCACGAACTCGTCCGTGTTCACGCAGTCCGCGTGTTGCGAGGCGAGCGGGGCTGACCGCACCTGCGTCACCTCCCCGGTCTTGCGGTTGCGGCGACTCACGATGCGATCCTCCGTACGCGGCGTGCTGTAGTGGATCTTCGGGTGCACGCCTGGCCGCCACGTGCCCACGCACGCCTCCGTTGCCTCCCGGTTCGAGAGACTACCGGTGTTGTTGACCGCGTGATGCAGGTTGTCGACGACGAGAGGGATGCCTGTGTGCTGGTTGATCGAGAGGATATCCGGTACGGAGTAGCTCTTCTCGTCGTTCTCGAGTACCAGCCGCCGCTGCACACTCTCCGGCAAGCGCTTGTAGCGCTCCACAAAGCGACCCATCGCCGCAGGCTTGTCGCCGTACACCCCTCCACCGTGCGTCACGATCACCGCTTCCGGTCCAAGCCCCAATGCATCGAGGAAGTTGCTGTGGTAGATAAAGTCGCGCACTGACGCCTCGTATACGCTCTCCAGGGGCGAGTTGAGCACGATGTACTGGGATGGGTGCATCGACAGGCGAAGGTTGAGCGTTCGCGCTCGGTCACCGAGGGCGGCGAGTTCTTCCTGGCACTCCGAGATCTGATCGTGGAACTGCGGCAGGTCGGGGTGCGTGATGTACGGTGCGATCTCTGAGGAGATACGGTACATCGTTATCTTTTGCTCTGCAAGGTAATCAAAGATCCTATGCAGGTATTCGATGCTGACCCGGAGATGTGGCCCGCTCTGCAATCGCCTGCTGTCATTGCTCTTCAGCCCCGGCTTGCCGAGGACCTTCACCGCGAACCCAAGCCGCATGCCCGCTCCAGACAGGTACAATGAAGTGGCGGGAGTTCTTACCCCCGCCACTTCATTGTACCTGTCTTGTCGGTGCGCCTAGCCGACCCGAAGGCTCCGACTACTGTACCGCGTCGGCACCATGGACGTGCAGTTCGTTGATCACCTGGGTGACGCCCTTCTGTTTTTTGGCGATCTTCTCGGCGAGTTCGCGCTCCGACTCCGATGGCACGGGTCCGCGCAGGTAAACGACTCCACCCGGCTCGGCGTTCACGTTGATCCTGGGCAGGTGCCGCAACGAGGTGTCCTCACCGAGTTCGGTCTGCACCCGGTCCGTAATCGTTTCCGGCTCCAGATCCGCTTCGCCGTTCTTGCCGCCCTTCGACCTGACCGCCGCTGCGCGGGCTTTTGCCTGAGCGCCAATCGACCTGGACGCGCTGGCAATCTGCTGGCTGGCAGCGCGAACCGCCTTGCCGCCCTTCTGCGACAGCATCGCGCGCGCGTTCTTGCCGGTGGTCGGCGAGGCGATAATGCCAGCGCCTGCGCCGAGAAGCGTCCCGAGCCCGAGCAACCCGAGCTTGCCGGGCGAGAATAGACTGGATGACCGTCCCGAAGCCTTGTCTACCTGCTTGATGACGTCCTGGTTTCGTTTCGTGAGCAGTTCGTTCACTCGCGCCTGCTGCGCGATGAGTGCCTGACGCACCTGATCGGTCCTGGTCGCCGGCACCTCGATGGTCTCTTTGCGGAACCTAACCTCCGGTATCTTCACTTTTACCTTGGTCACGTAGACACCTCCAAAAGCTCTAATCCCATGCTCTTTCCTAGTCTTCTCGAAACCATAATTGCTGCAAGTCCTGTGCCAATTGCGGGCCCGCGCCTTGGAATAGTACGTGCGTGGCGCACGAGCGAACCATAGACGTGGAGCGTCTTGGTAAGCTGGAATGTGGCCGCGATATGGCGGCAGGAAGGGGACAGTTGGAGGAGGCGGCTCACCACTTCCACCCCCTCCCGGAGGGATGTCTGCTCCATGCACTGTCCATGATTAATAACGCTGTACGGTTCGAAAAGTTTCCATCTTCTGTAAACGAAATTTTACGCGTGTGGCATACTCTGGTGCGGGTCCCTAAGCGTGATATACTGCGAGGGACGTTTTGGATGGGAGGAGCGCGAGAATGTGGCAGGCTCAGCGATTCGTCGGCGAGAAGCAGGACCGGGTACTCGCTGAGATGCTCGCGTGGCTGAACGAGAATGAGGACGTCATCATGGAGTTCCAGACTGCACTGGCTCCCGAGCCGGACGGCACTCAGGTCTACGTGGTCACATATCGTGCGCGCGCCGTAGAGCACCACCATTTCATGGCCTGAACTCCCAATCGCGTGATCGCTGGTTTGGGCGCGCTTTGTCCCGTAACGGCGACCTGGTCCGGATGTCCCGCTAGAAAGTAGCTACAAGAGCCGCCTATTTATGACCCTCACGCACGAGAGCATCGTGGAGCGCTTCAGCTCCCTTTATCCCTTTGCGCTCGACGACTTCCAGAATGAGGCGATTGAAGCCTATCTCACCGTCGGTTCCGTGCTGGTCGCCGCCCCGACGGGTACAGGGAAGACGGTCGTCGCGGAGTTCGGCGTTCACGATGCGTGGCTGCGCGGGCATCGCGTCGTATACACCACGCCCATAAAGGCCTTATCCAACCAGAAATACCGTGACTTCCGCGAACGGTACGGTGACGATGTGGGGCTGCTCACCGGCGACGTGATCGAGAACCGCGAGGCGCGCATCCTCGTGATGACGACCGAGGTTCTGCGCAACATGCTGCTTCAGAGTCCGTGGGAGGTGGACGAGGTCGCGTGTGTGGTGTTCGACGAGGTGCACTATCTCGCGGACCTCGAGCGCGGCACGACGTGGGAGGAGGCGATTATCCTCTGCCCCGATCACGTCCAGATTATCGCGCTTTCGGCGACGGTCTCGAATGCGGGGGAACTCGCGGAATGGATCAGCCGTGTGCACCGGCCAACGCAGCTCGTGACCCACACGCAGCGCGCGGTGCCGCTCTCGCATCTGTACTTTGTAGACGGCGAGCTTCAACCTGCGTTCGACGCAAAAGGACGCTTCAATCCGCGGATCGCCAACCTCGGCGGTGAGGCACGGGCACGCAACCGCCGCGAGTCGTTCCGTCGCGGGCGACGCGTGGAGTTGGCCGCGAACGAGCGGCCCGAGCCAACGCCGCCGGAGATCATCTCCCGGCTCCGTGACGCGGACCTATTGCCCGCGATTTACTTCCTGTTCAGCCGCCGGGACTGTCAGGCCGCCGCCGAGCTCTGCACCTCGCTCCGCATGCGGCTGGTGCGCTCTCCTGACCATAACCGGCAGATCGATGAGATCCTGACGCGCTTCCTCGGCCGGCTGTTGCCGGAGGACCGCGAGCTGGAGCAGGTGAAGAGCGTCGTGAGTCTCGCTCGCAACGGCATCGGGTATCATCACGCCGGCCTGTTGCCCGTGCTTAAGCAGCTCGTCGAGGAGCTGTTCAACCGTGGTTTGATGGGCGCAGTGTTCGCGACCGATACGCTGGCTCTGGGGATCAACATGCCCGCGCGTTCCGTCGTAATCGGGCAGATGA
Source organism: Thermobaculum sp. (assembly GCA_016782125.1). Taxonomy (GTDB): domain Bacteria; phylum Chloroflexota; class Chloroflexia; order Thermobaculales; family Thermobaculaceae; genus JACDAU01. The sequence continues at coordinate 15,465 of JADDPA010000187.1, forward strand.
GCAAGTACGACGGCCAGAGCGTCCGTCCCCTGCGGCCGAATGAGTTCCAGCAGATGGCGGGCAGGGCGGGCCGGCGCGGGATCGACACCGAGGGGTACGTCGTCGTGCCGTACAGCCCGTGGGTGCGGTTCGGTGAGGCGATGAACATTGCCACCGGGGAATTGCTTCCCGTGGAGAGCACGTTCGCGCTGCGCTATAACACCGTGCTGAACCTGTGGGACCCGCCACGTGGCGATCGGGTGCTTGCCGTGGTACGCGACAGTCTGATGCAGTTTCAGATGAGCCGTAAGGTGCGCGAGCTCGCCGATGTGATGCAGGGCCGGCAACAGGGCCTCGACGAGGTGCCGCGCGGCTGTCTCATCGGCTACCCCGATGGCGAGGAACTGCTGAACGAGTACGATGCGCTCGGCCACGACCGCGCCGCGCTCAAGCGGAAGCTTGATACCGTCCGTCGGGAGCGTGATGCCTTCGAGTCGCGGCTGCAAGACACCCCCTGGCGCAAGCCGACGCGCGAGGCCTTGCGCAAGCTGTTCCGTGGCTTCGGGCCAGGCGTAATGCTACATAGCGCACAGGATGGCTGGCTGGTATACGCTGGTCGTGGCGCCGACAGCGCACTGCGCGTCCTCGACGGGCGCAGGCTCCGCAGCCTCCAGGGTTACGCTGAGATCGATTACCTGCCAAGTGCCGACCTTAGCGTGGAGCTTACTTCGTCCATGCTCGATGCCATCGGCCGCGAGGCGCTGGATGAAGTCGCCGCGGCCGACTGGGAGGCCATGGAGGCGGCAAAGGCCACGCTGGAGTTGCCTGACCTGCGCGAGTGGGCGCAGCGGCACCGTGAGCGTATGCGCGAGACGGTGGCTACTTCCCTTGAGCGGCTCTCGCTGGAGGAGGAGGCGACGCGGTCGCAGCAGCGAGCGCTGGATGCGCGCATCGCCGAGCACGTGTGTGATCCGTGCCCGGTCCGCAAGCAGCATCGCAATAACCTGCGCGAGGCGAGCCGCCTGTTGGAGGAGAAGGCTCGGGCTGAGCGTGAGCTCGAGGGGCGGGCTCAGCAGGAGGAGAAGCGTGCGCAGCACACCCTGCGTGGCATCGTCTCCGTGTTGCACAACTTCGGGTACCTCCGGCGCGGCGAGCCGACGGAGAAGACAGACCTCCTGGCGAACGTGTTCGATACGAACGGGCTCATCATCTGCGAGATGATCGCGGCGGGGTACGTCGACGACCTGAACCCTCCCGACCTCGCAGAGGTGTTCTCCTGGTTTGCGTATGATCGCGACCGCCAGTTTGGCAACCGGCACGTTCTGCCGACGCACCTTGTACACCTGCGCCGCGACCTGGGAGAGCTTGAGGGCAAAGTGCTGCGGGCCGAGCGCAAGGCGGGCTACACCCTCTCCGAGGGATATAACCTGTACTTCTTCGGCACGATGCGCGCGTGGTGCAACGGCGTGACGCTGGCACGAGTGCTCGAGAAGGTCGAGCTTTCCGAGGGTGACCTTGTCCTCACCTTCAACAAGGCGGTTGACCTGATGCGCCAGGTGCGGGAGATGCTGCTCTCGGTCGACCGCGACTCACCGCTTGTGGAGACCCTCGCGAAGTCCATGCGTCTCGCGCGGCGCGGGATTATCGAGCAAAGCTACGCGGTCGGCTTTGGGATCGCCCCCCCGCCGTCCGACGCTACCGACGAGGACGTCGAGGCGCTCATCGCGGCCGGCGAGGAACTACCCCTGTAGCGTGCCGTCGAACGCATAGCTGCCAGGTGAAGCCGTCGGACCGGCGCTCCCGCGTATTCGAGCGGAGACCAAAGCGATCGCGATCGGTGTACCGGCGTGGCTACCGGACCTGTGCGGTGGCGATAGTGGTCTCTATCATGTCGGCGAGCTGTGCTTCGGTGAGCGGGCCGAGCCAGCGGCGGACGAGCTTGCCATCGCGGTCGATGATGAAGGTCTCCGGGATGCCGGTGAGCCCGTACTCTGCGGAGAGCGCTGCCTCGGTGCTACCGTTCGGGTACGTGATCCCCTGCTCCTCCAGGAAGCCGCGCGCCTCCGTATCTTCCGTCCACACGTTCGCGCCGACAATGACGACGCCGCGGTCCTTGTATCGCAGCCAGGCGCGTTCCAGTTCCTGTGCCTCGTCCTTACAGGGCTCGCACCAGGAGGACCAGAAGTTGACGACAACGACCTTGCCCCGCAGGTCCGCGAGGGCGATCGGCTGCCCGTCGAAGCCCTGGAGGGTGAAATCAGCGGGCTGGTCCGACCGCAGCGGGCCAGGCCGTCCCTCTGCGTTCACGCCGGGCGCTCCCCCGGCGCCCGCCGGGTTCGCGAGCCGGTAGCCGAGAAGCCCCAGGAAAGCGATGAGCAGCGCCATGATTCCCAGCGCGGTCACCTGTGCGCGGGAAATGTGGGCCGGGCCGAGAGTCCTCATCACTGGCGGCCGGAGTGCTGCGCCTGCTCCATCGCGGCGAGGTCGCGGCGGAGCTCGCGCGTGCGCTGGCCAAGGTAGTAGACGTAGACGATGATGCTGATGATCGTCACGGCGAGCGCGGCGATGAGGTAGCTGAGACTATCCACGAGCAGGCACCTCCCTCGTGTACGCCGCATCGTCCTCCAGCGCCTCTACGCGCTCCTGAAGCCGCTCGATCCGGACCCGGCGGAGCATGAGGTATCCATAGAGCAGCGTGAACGCTCCGAGGGAAACAAGGAAGGCGAGCAGCATTCGGGGATCCATCGCTGCCCCCTCGGGCGTGATCACCGCCTCCGGATGGAGCGTGCGCCACCACGTCGTCGCCAGGTACACAATCGGGACGTCCACGAAGCCGACGATGCCCAGCACCGCCGCGTACCGCGCGCCCTGCTCGCGCGTCGGCGCGTATGCCCGGAGCATGAGATAGCCGAGGTAGATGAACCACAGTATTAGCGATGTTGTGAGCTTCGGGTCCCAGCTCCACCACGTCCCCCACACAGGCTTGCCCCAGATGGAGCCGGTTACGAGCATGATCGTGGTGAACAGCAGCCCGATCTCCGCAGAGGAGCGGGCGACAGCGTCCCAAGCTGTGGTACGCCGCCACAGGTAGCCGATGCTCGCGACGAACACAACGAAGAACGCGAGGAAGCCGACCCATGCAGCGGGCACATGGAAGTAGAAGATACGCTGCACCTGCCCGGTGAGCGCGTCACGCGGGGCGTACACGAGCGCGAGGTATGTGGCAACCGCCATCGCGACGAGCGTGAGCACGCCCAACACGGTTGTCAGCTTCTCGAAGAGTCCGCTCGTCGGTGCCGTTCGAGGCAGACCAACAGGGGCGGGAATTGCACTGGTATCGGCCATGACTATCTCCTGGGGATGGGTGTCTACCCGCGCAGCCGCTGCATGTCCTCACGCAGCAACGTGTCATACTCCGCCATTTCAGGCGCATTTGGCTGTGGGAGCATCTCGGGGCGCTTGCGCGACCAGCGGCTCACCGCAAGCCCGACGACGACCATGCCGACGAGTATTCCGAGGATGGGTGACGTCCAGACAAGCAGACTCCAGTTGCTCTTCGGCGGGTCAAGCAGGACGGACTCGCCGTAGCGCGCCACGAAGTACGCCTCTATCTCCTCACGGCTCTCACCCTGCTCCAGCTTCGTTCGGATGATCTGCCGCATCTCGCCGGCAAGCTGACTCTGCGAGTCCTGCACGTTCTGGTTGTTGCACACCGGGCACTGCAACTCGTTCGCAATCTCTCGTGACTGTCGGTCGATCTCGGTCTGCGCCGCTGCAGGGGAGGCGAGCAGCACGATAGTGAGGAGACATAGCATGATGGCGCGCAAGAAGCGGGTAAATCGGTCGCTGGACATCATAGGAAGTGGCCCTCACTACGGCCCCGTGGAGCCCGCCATACTGTTCGGATCGGACTCGAACTTCGACGGGCACTTCGCGAGCAGTGTATCGGCTCTGAATATCTTGTCGGTGCCGTACGAGCCTTCAAGTACGACTTCTACATTGTCCTTGAAGATATCTGGCACGACGCCGCCATACGTCACGTTCACATCGCCCGTGCCATCGGAGGCGGTGAACGTGAGCGTCTCCGCCGTGCGCTGGATGGTGCCCGGCACGACCTTGCCGGCGACGCGAACCTGCTCGTCGCCTGCCGCCTCTCCTTGGGCAAGCAGCTCGCTCACGGTGAGATAATACACGCTCGTTGCGCTCGTGCTTCGGAACACGAGAAAGCCGACAGCGGCGAGCGCAATCGCTGCAAGTATGGGGAATCTATAGCTGCGTCGCGCGCCCTCACCCATCGGTATCTCCTGCAACTACCTACAAGTACAGTATATCAAAGGTCTCTAACCGGTAGGTCGCCTCTGCCCCTCTAGTCGGGCCCTTGGTACCGTCGGTTTTCTTGACGTCGAAAGTGCTTAACCGTTGGTGACGAAACAGCACCTGAACAGACAATGTTGTGGACAGAGCCCGCCGCGCGTCCGCTTTCCAGCCACAGCGACTCTTAGATTACATTGCTGACCAACCTGGGCAGGCCACGGCACCACCGTGTGCTATTCTTGTCCCAGCCAGCGTGCCGCGAGCTGCGGGTAGCCGTCTTTGATGCGCTCGGCGGAGGTAAGGCCAAGATCGCAGACAGCCTGCTCAATGAGGGAACCGTCGCCCTCGACCTCGACGTACGAACCGAAGGGTAGCTCATCCAGGCTGATCGTGAGGCCACGCAGGTCCCAGTACTCTCGACGCTTCGAGTACTCCAGGCGGACGTGGTAGCCGAGCCGGTCGAGGATCTGGCGCATCATCGCGGCGTCCTGGACGATGGTCTGCAGTTCCTGTCGATTCTTGACGCCGCGCTCGAACTCCGGAGGCCCCTTCCACGTGAGCATCCCGCCGTCGCCCATGATCCGCAGGCGCAGCACCTTTTCCGCGAGCGCTTCGGGATCGTCCTTCACGCCAAACTGCAGGTCCGTCTCGTCTTCGACGCGCTCCTTCAGCCGAGCCCCTAGCGCCTCCAGGCGCTCGCGCACCGCCGCCAGGTCAGTAGTCTGAAGCTTGACCTCCGTCTCGTACACCATGCCTCCTTACGCGAAGATGCTCTGAATCGACAACCGAAATCCGGGTACGACATCGCTCCCATCGAGCGTGTCATCGTTGCCTAGCACGCGCGCCGTCCGGTCCGGCGCGTACATCGTCACAGTGCGCCCGCGGGGATGCACGACCCAGAGGAGCCGCACTCCAGCCTCGAGACACGATAGCGCCCTCTCGTGGACCTCCTCGGCCGAGTCGGACGGCGAGACGACCTCGACGGCGAGGTCCGGTGGCCCTTCAATGAATCCCTGCGGCCGCTCGAGCGTAGCCCAGCGCTCCGCGCGAAGGAAGGACACATCGGGCGCGCGTACGGTGTCGGGATCGCGGGCGATGCGAAAGCCGGTCCCAGCCATAAATACCTCCCCGAGATCCTGCTGTTCGATGGCCGCCGCCAGCGGTACTGCGATCTGCATGCCAATGCGCCCGTGCTCACCTCCAGCCAAGGATGTGCTTTGCACCTCTCCTCGTATCAGCTCGTGCCGCTGGGCGCCGTCGGGCATCAGCAGAAACTCGTCGGCGGTCATCAGGGTCTTTGTCGCCATCACCTACCTCGCAGTCATTTACAGTACGCCGATTGTAACCCTCGCGGCGTGTCGGAGCAACGCGCGGGGTACGGCGCGGGTTATGCGGTACCGGGGGCATGAACGAATCAGAGACCTCAGGGCCGGTTGTGCTCGCGATCGACGTGGGCACCTCCTCGTCCCGCGTCGGTCTTTACGACGCGCGCGGCGACCTGGTGCCGGGTACACTTGCCGCCGCACCACACACGCCGGCGACCACCCCGGACGGCGGCTCGGAGCTGGATGCGGACGCGCTTGCGGAAGAGGTGTGCGCGCTGATGGACCGGAGCCTCGCCGGGGCACCTGGCGCCGAGCCTACGGCGGTCGCGACGTGCTCGTTCTGGCACAGCGTCGTCGGGGTGGACGGGCGGGAGGCGGCGCTCACACCGGTGTATACCTGGGCGGATAACCGCGCCGCCGCAAC
>JADDPA010000187.1:21519-27703 GCA_016782125.1 Thermobaculum sp.
GCCCGGCGGGTGGATGCGCGGGACCTGTACGATTGCACCGCATGCCCGCTGCATCCCTCTTACCTCCCGGCGAAGCTGTTCTGGCTTTGGCAGACAGAACCAGCCCTCTTCGGTCGTGTCGTGCGGTGGGTCTCGCTGGGGGAGTACCTGCACCTGCAACTCCTCGGGGAAGCAATGTGCGCGGAAGCGATGGCATCCGCGACGGGGCTGTACGACCAGCGGGCGCGGACGTGGCACGGCCCGATCCTGGAAACGCTGGGTATTCCCCCGGAAGCACTCTCACCCCTCAAGCCCATCTCGGAGCCGTCCGGCGAGTTGCGCCCGGAGTATGTGCGCCGCTGGCCCCAGCTTGCCCGGGCAGTGTGGTATCCCGCGGTCGGTGATGGAGTGTGCTCGAACTTCGGGAGCGGCGCCGGGCGTCCAGGCATCGCCGCGCTCAACTACGGCACGAGTGGCGCGATCCGCACGGTGGTCTCGGCGCCGGTGCGCTTCCCGGACGGGCTGTGGCTGTATCGCATCGACGAGAAGAGGCTGCTGCTGGGCGGGGCGGTGAGCAATGCGGGCAACGTGTACGCGTGGCTGCTGCGAACGCTGGCGCTCGAACCCGAGGCCGTCGAGCGGCACATGCTCGGCGCCGAGCCGGGGGCAACCGGGCTCGAGTTCGTGCCGCACCTCTCGGGGGAGCGCAGCCCCGGCTGGCAAGCGAACGCGACAGGCTCGCTCACGGGGATGCGCCTCGACACCTCCCGCGAGGAGATACTCCAGGCGGGCGTGGAGGGGGTGCTCATCGAGTTGTTGACGGTACATAATATGCTGAGTGAAGCCGTGACGTTGAACGAGATCCACGCCAGCGGTGGCGCGGTGGCCAAGTCCGCGTCGTTGCGCGCGGGCCTGATTGACGCGCTTGGCAGGCCCACCCGGGTATGCACGGAGTCGGAGGCAACGCTACGTGGCGCGGCACTCTTGGTGCTCGACGCGCTAGGAACGCTCAGTGCGTCTGACGCTGGGGCAGAACTTTCGCCGCCGCGCGTGCCCGATCCGCGGCGGCATGCGATATATAGCCGGTTGGAGCGGGAGAGAGCGGCGCGGCGGCCCGGTTAAGGCGCGATTGTTGCATGAAGAGGAAGTGCCGAACGTAAGGCGTTCTGGTGCATAATACGCGGCACAAGAGTAGCGGATAGCAGGCATGGCAGCGATTTAGGGGTTCAGGAGGTACCGACGTGGCGACGACGATCGACCAGACACAAACCCATACCGAGCAGTGGCACGCGCTCGCGCAGCAGTTACGGGTGGACAGCGTGCGCTCCACCTCGGCCGCGGGCTCCGGCCACCCGACTTCGAGCCTCTCGGGGGCAGACCTGATGGCCGTGCTCATCGGCAAGTACATGACGTATGACTGGGACCACCCGGAGAACCCCGCGAACGACCACCTGATTTTCTCCAAGGGCCACGCCTCGCCGCTGCTGTACGCGATGTACAAGGCGGTGGGCGCGATCCCCGATGAGGAGATGATGACGTTCCGCAAGTTCGACTCCCGGCTACAGGGACACCCAACCCCGGAGATTCCGTACGTGGACGTCGCGACCGGGTCGCTCGGCCAGGGGCTGCCGATCGCCGTGGGCGTGGCGCTCGCGGGCAAGTACCTCGACAAGCTGCCGTACAAGGTGTGGGTGCTGCTCGGCGATAGTGAGATGGCTGAGGGCTCTGTGTGGGAGGCGTGTGGCACGGCGAGCCACTACAAGCTCGACAACATGATCGGCATCCTGGACATGAACCGCCTGGGCCAGCGTGGGCCGACGATGCTTGAGCATCACGGCGAGATCTACGCCGCGCGCGCGGAGGCGTTTGGCTGGCACACGATCCAGATCGACGGCCACAACCTGGAGGAGATCGACCGGGCGTACCAGGAGGCGCTCGATACGAAAGACAAGCCGACGATGATCATCGCCAAGACGCTCAAGGGGCGTGGCGTCTCCTTCTTGGAGGACCAGCTCGACCAGCATGGCAAGCCCGTGCAGGCGGACAAGGGCGACGCGGCGATTCAGGAACTCGGTGGCGAGAGCAACATCGTGGTCCAGACAAAGAAGCCGGAGCCCATGAGCCCGTTCCCGAAGGGGTCGAACGCCTCAGTTACGCTGCCGACGTATGAGCTCGGCGCCAAGGCCGCCACCCGTGTGGCGTACGGCGATGCGCTCAAGGCGCTCGGCGCGCGCGAGGACGTGGTCGCGCTCGACGGCGAGGTCTCGAACTCCACGTACGCGGAGAAGTTCGCGAAGGAGTACCCGGAGCGGTTCTTCGAAATGTTCATCGCGGAGCAGCAACTCGTCGCTTCGGCGGTAGGGATGAGCGTACGTGAGCGCGTGGCCTTTGCCTCCTCCTTCGCGGCGTTCTTCAGCCGGGCGTACGACTTCATCCGCATGGCGGCCGTGAGCCGCGCGAACATCCGGATCTCCGGCTCCCACGCGGGCGTCTCGATCGGTGAGGACGGGCCATCGCAGATGGCGCTGGAAGACCTCGCGATGATGCGCGCGGTGTTCGGCTCGACGGTGCTCTACCCGAGCGACGCGAACCAGACCGCGAAGCTCGTCGCGCTGATGGCGGACACCGAGGGCATCTCGTACATCCGCACCACCCGCGCGAGCACGCCCGTGATCTACGGTGCGGACGAGGAGTTCCACGTCGGTGGTAGCCGCGTAGTGCGCGAGTCGGAAAACGATCAGGTGACCGTCGTCGCGGCGGGTATCACGTTACACGAGGCGAACAAGGCGGCGGAGGAGCTTGCTGGCGAGGGCATCAATGTACGGCTCATCGACTTGTATTCCGTGAAGCCGGTGGACAGCGAGACGCTCTCCGCAGCCGCCGAGGCGACGGGCGGCAGGGTCGTCGTCGTCGAGGACCACTACCCGGAGGGTGGGCTCGGTTCGGCGGTGCTCAGTGGGCTCATCAAGGGCGAGGGCTACGAACTGATGCCGCTGAAGCTGCGCCACCTCGCGGTGCGTCACATGCCCGGCTCCGGCAAGCCGGAGGAGTTGCTGCACGCCGCGGGCATCGACGCGGACTGCATCGTGAACGCGGTGCGCGAGCTCGCCGCCCAGTAGGGGCGTTCAATTGAACGCCCGGCGGGGTAGATTGATCGCCTGTACCAGGCAGGCGGCAGGGGCGGGTTTCAAGCCCGCCCATATGACGGGGCGAAGGTTCCGACGACCGGAAGGGGTACGGACGAATGGCTAAGACAACGCTACACAGGCTATATGAAGAACAGGGACAGAGCCCGTGGATCGATAACATTACGCGCGGGATGATGTCCACCGGTGAGCTGCAGGACTATATCGACAAGGGCGTCCGCGGCCTGACCTCGAACCCGACGATCTTCGAGAAGGCCATCAGCAGCGGCGAGGATTACGAGGCCGCGATGCGAGAGCTCGTGGCGAACGGCGCAGGGCCGTCGGAAATCTATGACGCACTCGTCACCGAGGACATCCGGAGCGCCGCGGATCTCCTCCGCCCGCTGTATGAGTCGTCCTCTGGCGTCGACGGCTTCGTCTCCATCGAGGTGTCGCCGAAGCTGGCGTACGACACGGAGGGCACGATCGAGGAGGCGCGCAAGTACTGGAAGGCGGTAGACCGCCCGAACCTGATGGTGAAGGTACCCGCGACGGACCAGGGGATCCCAGCCGTTCGGCAACTCCTCGCCGAGGGGATTAACATCAACATCACGCTCATCTTCTCCGTGGATTACCACGAGCAGGTGATGGATGCCTACCTCGAGGCGCTGGAGCAGCGCGTGGCGGAGGGCCAGCCGGTGGACCGCATCGCGTCAGTCGCGAGCTTCTTTATAAGCCGGGTGGACACCGAGGTGGACAAGCGGCTGGGCAAGATCATCGAGCAGGAGACGGATGAGGCGCGGCGCAAGCAGATTGAGGATCTGCTCGGCAAGGCGGCAGTTGCGAACGCACGGATCGCGTATGAGCATTACCAGGCGAAGTTCTCTGGCGAGCGGTTCGCGCGGCTCACGCAAGCGAGCGCGCGGGTGCAGCGTCCCCTGTGGGGCAGCACCGGCACGAAGAACCCCGCGTACTCCGACGTGCTGTACATGGACGAGCTGATTGGCCCGGACACGGTGAACACGGTGCCCCCCGCGACGCTCGCGGCGTTCCTCGACCACGGCACCGTCGACCGGACGATTGACAAGGACGTGGACGAGGCGCATGTCGTGATGCGCGAACTCGAAGACCTTGGCATCCCGATCAAGGAGGTGACCGACAAGCTGCTGAAGGACGGATCAGAGGCGTTCGTCACGTCCTTCGACGGGCTGGACCGGGTCATCAACCAGAAGATCGCGGCGTTCCAGGCGGACGTTGAGGAGCGGCAGACCGCGCAGCTCGGCGATCTCCAGGCCGCCGTGGACCAGCGGCTCACACAACTCCAGAGCGAGAACTTCGGGGCTCGGCTGTGGCGGATGGACCCCACGCTCTGGAAGGACGATGCAGAGACCCAGAAGAAGATCGCGAATCGGCTCGGCTGGCTCCCGGTCGTCGAGGAGATGCACGCGCAGATCGATGATCTGCAGGCGTTTGCGGACCAGGTGCGCGGCGAGGGCTACGGCCACGTCGTGGTGCTTGGCATGGGTGGCAGCAGCCTCGCGCCGGATGTGTTCCGTCATACCTTCGGCTCGCACGAGGGCTACCCGGAGCTGCGCGTGCTCGATACGACGGACAGCGCGAGCATCCAGTCGGTCGAGGGAGAGATCGACCCGGCAAAGACGCTGTTCATCGTCTCCAGCAAATCCGGCACGACGACGGAGACGCTCTCCTTGTATCGGTACTTCTGGGAGAAGGTGCAGGCAGTCAAGGCAGAGCAGACGGGCGAGAGCTTCGTCGCAATCTGTGACCCTGGCACGTCGCTCTCCGAGGAAGGTGCGTCGCGTGGATTCCGGCGGGTGTTCGAGAACCGTGCGGACATCGGTGGGCGCTACTCCGCACTCTCGTACTTCGGGCTCGTGCCCGCCGCGCTTATAGGCGTCGACTTCACGAAGATGTTCGACTCCGTGTCGGACATGGTGCGGGCGTGCGGGCCGGAGATACCGGCTTCGGAGAACCCCGGCCTGTGGCTCGGCGCGATTCTCGGTGAGGCGGCGAAGGCGGGCAGGAACAAGCTCACGTTCGCAATCTCCCCAGGTATTGCCACGTATGGCTACTGGGTGGAGCAGCTCATCGCCGAGAGCACGGGCAAGGAGGGTGCTGGCCTGCTGCCCGTCGAGGGCGAGACGCTCGGCGCGCCGGAAGTGTACGGCAACGACCGTATATTCGTCCACCTGGACATCGACGCGCCGGAAGACCTAAAGGTGAGCGAAAAGCTCGACGCGCTCGCGCAGGCGGGGCATCCGGTGGTGCGCCTGAAGCTCACCGGCCCGCTGGATCTCGGCGGGGAGTTCCTGCGCTGGGAGATCGCCACGGCCGTCGCCGGGGCGGTACTCGGCATCAACCCGTTCGACGAGCCGAACGTGCAGGAGAGCAAGGACAACACCTCGCGCCTGCTGGACCAGTACAAGCAGCAGGGCCAGCTCCCGGAGGAGCAGCCAGCGCTGACGGAGAACGAGCTCGCGTTCTACGGCGTGGAAGGCGGGTCAGCATCGGAAGCGCTCTCGCGATTCTTTGCGCAGGCGGGCGAGCACAGCTACATCGCGATCATGGCGTACGTGCAGACGACGGACGAGGTGCACACGGCGCTTCAGGACGCGCGGATGCTGATGCGCGATGGGACGCGGGCGGCGACCACGCTGGGCTATGGCCCGCGCTTCCTGCACTCCACCGGGCAGTTCCACAAGGGCGGCCCGCAGGAGGGAGTCTTCGTGCAGGTGACGGCGGAGGACACCGCTTCCTTGCCAATCCCCGGCTCGGACTACGACTTCAACACGCTCAAGCGCGCGCAGGCGCTTGGTGACTACCAGGCGCTCTCCGGGCGCAACCGGCCGACGGTGCGGGTGCACATCACGGGCGAGCTGGTCGCAGGGCTTCTGAGCCTGCAGCAACTCGTGGAGGATGCGGTCTCCGTTCGAAGTTAGCCCGAGGCGGGCATGGGGGTGGGGCCAGACACGGCGCCCCATCATGATCACTAGGGGGTGGCCGGTTGGTCCGCCCCCTTCGTCATGCCGAACACCTTGCCGCGCGGCGCGACCTGCCCG
>JADDPA010000176.1 GCA_016782125.1 Thermobaculum sp.
GAGAACCGGAAGTACTGGACGGTGAGTGAGCGCGACGCGGAGGAGAAGACGCTGGTTGCCTTCGGCTTCACCTCGGCAAGGACCAACTTCCGCAAGCTGATCTCGCAGGACACAGGGGACTCCGTCCTGGGGTTCTACGATCCGAAGGCCAAGCGCTTATTCGTGGTAGGTGATGAGTCCGACTTCGACGGTCAGGCCCGGAGCACAATGGCGCATGAACTTGCACACGCCTTGCAGGACCAGAATCACAACCTGCGCCGCTTCACGGACGGTAGTGAGACGAACTCGGATCGGGCGCTGGCAGCGCGCTCTCTGTTCGAGGGCGACGCGATGCTGGCTGAGTCGAAGTTCCAGGGCAAGCGCAAGATCTCCCAGGCGGAGATGCAGGAGGCGGCGGTTGAGGCCATCTTGACCTCGTCTGCTTTCACCAGCTACGAGGAGGGTCCGCCCCTATATGGCCTGACCATGTACTTCCCGTACATGCAAGGCACGGAGTGGGTGAAGACTCTGCATGCTCGAGGCGGCTGGCAACAGGTGGATGCTGCATATCGCCGGCCACCGGAAAGCACGGAGCAGATCATGCATCCGGAGAAGTACTTTGCGCGGGAGCGCCCGGTGAACGTCAAGCCGGTCAACCCCTTGCGGGTACTCCCGAAGGGCTGGAAGAAGCTGCGGTCCGACACGCTTGGCGAGTACCGGACGCTGATCCTGCTAAGCCAGGGCGCGGTCGAAACGCCCTTCCTGAAGCAGGCGTCGGCGGGATGGGGCGGTGACAGCTACGCCGTGTACGCGCCGAAAAACGGCGATGAAGGCACCGCGCTGGTGTGGGAGAGCGTGTGGGATCGGGAGGCGGACGCGTCTGAGTTCACCATCGCACTGGCTGCGCTACAAGCAGGGTTGAACCAGAACGTGTTTGGCCAGGGGTACAAGAAGAGCGATGGTGCACTGAGTCTGGACGGTGCGGATGCCAACGTGCGCATCCGCCGAACGGGCAAGCGCGTTGTGCTCGTCGTCACCAACGACGTCTCACCGGGCACAACGGACCGGGTGCTCGATATCGCGATGCGCTGATCGACACACCAACATGCGGATGCCGACACAAGGCCTGAAGCTGTACGCCGTCGCCATCGAGCCAGCATAAGGCTAATGGCGACGGCGCTTCATCATCACAGCGCCTCGTTCGGTGTGATGGCCAACCACCACCCTGAAGCAGTCGTGCATGTGCCAATCAAGTCAAGTCGGGTCACGCTCGCACTAGTCGGCAGTTGCGGCGACATATGGTGGCAACCCTACCGCAGGCGCCCGATGCAGGATTCGAACCCACAACCCCCTGGTCCGAAGCCAGGTGCTCTATCCGTTGAGCTAATCGGGCAATGGACCTATTCTACCCCACCCGTCACACAGACTCAAACCGTGACGGCGCTACCGCAGTCGTGCCGTAGTATCGGTGTGCGAAGATTGAGGCAGTCACAAGCCGTTGAGCGACGGCACATCGACTAAGAGCGTGGAATGAAGCTATGGTGGCCCGCGTGGAAGGGAGCGAATCGATATGAGCACGATAGATGGACGACTGGAGTTGCTCGAGCAACGGCTCGATGCCTTCGACCGACAGCTACGTGCGCTCGAAACGTGGGCGACGAGGGAGAAGGGATACCATTTGACCATTCCCGCTAATCCCCCGACACGCACCGAGCTACCGACCCCGCGATCCTCGCCAACGGTACCGTCGGCGGCACGGCGTGAGCAACCCAGGACGATCCTGGAACGGACCGCACCTGCACGCATCGGTCCCGCACCAACCCCTCTTGTGACGCCGAGGGCTCCTGCCCGTCGATGGTCCGCGGCAGAGTTGGAGCGGCTGCTCACCGGACGCTTCCTTGCCTGGGGTGGCGGTCTGGCGATTCTGTTCGGAATTGTCTTCTTCCTGGCTCGCGCGTTTCGCGAAGGATGGATCGGCCCGACGACGCGCGTGGGTATCGGGCTCGGCGCAGGGCTGTTGCTGTTTGCAGCGGGTGCGTGGCTGTTCGAGCGACGCGAGGCACTGCTGGGGCATGTCCTGGTCGCAACCGGGCTGGGTACCCTTGGCCTCTCGTTCGTCGCAGGAACGCGCTTGTATGAACTCATTCGGGTGGAGGTTGGTCTCGCTTGCTCGCTTGCGCTGGCGGCGGCCTCCGCACTGATCGCGGTTCGGTCGCGATCTCAGGTGGCAGCGGCGTATGGTCTGATTACCGCGCTTGCCGCACCGATCGTGCTCGGCGCGTCCCCGACCCTCAGTACCGTCGCCTTCGTTGCTATCGCCCTGATCGGTTGCACCGCGGTTTCCCTCTGGCGCACTTGGTCGTGGCTTCCCGCATTGGCGTTTCTGCTGTCGGCACCGCAGCTGTGGTCGTGGGTTGAGCGGGGACCGTCGCGCGGCCTCGCGCTGCTGGTCTTGGCCGGCTACTGGTGCCTCAATGCGGTCGCAGCCGGTGGAGAAGAGTTTCGCCATCCCCGCTCCGTCTTACGCCCTACATCCGCAACGCTTCTGCTAGGCAACGCCGCGTTTCTCGTCGCCGTCGGTTTCGGTGTGCTCGACACCTCGGCTGCGCAAGGACTCTTTTTGCTCTGTGTTGCCACCGCGCATTTCCTGCTCGGCGCGTACTTTTTGCGCATTGCGGGACAGGAGCACGCCTTCGGTCTGCTTGCGCTTGGTACGGGACTCGCGGCGCTCACGATGGCCGTACCTGTCTCGCTTGGCGGCCCTGCAGTCCCGATCGCATGGGCTGCCGAGGCGGCGGCACTTGCATGGGTTTTCTCGCGAAGGCAAGATCTTTACACCGCTGCGAGCGCGAGCCTGCTCGGGCTGTTGGCGGTGAGCCACTTCGTGACCATCGAGTATCCCTTCTACGAGGTGCTGTCCAACAACCTGGGCTCCAGCCGTCCATTCCTCAATGCGCGTGGCGGCACGCTCGCCTTCCTGCTGACCGCAGTCGGCTTCGCGATCACTGTTGTTCGTTCACGCGGTATGCGCTCCCTGCTTGCGTGGCTTGGCATTGGGCTCCTGTTGTATGCGCTGCCGTTCGAAATTTCGGGCCTGTGGCTTCTCACAGGGTATGCCGGTACCACCGTGCTCGCCGTCCTCATGGACCGAACCTCCCGTCCCGCGCGACGCTTGCGTCATATGGCGGGGCGGGAACTCGCCCTGACGACGTGGCCAGCCGCACTCGCTGCCGCGGTGCTTGCCGCGGGACACGCCCTGACCGTCGATCTTCCGTTGTCGGCAATCGGCTCCACGCCCGCCCGTCCGTTCGCTGATTCATACACAGTTGCCGGTGGCATCCTGGGTGGTGCAGGACTACTCAGTTCCGTGCTCGCCGGCACTGCGCGACTGCGCAGGGTGTCCATCTTCGCGTCTGCACTCGCCATAGCGTGGCTGATGCCGATCGAGCTGCCATCGTGGGGTGTGGTTGTTTCCTGGTCGGCGGTGGCCGCCGTACTCTGCCTGCTCACGGGGCGTGATCGTGGGAGCGAAGCAGCGTATGGTGGAGTGGCCGCATTACTGGGCGGCATGGGCGCGCTGGTCGCCCTTGGCGACGTCGCGCCTCTCGATCGACTGATGGTGGATCCGTACGAGCAGATCACCCACCCGCTGCTGTGGAGTGGCGCCACGGCGGCGCTTCTATCGCTCGCCGCACTTCTCGGTCTCGCCGCCTGGCTGTCGCGGGGGCATTTGTGGTCGCGCCGGTTTGCCCTCGGCGTGGGTGTCTTCCTCGTCTATGCCTTGTCTGTCGGGGTGGTCGATGAGTTCCAGCGGCATGTGGGTGCAAGCTCGGACATCGAGGGTTTGCGCAAGCAGGCACAGGTTGCCCTGTCTATCCTGTGGGCTGCCCTCGGTGGCGGCGCGTTCGTGGTGGGCATCGTGACCCGATTGGGCTTGCTTCGCGCAACCGGACTCGCGCTGCTTGGTGCCGCAACGACGAAGGTGTTCCTCTACGATCTGGCCGCCCTCGACGCCACGTACCGAGTCCCGTCCTTCATCGGTCTGGGCCTGCTGCTGCTCGCCAGTTCCTACGCATATCAGCGGCTGCGTCCCGCGCAGGAGGAGTCATCCGACTGGTCCTCTGAAACACTCACACGAAATCCTTAGGAGGCGACGAACCTGCTCAGCGGCGGCCAGACCCGAGAGCGCCGCGCCCTCCACCTTGGCACCGCCGAACGCATCCCCGGCGAAGACGAGCGGCGGGGTCTCGACCGCGACAAGGCAGGACTCCGAATGCGGCTCGATCGGTTGACTGTATTGCCACCGGCGCGTCCGCACGCTGCGCACGCGTGACCGGATAAAGTGGTGCGCAATCTCAATCAGCACGGAAACCACATCGTCGTCTGTCTGGTCCCAATGTGCAGCACTGAACTCCGGCCCCCCATGGATCGTGATTGCGTGTGCCGATGGGCTGATACCCTTGCGCCGATTGTCCGCCAGCCACCATACGGGCTCGCCCGCACCATTCTGTCCTGACAATTGTACAGCGCCCGGTTCCGGTACGCCGCTTGGGCCTTCGAGCACTAGCATGACCGAGATACAGGGCGCATAGCGGATCTTCTCCAGTGTTGCGCGTGCGGACGGGGCCAGTCGGACGTCTCCTGCGTCAACGACAGCGAGCGACTGCTCCGCTGGGGGTGTCATGATCACAGCATCTGCGCTCTCCACCGTGCCCCCGTCGATGACTACCTCCCAGCGACTGCCGGACTCCTGAATGGCGGCAACACGGGCGCCGGTTCGAACATCTAGCCCGCGCGCGATATGGGCGGGGACGGCTGCCATACCGCCGACCGCATAGTAGCGCGGGTGGCCGTCCTCGTTGTATGAGCCGTCCGGCCGCGCGAAACCGCGCGACCACTCCGCGACGACTCCCTCCTGCACCCACTGGTCGACAAGCGCCGCGAAACTATCGTCCCGCAACGTGAAGAACTGTGCCCCGTCATCGAAGACACCATCCTCCAGGCGACTGGTAGACATCCTACCTCCAACCGCGCGACCTTCCTCGAACACTGTGGTCCGAATACCAGCCTGCTCAATGGTCCGGGCAGCGAGCAGGCCCGCCATGCCTGCCCCGACAACGATGCATGTCTTGTCGATCGTCCTATCTTGCAAGTCACGTCTCCTCTCAGGCTTCACCGATTGATTACGTTCTCACCTCGTTCGCCGTCGAGGAAAAGTATGGCGGCGCGTCTTGGCATCGACGCGAACAGCTACCGCGCGAGCGGCCACAGGAAGCGCAGGGTCAGGCACATCCCAGCGAGGCCGTTCAAAACCGGGAAATAACGGTACCACTGTGGGATACGGCTGCGCGCGCGAACCGCCTGTACCACCATCAGAACGGGGTACGCGCCGAGGACGAGCCCCGCGGGCACGTCGTGCAACACCACCAGCAGCGAGGCGCCCAAGTATGACACTCCACAGAACGCCAGCGTGCCGTCGCGCCCCAGGAGCGTCGCCACGGTACGCAGCCCCGCGCGTCGATCAGACTCGATGTCCGGTATGGCCGAGTATGCGTGCATCGCACCGCACCACAATAGCCCGGCAACAACCAGCGGCCAGGAGGGCACCTGGGACGAGTAGAAGCCCCAGGCGACGAGCAGGGGCGTCAGGTAGAGACCGTTGCTGAGGCTATCGAGCAGCGGGCGCGCCTTGAGCCGAAGCGGCGGAAGACTGTACGCGAGCGAGAGCAGGATGAACAGTGCGAAAGCAACGATGACCCGAATGTTGCTCAAGACGAGTGCCGGAATGGCGAGCACGACCAACGCTGTGATTGTGCGTAACAGTACCGCGCGCTCGTGTGGGTGTACAAGAGCCTCGTCACGTACCTTCTTAGGATTGTGCTGATCGGTATCGTAATCTGCTGCGTCATTCACGCCATAAAGGAGCAGGTTCGCCGGGAAAGTAAACCACGCGAACAGCCACCAGAACTGCCAGGAATCCAGTCGGGCAAGGCTATCAACCGCGAGGAGCGCGCCCAGAAAGTATGGGCCGACGAGGTACAGCCAGAACTTAGGGCGAGAGATCTTCAGATACTTGGCGAGATCAATGGACATACGCGGCGTTTGCTGCCCGGAAAAGAATGGAAAGGTAGTCTGTGCGGCTGTGCGAGATGCGCGCGCGCCACACCACCATCGGGTCCCGCTCGATACACTGCAGCGTGCGCTGGTAGCCGATGGAGGAAAGCGCGACCGCCATCCGGCATTGCCGGGGGATCAACCGCAGGCCATCGTGCGCCTGCCGGTACTGCGCGGTGTTGCGCACCGCCAGGTGATGCATCAGCGCCCCGAACTTCTGGGGATCGACCCGAGCGTTCCACTCGCGCTCGCGAACGCCGAAGCGTTCCATATCTTCCAGTGGAACGTAGATCCTGCCACGCGCCCAGTCTTCGCCGATATCTCGGTAGAAATTCGTGAGCTGCATCGCGTGTCCCAGTTCCCGGGCCGCGGAAAGTCCTTCTTGCGGCACCCCGAGCACCTGGGCCATCATGAGCCCGACGACCTCCGCGGATCCATACACGTAGCGGCACAGATCCTCATACGTCGCGTAGCGTGAGATGGTGAGGTCCATCGCCATCGCTTCCAGGAACGCGTCGGCCCACGCCTTTGGTATATCGAACGCCTGAGCGGTCGCGATAAACGAGCGGAGTACGGGACTCGCCGACTCGCCCGTTGCCCATGCCTGCTCATGCTCTGCACGAAAGCGCGCTATCGCCTGTACCGGGTCGCCCACCGGGTTATCAACGTACTCGTCCGGTGTGCGGAAAAACGCGTACAGGGCATAAACGTTGTTCCGAATCCGCGTCGGAAAGAAGTGCGACGAATAATAGTACGTGCGGGAGTACTCTCGGAAAATTTGCTGGCAGTGGAGCAGATCACTTTCCATAGAGCACCCGCTTGCGCACGAGCTGCGCGCTAATCAGGCACATCGGCATCCCGATGCCTGGGTTGGTGTTCGCGCCCACATAGTACAGGCCGCGGACCTTCTTACTCCTGTTGTTCGGGCGCCACACGGCGGACTGCCGGAGCGTGTGCGCGAGGCCGAGCGCGGAGCCCTTGTAGCTGTTGTAGCGCGAAGCGAAGTCGTTGATCGAGAAGATATGCTGGCTGATGATGTGGTCCCACATCCCCGGTATCTTCAGCTTCTCCTCCACCAGATCCAGTATGTGGGAGGCGTACTGTTCCCGAATCTCCGGGGTGTCGTCGAGCCCCGGCGCGACCGGTACCAGGATGAACAGATTCTCGTGCCCAGCCGGCGCGACGCTCGGGTCGGTCTTGCTCGGACAGCAGATGTACAGGGACGGATTGTCAGGATAGCTCGGCTGCTTGAAGATGGAGTCGAAGTTCGTACGCCAGTCCTCGCAAAAGTACAGGTTGTGGTGGACCAGGTGGGGGATCGTCGTATCCAGCCCGAGATAGATAATGAACGCAGAGGGAGCCAGGGTCCGTTTGTTCCAGTACTTCTCGTTGAGCGACTGATCCACGGGCTGCAACAGCTCCGTTTCCGTGTGGTGCAGGTCGGCGTTGGAGACGACAATGTCAGCTTCGACAATCCCGTCAGCAGTCTGTACGCCAACGACGCGTCCGCCATCTACAAGGATGCGCTCAACCTCGCTATTGCACCGTATCTCCGCGCCATGCTGCTTCGCGATGCGGGCCAGTACCTGGATGACCTCGTGGATACCACCCTCCGGATACCACACGCCAAGGTTGAAGTCGACGTGACTCATGATGTTGTACAGCGCGGGCGTGGAATACGGTGAACTGCCCAGGAATACAAGGGTGTACTGGATGATCTTGCGGAGCTTCGGATGCGTGAAGAACCGGCCGACGTACCGGTCCATCGACTCAAGTACGTGGAGCTTCGGTCCCTCGACAATGGCCTGGCGCGTGAAGAAATCGCGGTACGAGTCGTAGTTCTTGGGCACGAAGTCGCGCATCGCGATGGTGTACTGGTACTCGCTGAGCCGGAGGTACTCGCGCAGCTTCTCGCCGGCACCCGCCTCGTATCGGTCGAACGTCGCGGCATCGATGGCGAGATCGCCCGTCATGTCCACGACATCGCCATCTTCGAAGAAGATGCGATATCCGGGATTCAGCCGCTCCAGTTGCAGGTGATCTTCGACGCGCTCGCCGAGCGATTCGAAGAACGCCTCGAACACGTCAGGCATCAAATACCACGACGGTCCCATGTCCCAGCGGAAGTCGCCATCTTCGAGGAGACCGGCCCTGCCACCCAACTGCTCGTTCTTCTCCAGCAGGGTAACGGAGTAGCCCTCCTTCGAGAGCAGGCACGCAGTTCCCAGGCCGCCGAAGCCGCTACCAATGACCACTACCTTTTTGCCGGTCTGTGCCATGCCCGCTCCTATCACCAAATACCCGCCTATAAACACAGTACTTGAGGCTGGTATGAGGGTCAAGGAGATCGTTCACGCGGTGTGTGATGTGGGCCGTCACCTCTTTTGGCGCGAAGTCATACGTGATCCGGCTGAACCATGATGCGTGTCATCCCGAACGCAGTGAGGGATCCGTAGCCCGTGCCGCGGATTCCTCGCGGGCTCGGATTGACAGATGCCCTACCGTTCTGCCGGAGTCCATATCACCTGGTGAGATCGAACTAGCAGATTTTGCCGCGCTTCCCGCCCGGACCGTGGCCCACCGGATTCTCGCCTACCCACCGCTCGTCTACCTCTTCGGACGCGAACTGGTACCGGAAATCGCAGGATAGACGAATCCGATCTGAGTGATTATCGAGGCTGCCGTGGACGGTGTTCATCGTGAACGTCAGCAGGTCACCGGCACGGAACTCGTGTGTGAGCCATCGGCCACCGAGGCGTTCGCGCAGGTGGGTTGGATTTTTCGAGAGCCAGCCGCCCCACCACTTCTCGCCGGAGGCATACTCCGGGCCGTCTGGCCGGTTCGAGCAGTATGCATCGACATCCTTGTTGCCGTAGTTGTTCCTGATGCGATCGAGCTTGTGCGAGCCTTCGAGTACGATCAGGCCGCCTTCCTCGTAACTAACGTCGCCAAGCGGTGTCCAACCGGTATACAGTTTTCGGGTTCCGCGATTCATGAACACGCTATCGCCGTGGGGCGGGGTGCCATTCCCTGGGGAAACGGCCCGTAACCAGGTATAGTCAAAATGAAGCGGCTCGCCGTCCAGAAAGCCGCGATAGAATGCCATGATTCGGCCAGCGTACAGCAACTCCTGGAGTGGCGCGCTCGCCTTGGCAATGTCCGGCCGCAAGCCGTTCTTGCGCTCTAATCCGGCCACGCCGTCCATAAGGGCCGTGCCTGGATGCAGGTAGCCCTCTGCGGCGAGCTGGGTGAAGATATCGCGGCGCGCTTCGAGGACCAGTTCGCGATCCAGGTAGCCAGGTAAGTAGAGATAGCCGTCATGCTGCATCCTGTCGCGGAGCGCTGGAAAGTCGTCCGCGATGTCGTCAGAACGGCGGAGCGTTCCTATGTGTTCCGTCGCCATGTCGAGGGGTAGTCCGCACGAGGTCAGCTCCTGCGGCATCACCGAACTTATGGTCTTGGTTTCTATCATGGTGATTCACCTCCGTAATGGGCACGCTCCCTGTTTGACACGGTGCGCCTGATCAAGCTGCGGTGCTGACCGCAACTGAGGTGCCGCTGTTACGCGCTGCCGCCCAGGGGTGCCGCCGTTCCGGGGGAGCGCGTGAAGTGGTCGATCAGCTGCCCGTCCTGCAGATGGTACACGTCGTCCGCGTACTCCTCCACCGTCGGATCGTGTGTCGCCATCACGAGCGTCAGACCTTCCCGATTTACGACCTCGCGCATCAGGCGCATGATCTTCTGGCCAGTCTTACTGTCCAGCTCGCCCGTCGGCTCGTCGCCGATCAGGATACGGGGCTGGCTAACCAGGGCGCGGGCGATGGCGACGCGCTGCTGCTGCCCGCCGGACATCTCGTAGGGGCGGTGGCCGGCCCATTGTTCCAGGCCAACAAGCGCGAGCGCGTCTTCGACCCGCTGCCGCCGCTCCTTTGCGCTGACGCCGCCAGCGATGCGCAGGGGCAACTCGACGTTTTCCGCGCAAGACAAGATGGGCAGCAGCGCGAACGACTGGAAGATGAAGCCGTACTCCTCGCGACGCAGCCGCGTGAGTTGGTTATCCGAGAGCTTGCTCAACGGACGGCCATTCACCCACACCTCACCGGTCGTCGGCTGATCCAGCGCGCCGATCATGTTCAGCAGGGTCGTTTTGCCCGATCCGGAGCGACCCATCAGCGCGACAAACGCGCCGCTCGGCACCTCTAGAGAGAGTCCCTGCAATGCATGGACTTCCTGGCTACCCACCCTGAAGGAACGGGTGACGTTTTCCGCCTTGACCGCTGGCAGTGGGGCTGGTGAGCCGGTGTCGAGACTATCCGCGTGCCTGGTGGACGACTGAACGTCGGAACTCATTTGCCGCCCCCTTTGCGCCCGAAGCGTCGGGCAAGGCGCGACTTCAGGCTTGCTTGCTCAGGGGGCGGCTCATCGCTCTCGACCAGAGCACGCGGAACATGCCGCTCGTCACCCTCCACGGGGCGGATTACGATACCCTCCTCCGTCGCCTCCAGGGTGACCCGGCCACCCATGCCGTAGCGGTCGCGGTATTCCTCCGGAACCTGAAGACGGCCCGCCGGGTCCAGCACGGTGTACTCCACGTAATGGTGCTCGCCGTCCTCCATGTCTTCCGTTGTTTGTGCAGGCTGGCGTAGCGTCTCGCTGCTTGTCTTACCGTCCCGAATGGCCACCACCCGCGCGACATGCGTGGCGATCTGTGCATCGTGGGACACGATGACGATAGTAAGGCCCAGTTGCTCATTCAGTCTATGGAAGATGTCGAAGATCGTCTTGGCGGTGGTCGTGTCTAACTCCCCGGTCGGTTCATCCGCTAGGAGCAGTTCCGGTCGGTTGGCGAGCGCTACGGCGATCGCGACGCGCTGCTGCTCGCCGCCGGACATCTGGTCCAGCTTGTGGTCCTTGCGATGGGCGATGCCGACCGCTTCCAGGAGCTCGTTCGACCATTCGCGGCGCTCTCGGCGCGTGGTTCCGGCCATAAGCATCGGCAGCTCGACGTTCTGCTGGGCGTTCAGGTAGGGGATGAGGTTGCGCGCGGTCTGCTGCCACACAAAACCCACGTGGTGCCGGCGGTACGCGTTCAGCTTGCGCTCGCTTAGCTGCAGCAGATCCCGCCCGCCGACCAACACCCTGCCTGCAGTTGGCCGATCCAGCCCGCCGAGGATGTTCATGAGGGTGCTCTTCCCCGAGCCTGACTGCCCGACGATGGCCATGACCTCCCCGCGCCGAACGATGAGGTCGAGACCCTGGAGCGCGAGCAGTTCTACCTCCTCCAGCTTGTAGATCTTCACCAGGCCTTCGCACAGGATCAGAGGCTCGTCAGTCGTACGTTCCGTTGCAGGTTGTGCAGTCTGTGTCATGTGGCTTCTCCCAGCTTCACGGCACGGAATATCTGCAACCGCAGCAGGAGCATGGCCACCGTAAGCAACGCCAAGCCCAGCAAGACCGCGAATATCAGATAGATCAGGCGTATCTGGTCCCATGCCAGCAGCACCTGGAAGGGTGGAGTCTGCGGGTGAGCGCCGGTTCGCACCTGCAGGAACGGGATGAAGAATCGGCTGACCCCAACTCCCAGCACCGTGCCCGCGAGGATGCCCATCCCGATGATGAGTGCTTGCTCCCAGATCAGGAGCACCGCCATCTGCCGGGTCGACAGCCCGATCGCGCGCAGCATCCCCAGCTCGATGTACCGACGCTGGAATGAGACGACGGAGTAGAAGAGGAAGCCGAGCCCAGTGAGCATCGCAGAGGCGAGGAAGCCAACCGAGAGCAACCCGTAAAGTCCCTGCCGCTCCGGCCGGTCCTGCGCGGTGATGATCTGCGGAGGCGACTCGTCACTCACGATGCTGCGGAGGTCAAGCTTCGTGATGCCGAGCTCGACCTGCTGTCGCGACGTGCCGGGCCTGGTGTTGAGCCAGACCTCATACGGAAACTCTCCACCCTGAGCGCTGAAAATGTAGTCCAGATTTGCGACGAAGAACGCGCCGTCCTCCGGGTACAGGGTCGGGAAGTAATCGAGCACGCCGGAGACCACGAACGGGACGTTCTTGGCCGCCTCGAGATCGCGCATCTGCAGCGTCACCTTCGCGCCCACATCGAGGTTGTTCTTCTCGAGAAACGCACGGTTGACGAGTATGCCGTCCTCCCGCAGAGCAAGGGCGTTCATCAACGAGCCGAGCGAGGCAGGGGCGTAATCACGGCGCCACGCAGCCACTTCCACGAAGTCCATCCGGTCCAGGCCGAGCGCCGTGCCGGTCTCCGAGTCCCCTCCGGCGACCGCGGTAACCTCGCTTCGGGAGACCCTCGTCGCACCCGTGACCCCAGGGATCTTGAGGTAGTCGGTGACGGGCAGAAACAGATACTTCGCGCCTTCCGGCTCTTCCTCTGCTGCCTCCTGTTGCCCCTCGCCTTCGTCCCCCGCAGCACCGCCGCCCCCGGCGGTACCACCTGCCTCGTTCTCGCCCGTGCTCTCGCCGAGGTCGGTCACGCGCATCTGCGCTCCGACATCGTAGAGCACCTGATCGCTGAGGTGGCTGTCCAAGGTCTTTGCCATCGACGCCGTAAACGTTGCCAGACTGAGCGTGAGGACCAACAGCAGGACCGGGCTCGTATACGCCCGCGGTGTGCGCGTCAGATATCGCAACGCCAGAAGGCTCGACACGCCGCGCAACCGGGCTACGATTCTACCGACCGCGCCCATGAGCACCGGGAAGAACCGGATACTGAGCAGGGCGAGTGCGAGGAGCCAGAGCGCGGGAGTCAGGATGAGCAGCGGGCTACTGAATGGATCACCAACAGTGTTCCCCTGCCCGACGATTGATATGGTGCCCCGGTCCCGCAGTTGGCGGTAACCGAGATACGCTATGCCCAGCAGAATGAAATCAAGGTAGAGCCGCTGCCAGAGCGGCTTGTGTATGGAGCGGGCGCGCTCGCGCTTGTACGAGATGATCGTTACCCCGGCCGCGCCAAAGGCGGGAAGGAGGCTGGCAACCAGCGTGAGCGCCACGACGAGCAGGCCCCCTTGCAAGCTCTCGGGAGAGAGTTGGATCGGGACATCATTGCGGGGTTGGAACTGCAGGAACGACCGGGTCCATCCCATTAGCAGCGCGGTATACCGGCCAAGAAGTACCCCCAACACCAGGGAGAGCAAGCCCAAGCCCAAGCCCTCCAGCAGGTAAATACCCATAACTTCCGTCCGGGATGCCCCGCGGCTGTGGAGGACGGCAATCTCGTTCTGCTGACGCTGCACCACCATGCCGGTGATCATGATAATGAAGTAGCCGATGAGACCCAAGATAGGCAGAGCAAATACCAAGAGGCTGAGGGTCAGCAGGCGGACCTGCCGGTGGTGCTCCTCCAGTGCAGGAAGCGGGGACACGCGAAGTCGGGTCTCAGGTAGGATCTCGGCCGCACGGGCCGTCGTAGCCTCGCTACGATCGATGAGCGGGGGGACATGCCGGCTGCGAACGCCATTGCCATCCAGGACGAGATACCAGACCGCCTGATAGATTGGCTCCTTCTGAGGGAGTATCCGGCTCTGGAACGTGGACTCCGGCAGGAGCAGCACGTCCTCGAACGACGCGGGCCGGATGAACCAGTACTTGTCCAAAGCGTTGCGCGCTTGCCACACCCCGGCAATCCGTACGGGCACTTGCACGCTGCCATCCGGCTTGCGAGCAACATAGACCTCGCCCGTCTGCAACCCGAGTTGGTCCGCTAGCCGCTCGTGGATCATGACGTCCGCCGGTGCTTTGGCGTCCGTAACTGGCTTCGGGAGTGCGCCGTCGGTGATCTCCACCTGCTCTTCGATGCCACTCGCGAAGCCGACGCTTACGAAATCGAGTTGCTCCTCTACCTGGTACTGCTTGCTCCCTGAGGGCAGTAACCGCAGCTTGTCGGTGGTCGCGTAGCGCACCGCCAGCTCGGACGGCAACCCGATGTCCCGCGCGGCCGACTTGCTGAAATATTCGTCGACCCTGCGATAGGCGTCGATGGGAACCGGACCCTCGGTGGCGAAGCGGGAGAAGAGGTACGCAAACGGCGGGCGGGTCGTGCCATCCTCATCGGGCTCGAGCTCGGTGCGCAGTACGCGGTAGCCGACCGCGTCGGAATACAGCGGTATGCTGACTACAATCGCTATGGCGACGATGAATCCCGCGAGCCTAGCGAGCACAAGACCCAGGTAGTTCTTCTGGCGCTGTCCGACGACCTTCGCGATGCCGAGCAGGTTCAGCAGCCAGCGCATCTACGCCGCACCTTGCTTACTGCCCGACGACAACCTGGTTCTCCTTCAGGCCGCTCTTTATCTCTACGCGGTCGTCGCTGATGATCCCGACCTCGACATCCACCCGCCGCTGACGCTCACCGACTTGTACGACGACGAACCGTCGGCCCTGGAAAGTGCGCAGCGCCGGGGGAGGGAGGTAGAGCACGTTCGGTCTGCGCTGGAGCGTGATCACCGCTGCTGCAAGGTCGCCGATCTCGAGATCGAGGTTCGGGGCATCGTAGCTAATATGAACGGCGCTATCCGTTTGCACCTCCGTTTGTGTCGACGTGGCGTCCTGCGGCAAGCGCTCGACAACGCCCTTAACGGGCTGATTCTCATAACGATTGAAGATAATCGTCACCGGCTGCTTCGCACTGAGGCGGTTTAGATCCTGCCCGGTGACGTTCTCGACGCGAAGCTCCCGCGCTCCGGGATCGAGGACCGTCATGACAGGATCGAAGGCCCGTACCTCGGCACCGGGCCGGATAGAGATGCCGGACACGACGCCGTCTATGGACGCATACAGCCGACCGGACTCGACCTGTCGCGCAATTCGGTCGTATGCGAGGCTGGCTTCCGCGAAGGATTGTTGCTGCGCCTTGTTGGACTGCGCCTGAACCCGCTCGAGGCGGATCTCCGCACGGCGGACCTGTATCTGGGCCAGGCTACGCTCCCCTTCGGTGTTCGCCTGATCGAGCTCGATGCGTGCTTCCTGCAGATCGAGCTGGGCGAGCTCGTCTTCCAGTTGCTGGTTGCGGTTGCCCTCGTCAAGCGCGAGCTTGGCCTGATCTCGTGTGATCTTGGTCTCGGCGAGTGTGTCCAGTAACTTCTTCTGCTCAAGCTCCGCGACCAACTGCTTGGCCTTGACCTTTTGGTTCACCCGAACGTGAACCCGCAACACCTTGCCGTTCGCGGTGAAGGCGAGATCCTCCTGCTTCACCGCCGCGACTCGGCCGCTGAGTCGGAGTTCCTCGACGATATCGCCGCGCCGAACGGTATACGTGGGCCGTTCGACGACGGCCGCAACCGGTAACGGTGTCGGCGTCGGGATCTGTGCCTGCTGGGTCACGGAACAGCCCGCGAGGATTGTGCTCGCCAGAATCGTTAGAAGCCGTGGCCGCCAACTGTCATTCGACGGCTGGGTCGGGACTCTCACGCGCAAACTACCTCTTTCTAACCCTGGTTGCGGAAGGGGCCGGATCGTGTTTCCGATACGGTAGCGATATTTGCGGATGCTGTAAAGGGGTAACGGAGACAACACACGGAGCAGAACGCCCAGGATGTTAGAAATGCTGCGGTCCCCGTTACGAACCACGCTTGACACTTTGTGCAGCTGTGCCTATAGTATACCTCACTCTGCACAAACGGACATACGCTGCGGCTTTGCAGCGCCGAGCGTCCGATCTGCTACCCTTTTGGGTAGTAGAAAAGGGAGGGGGGTGGGGCGTATTCTGGGAGAATGTTCCCAACCCGACGGGGTTGAAAACATTCTGGATTCCGCTACGACAGGACATCAAACGAGCAGTTTACGCCTGTCGACATAACGTTGATCCGTTTCGATAGAATCATAGGAGAGCTTCTACATGGACGAATCCCTGATCCCGAATGGGTTGAGCAGGCGCCGCTTCCTGAAGACAGGCGCTGCGGTTGGCGGCCTCGGTCTCGCCGCGTGCGCGGGCTTTTCGAGCGAAGGCGAAGGCACCACAGGCGGTGGTGCTGCGGGCGGCGCAGCCGGTGGCAGCGGTACCCCAATACCCGGTGTCTCCAACAAGGACGTCGAAGGCAAGACTAACATAACTGTATGGTTCTGGGATGCCGGGCTCAAGTACGCGGTGACTGAGTTCAACAAGACGAATAAGGACATCAACGTGAAGTTCGTCAAGCTGGGCTTCGACGACACCCACCAGAAGCTCCTCACCTCGCTTGCCGCCGGCAGCGGTGCACCGGATGTGTGCGCGCTGGAAATCGGTCTGATCGGTGGCTTCGCGGCGAAGGGTGGACTCGCGGACCTCAAGCAGGCACCGTACGACGCTGGCGAATTCGAAGAGGACATAGTCGGATACAAGTGGCAGCATGGCTCCGCACCGGATGGTCGATTGATAGCCATGCCATGGGACATCGGGCCAGCGGGGCTCTGGTACCGCGAGGACCTTTTCAAGAAGGCAGGCTTGCCCACCGAACCTGAGGAAGTGCAGAAGAGGGTCGAGAAGTGGGATGACTGGTTCCAGCTCGGCGAGGACCTCAAAAAGAAGACGCCCAAAACTTCCCTGTTCGCCGACGCGTTCAACGATGTGTACGTGCCGATGGTCGAGCAGCAGGGCCACGGCTGGTTCGAGGGCAACAAGCTACAGTTCGTGGAGAAGGCGGTCGAGCCGCTGAAGAAGGCGCAGGAGGTGCGCAAGGCGAAGATTGACGCCGACATCGATTGGTGGGGGGCCGAGTGGAACACCGGCCTGAAGAAGGACGCCTTCGCGGGTATGGGCATCGCTTGCTGGATGCAGACCGGTCTGTCGCAGTCCCACCCGGAACTCATCGGGAAGTGGCGCGTGATCAAGGCGCCGGAGGGCAACTACAACTGGGGCGGTTCCTTCCTGTCCATTCCGGAGCAGGGCAAGAACAAGGAGGCCGCCTGGGAGTTCGTGAAGTACGTGTGCTGCACGAAGGAAGGGCAGAACGCCATCTTCAAGTCCACGGGCATCTTCCCCGCGTACAAGCCTGCGTGGGAGGATCCCATCTACGACCAGGGTGTCGAGTTCTACGGTGGTCAGAAGACATTCCGGCTCTGGACGGAGATCGCTGAAGACATCCCCGGCAACGTCGTGCATCCGAATGACCGGCAGGCTGGTGACATCATCGGCAATGAGGTCACGAAGGTTGAGGAGCAGGGGAAGGATCCCGAGCAGGCGATGAAGGATGCGGAGGCGGAAGCCTTGAAGCGCATTCGAGACATCGAGAGCTAGAGCCCGCGGGCCGGGCAGGAAACCTCCTGCCCGGCCCCTTCAGTTGTGTAACGTGGCAGAGGAGATTGCATGGCATCTTCAACTCTCGAGGCAGGTGGCTCCAGACGGCACGGGGGGACGCTGTATGAAATGCGCCGCAACATATGGGCGTACATCTTCATCGCGCCATTCTTCCTCCTCTTCGCTATCTTTGGCCTCTTTCCCTACCTGTACGCCTTCTACCTAAGCTTCGTCCAATGGGACGGCATCGGCGGTCCCGCCTCCCAGCAATGGGTCGGGCTTGAAAACTACCAGTCGCTCTTCAGGGACGACGTGTTCTGGAAGTCGATATACAACAGCATCTGGCTCTTCGTCGTCACGAGTCTGAACCTCGTAATCGCGCTCCTGCTGGCGTTCATCCTGAACAGCGGCCTGGTCCGCTTCAAGGAGTTCTATCGCGCGGCGTTCTTCGCGCCGATTGTCGCGTCTTCAGTCGCGATCGCGATCATCTTCAGCACGCTGTTCGGTGAGCGGTACGGGGCGCTCAACTACGTCATCGGCCTCGTCGGGATTGCACCGGTCGATTGGCTGGGCAGCGCGTTTTGGATCAAGCCGGCGATCGCGCTGGTGGTCATCTGGCGGTACTTCGGTTGGAACACGATCATCTACCTTGCCGGTCTGCAGAGTATCAATACGGATCTCTATGAGGCGGCGCGCGTTGACGGTGCCGGCTGGCGGCAGATCTTCTTCCGCATCACGATGCCGCTGATGCGCCCGGTGATCACCTTCACCGTGATTCTCTCGATCATCGGTGCATTGCAGCTGTTCGAGGAGCCCCTGCTACTCGCGGGCGGCACGGCATCCACGTCTCCCGGCGGCACGGATCGAGCGGGCTTGACGGTACTGGTATATATGTACAGTCAGGCATTTCAGTACCTGGAGTTCGGATATGCCGCGGCGATGTCTGTTGCGCTCTTCGTCATCATCGTCGTCTTCTCGTTCCTGTATTATCGATTCCTTGGCCGAGAGGAGGCGTAAGATGTCGCACAGCGTTCGAATTGACTGGTCTCCCATAGTGGCAGGAGGAGCGTAATGGCGTCAGTAACCTCTCCCGAAGGTGTCGTCCCACGCGTCGAGACGCACCACACCGGTGCGATAACGATGCGGGACCGGATCAATAGCGCGATCATGTACATCCTGCTAACACTCCTCGCGCTGCTCTCGATCTACCCGTTCTGGTGGATGATCGTAGCATCGACCCGACGGTCCGCGACGATCCTGACCGCGCCACCACCATTGCTTCCGGGAGGCGCTCTAGGCCTCAATTACGAGCAACTGGTTGCGCAGCTCCCCTACTGGCGCAACACGATAAACAGCGTCGGCGTCGCGGGGATTCACACCATCCTCGTGCTCTTTTTCTGCTCGCTAGGCGGCTACGCGTTCGCGAAGTTTCGCTTCCCGGGCAGGGACCGGCTGTTTGGGCTCATGCTCGCGACGATGATGATCCCCGGCGTGCTGGGTATCATCCCGTCGTTCATGCTTATGCGCTGGCTTGGCTGGCTTGAGGGCGCAGATAACTACCTGCCGCTGATCATCCCCGGCGTCGCCAACGCATTCGGCATTTTCTGGATGCGGCAGTACATCGCCAGTGCCATCCCGGATGACTTGATGGACGCGGCGCGGATCGATGGTGCACACGAGTTCGGCATCTACTGGAAGATCGTCTTGCCCGTGGTTACGCCCGCGCTCGCCGCGCTCGCGATCTTCACATTCATGGGCAAGTGGAACGACTTCTTCTGGCCGCTCATCGTCCTCAAAGACGAGATCGACTACACCTTGCCGGTGGCGCTCGCCAGCCTGCCGAACTTGTACAGCAACGAGATCGGCGTGCAGCTACTTGGGGCGACGATCGCGATCGCGCCGGTGATGATCGTGTTCCTGCTCTCGGCACGGCGCTTCATGGCCGGCCTGACTGCAGGCGCGGTTAAGGGTTCGTAGCCGACAGCTCACCGCCGTGCCTAACCGAGTCCGTAAGTTCCTTTGCGGCGGACTCGGTTAGGACGGCCGGGTTGATCGGCTTGACATATAGATAGAAGTACATACCCGGGCCGGGTATGGCGATCGGCCCGTAGTGGATGCTGTGTCCGCGATGGCCGTGCCTCGGTTGAGAGAGGGTGCAAGCGCGATGGCGCGCCAGAGAAAGACGTATCTACTACTGCTGGTCGCAGCGGCAGTTGCCCTCCTGGTCGCAAACGGCACATGGCCCCACCGGCTTGGCGCGGCGAGCGTTCCGCCGCGGCAGCCACTCCCCGGCGCAGTTCGAACGGTGCCTGCGGCGGTGCATGCGGCTCGGCTCAACTCGGGCACGCCGTGTACCGGCAACTTCGAGCGCCACGCCCTGCCGTATACAACGACGAACGGCCGCGCCCCGATCCGAATGTTCAACAGCAACGGGTCGGGGCTTGGGGTGGACGACCTCGATGATGATGGTGACGAGGATGTCGTGCTCGCGAATCTGGCGGGTCCGAATGCCATACTGTGGAACGAGGGAGGGCTAACCTTCCGCAAGCAGTCCCTTACGCATGGAGACTCCCGGGCGGTAAACATCGTCGACGTGGACGGCGATGGCAAGCAGGACATTCTCTTCAGCCGTCACACGTTGAGTCCGACACTCTGGCGCAACCTGGGCAGGGGGCGCTTCGTGGAAGATGCTCTGCCCGGCGTTGAGGGGAAGGTGTACGCTACCAACTGGGCCGACATGGACGCGGATGGCGATCTCGACCTTGTCGCCGGTGCGTACGACGCTGGACTCGAGAAGGACCTGGGCTACAACTTCATGTTCACGCGCAGCGGCGGTGGCCTGTACCTGTACGAGAATCGAGCCGGGCAATTCGGCTACAACAAGCTCTCGGAGCGTGCCGAGGCGCTAGCGCTCGCACTACCGGACCTCGATGGTAATGGGCAGCCGGAGATCATGGTCGGGAACGATTTCGACCTTTCCGACCAGACCTGGCGACGATCGGGCGTCGGCTGGAGCCAGATCACACCGTTTCGGAAGACCACGCACAGCACGATGAGCTTCGACCTCGGCGACATCGACAACGACGGCGTGCAGGAGGTCTTTGCTTCCGACATGAAGCCGTATGATCAAGATGTGCGAACCCTGGCTCAATGGCGGCCCATGATGGCGCAGATGCCGCACCAGCCCTTCAAGGGCGACCGACAGATTATGGAGAACGTCCTCCAGGTGCGTGCGAAGGATGGCACGTACCAAAACGAGGCGTACGACCGATACGTGGATGCGACGGGTTGGAGTTGGTCCGCCAAGTTCGGCGATTTGGACCGCGACGGTTTCCTCGACCTGTACGTGGTCAACGGGATGATCGCGAACGATTTGTTCCACTATCTGCCGGTCGGCGAGCTGGTCGAGCAGAACCAGGCACTCCGTAATGATGGGCAGGCGCACTTCAAGCCCGCACCGGAGTGGGGGCTTGGTTCGACCGCGAGCGGGCGTGGGATGAGCATGGCGGACATGGACAACGATGGCGACCTGGACATCATTGTAAACAACCTTGGCAGGTCCGCCGAGCTCTTCGAGAACCGGCTCTGTGGCGGGTTGGGCCTCCTGGTCGACCTACGCCAAAGTGCTAGCCCGAACACCCGTGCCATCAGTGCCAGGCTCACCCTCCACACTAGCGCCGGCAGCTTCCATAGGGATGTGCGGGTTGCCAGCGGCTACCTCTCCGGCGATCCGAGCCGCAGTCATTTCGGTATCCCGAATGGGGCAACGGTGCACAGCCTCGATGTGCGCTGGCCGGACGGTGCATTTACCACGGTGAAGAACGTGCTAGCGAACCAACTGCTGACGGTGACGCGATGATCGGGCGTGACCGTGCATGGACCGGCAGCTTCATCCGTGAGGTGCGGCGTGACCCGCTTGTCCAGTTGCTCAGCCCTCGCGAGCATACCCGCTTGGTGCTCACCATGTCCGCGCTCGGTCTCCTGCTGTGGGGCGCACTCACGTGGCAGGTCGGCATGCCGGTCTGGGGAGCGACGACGATGGTGCTCGGGCTGCTGCTCGTGCCGGGGGGACTCAAATGGCGGGCCGATATGCGGCAGCACGGCGTGACGATCATGATCTTGAGCGTGATCTTGACGATGCAGGGTTTCCACAGCGTGGAGCATCTCGCACAGTGGATCCAGTATCACGTCCTGCACTGGCAGCCACAGCGCTCCAGCGGTCTCATCTCCGCCGCGAACGCGGAGTGGGTTCACTTCATCTGGAACTGGGGCGTGGTGGGCATCTTCGCGCTCCTGATACTTCGCGGCGTACGGAACCGCTGGGCGTGGCTGCTGCTCGGCTGGTCGGTCGCGCACACGATGGAGCACACGTACATGCTGGTCCGTTACCTGCAGCTCAAACAGGAATTAGGGCTGCTCGGTGTGCCGCAGATTTCCGCCCAGGGACTCCCCGGTATCCTCGGGCGCGACGGGCTGCTGTCGACCAATCCCACCCTAATGCAGATCTGCGGCCGGGTACCAGGCATCACCACGATCAGCCGGATCGACGTCCATTTCTGGTGGAACACCGGCGAGACGCTACTCCTGGCTGCAACCGCGCACCGCTTTCTACGCGGTCATCTCACGCGGCAATGACACCAGGATCGACTGCAGGTCGAAACTCCCGTGCATGTGGTGTATCACCAGCTGGGGTACTCCCGCTTCGTGTGCACGGCGAATATCTACTTCCCAAAATGTAGCGGTCGTCTCGCCGGTCCAAGTTGTCCGGCGTAGGCGCTTGTCGCAGGTTACAATCGACCAGGCGGTACCTCTCCACGAAAACGTAGTGGAGTGACGGATCATGGCCAGGACGGTCGATACCAAGAGCAGGGGACTGCTTGTCCTCCTTGTGGTTCTGCTTACCCTGGTGGTAGGTAGTGGTAGCTTCTTTCGCCGCATGGCGGAGATCTGAGTAGCAGAATCTGCGGGATGCGCGGCAACTGGTATCTGAGCCGCCGCCGGGAGCATCCTTCGAACGGATAGTGTTCACACCCTGGGAAGTCTGGGCACTCGGCGCTCACGCATTGATCGGTGGCCCCTTCGACGTATCCGCGGCCACCGTAGAACCGGACGACTGGTACCGGATAAAGTTGCGCGGGTGGCGGGAGTTGAGCGGCCCCACTTTGTGTCGCGGGCGCACCTTCCTCTACCTGGTGCCGGAGGGTGAAGACGGCATGTTGGTCCAATTGACCCATTACTCGTGGCGATTCCGAAATTACATGGCAGAGCCGAGTGAGCCCGTCGCCTTCGCGTACCGTTGCTGATTCTACTGCCGCGAGGTCGGAGTGGATGGCTGCCATCTGCATTGGCTCAATGAAATTCGGAGCCTGTTGGAGATCTTCACTTCTGCGGTCGACACGAAATCTAAGCTCATGGCAAGAGTACGACAGTTGTCGGTGTGGCTGGCGCCGGAGTACTCGCCCCGTAGGAGTCGTAGCGTCAACGCAGCACGGGCCGCTCGCCCCATCTGAAGCACGCCGACAGTTGACAGACATACGTAATGCTCTGGGCAACAGGCACAACTCAGTGTCGTTGGTGTTGTGGCATGGATTGTTGCTGAACGGACGGAGTCTCAGTCCCAAGCGACCGAAGACGACGCCGACTCTCCTACCGCAGGTCGACGAGCTTCGCAGCTCCGATCGAGGCTGTGCCGGTCCGACTAGTATCAATGCCGGTAAGGCAAGCAGGAAAAATCACGACAGGAACGCGGAAAACTAAGCAAGAATGCGCATTCAGACTGGAGCCGACGGTGGGATTCGAACCCGCGACCTACTGTTTACGAAACCGATCTTCGGCTCTCACAGGCCTTCCCCGGCCGTACCCGTCCGGCCCGAAACTCCATACAGGACGCCGTGTTTCGCGCAGGATGTCGGGTGGACCTTCCCGCATTATCCCGGTGCTTACCGGCTGAGACCGCACCCAGTGGTGTCAGAAAGTGGTGTCAAATGGTGTCAGGCGGCTTCCGCCGGTGTCGGCTCAGGACCGCGTGGTGCACGTGGCTATCGGACTGGATGGATCGTATAGTATGGGTACTGGCGGGGAGGTGTAGCTAACCCGTGGCGGTGTGCCTACTCACTCTGGCCCCGCCTCTCAGTCGCCTGGTAGGGGGCACCCGCAACAATGCCACCGTCACAAGAACTTTCTCTGTACGCTGTGCTCGACAAGAAGACTCGCCGTCGTGTACTTTGCGCGCTTGCCTCGAAGGGGTGCCGGGGCGAACTAGCAACCATTGCCGAGCTCCCTCCTGGTGCGGCGGGTACGCACCGGCTCGGGGACGAGCGGCGCGTCTTTCTCGCTTGGTCTGAGCGCTCCGACGAACCGCCAAACCGAATCGCAGCATTTACCCTCGGGTGGATAAAGGGGAGCGAAGGCGTTTGGCGCTACTCCAAGCGTTTTGCACAGAACGAACAACGCGGAAAGCATGACCAGTTCCGCAGACGTCCGCGTTTCCTGAATCACTCTGTTCAAGGCGTCAACATGTTAGGGACGGCATTGAATGAGCCTGGAGAGCCAACGACCTTCACGCCCGCCCACGGGCTGCCAGAACCATCCAGTCATCACGCGTTTACCCAGTATGAGTCACAATATCCCGCGCGGGCCTTGTGTCCCCAATGCGATCGGGAGCAGATCCTGGACTGGGAACGCCTGGAACTCCATGGCCGTATCATTGCATCAAAGCACAGCGCTCTGTAGACTGTCGCTAAGTGAATAGCGCCGAGATGATCCGGCAACCTGATAGTCCCTGCGGCCGCAAGCGGTCCCGGGAGACTCTTAGAGAGGTTGCCTGGATATGGCCGATACACTCACCCCGAGAGAACGCTCGCTCCGAGCCCGCATAGGAGCCCACGCGCTCCACTCCACCCACGACCCCACCGACACCACCGCGAACGCTCGCGCCGCCTTTCTCGCACGCTTCGAGGAAGAG
This sequence comes from Thermobaculum sp., assembly GCA_016782125.1. GTDB lineage: Bacteria > Chloroflexota > Chloroflexia > Thermobaculales > Thermobaculaceae > JACDAU01. Next base: position 24,293 of record JADDPA010000176.1, read on the forward strand.
GTAGATCCCGAACGGCTGCTATCCGAAGCGGAGCGACAGCGCCGGGCGGAGCACGCCCGCAAAGCCCACATGACGCGCCTGGCGCTCGCGAGCGTCCGCGCCCGCCGCGAGACGCGGGAAGGGGGCGGGGATGAAGCCTAACCTTCCACCCCCCGAAGCCGTATGGCTCACGGTCCCCGAAGCGTCCGCGGTGATGCGCCTGGGCAAGAACCGCGTGTACGCCTTGTGCAACTCCGGCCAGCTCCCCCATCGGCGCGTCGGCGTCACCGTGCACATCCGCCGGGACGTGGCGGAGACCTGGACCCCCGAGACGAACCCGACCGGTACGCTGCGGGCGATGCGATGATCGCGACACAGAGCGCTTCCGCATACACCATCAAGCGCCCCGGCCTCATCATCGACGTGCGCGACCTGCCCCACTCACACGAAGTGCACGCTCGGTGGACCGATCCCGGCGGCATAGGGCTGGATGCTCCAGGAGAGTGGAAGGGTACGCTCGATCTCACCGATGCCGGCGAGCGGCTGAGACTGGAGCGCGACCTGAACGCCCGGATGCAGCGCGGCGACTGGGGCGAGCTCCTGGACAAGGCGGCCGCGTTGGTGATACCGCACAGCGCCACGGTTTCTGTTTCTCGGTTAGTTCCTAAAGAGAGTAACCGAGAAAACCAAGATAATCGGGCGTTCAAACTGACCCCGCTACACACCTTCCTCGCAGAGCCCGCCGAGACCGTCAGCTACGTGCTGGAGACCACGCTGCCAACGGGCGGACTGTCCATGCTCGGCGCGCGGCCGAAGACCGGCAAGACCACATGGGCGCGCAACCTTGCCCTGGCCGTATCCCGCGGTCAGTCCGTGCTAGGACGCGCAACGAATCCAGGCTCGGTGCTATACCTAGCTTTGGAAGAGAAGCGGGGAGAGTTGCAGCGACAGTTCCAAGCGATGGGTGCCACGAATGAACCGATCCTGGTCCACACCGGCACCGCACCGGATGACGCCACGGGAGAGCTCGGGCGGACCGTGGCCTATTACAAGCCCGCCCTCGTCGTGATAGACCCCTTACAGGACTTCGCCAGGGTGCGGGACATGAACGACTACTCCACCGTGCACGCCCGGCTGGCCCCTATCCGCGACCTAGCCCGCAAAAGCGGCACGCACATACTGCTGTTGCACCACAACAACAAGGCGGATGACCTCCTCGGCAGCACGCAGCTCTTCGGTATCGTGGACACGCTGCTCCTGATGACGCGGCGTGATGAGACCCGCACGATCCGCAGCATCCAGCGGTACGGGGAGGACCTGCCCGAGACCGTGCTGCACCTGGACCGGGAAACCGGCGTCATCTCGGAAGTGGGCGACTATCAGGCGCTGCAGATAGATCGTGCGGCCGAGGCGGTAATCGAAGCTATGGGCGGGGATGAGCTGAGCGAGCCGGACATACGTGAGCGAGTGGGCGGCAATGAGAGACCGACAGCGAAGGCCATCCGCCATCTCGTGGCGAGCGGGCGGCTAACTCGAACCGGCGCGGGCAAACGTGGGGCCCCCTACGTTTACTCGGTTTCTCGGTTAGACCTTATAGGGAGTAACCGAGAAACCGAGAGTCTACAGGGCATCTTGAATGTCTGCCGAGAATGTCCGGACGCCCAGGGTTGTGAGGAGACGAATCAATGCCTGTGGAGCGGGTAGAGGCGATGAGACACCGGCTGGTGGAGATTGCAGTGGCGATCCGGCGCGAGCAGTTAGCGGCCGGGCTGGGTCCGCTGGAGCACACGCCGGAATCGCAGCGGTTGGAGGAACTCTACCACCGGCTGCAACCGGCCTACGCGCGGGTGCTCGACCGGGTGGAGTCAGGCAATCGGCGGGCTTCGTGAGTGACGGCCGCCTAACTCTGTCATCTGAGGAATCGACTTAGCGAGACCGCAGGAGAATAGCTCAACTAGGGAGGGTATCGTCTTGGGTAACGTTTTGAGCAAAACAACATCGGCCACGCGCGGAGACGTGGGTAAGGAATCCATTACGCCACTGAAGGGAACGGTCCTAGCGGAGATGAAGCGTTGTGGCAAGCCCACCTGCCGATGCAATTCCGGCCAGCTCCACGGCCCCTACCACTACCGCTACTACCGCCAGCGCGGCCGGCTTCACAAGCGATACGTCAGGCAACGAGACATTCGGTGCGTGCGGGCGGGGATAGACGCGAGGCGGCGAGAAGTCACGGAGAGACGAGAAGCCCGGCGCCAACTGGGATTGCTACTCAAGTCACTGAAGGAGATGGATCTGTGGGGGATGTGAGCCGGTACCAGGACCACGAGGCGTACGCCAAGGTGAGTGAAACCTTCGCCAAGCACTGGGAGGAGACCAAGCGCAAGTCGCGGGCGCTGGTGAACGACGCCTGGGGCACGCACCGGGCTATGGAGGGCTGGCACTCGGTGGAGTCGCAGGAGCACTGGGAGCAGATGCTGGCTGTTGCGGAGAGCGACACGTACCGGGGCAGGCTGCTCATCGACACCCTTGGCGCGGAGCGGCACCTGCAACCGGAGACGATGGCGGCGGTGATCGCGCTGCGCCGCTCCTGGATCGAAGAGTACGGGATAACTACCGCGCCGGAGCTGATGCTGGTGGACTCCGCGCTTATCGCCTTCTTCAACCAGCTCAGGACCCAGAGGCTGATCGGTAACCTGTTCCTGTCCACCGAGTACGAGTTCTTCGGCCGGGACAGCCCGAGTGCGAAGATCGAGAGCTACTACGGCAGTCACGCGGTCAAGGGGTATCGGGCGGAGGATCTGGCGGACAAGCTGATCGTGACGCTGCAGCCGCTGCTGGACCGGGCGAACCGGATGCTGCTGCGCAACATCAAGGCGCTCAGGGACCTGAAGTCGGCCAACATCACCGTGCACGTGAACGCGCCCTCACAGGTCAACGTCGCTCAGCAGCAGGTGAACCTGAAAGAGTGACGCGGGACGTGCTTGTCGTGTGAAACGTGCTCCAGCATCTGAGGCGTGGATGTTTCGCTTCGCGGACCGGGAGTGCCACCTTTGATGCACTGAGACCGCGTGCAGGGTAAGACACTCATCGGATTCACGCGTTGTAGCAGGGAGAGCAAATTAGTCAGGACAGCGACCCCTACTACCTGGGCAGCGACGACGCGATGACGTTCCGGCGCGCCCGTCCCCACCGGCAGAACGCCGGTTCTCTT
>JADDPA010000201.1:0-2696 GCA_016782125.1 Thermobaculum sp.
GCGCCACGCATCCGTCGACCCCGTGCCCGCGAAACGCTTGCGGACCAAACGGAACGGACCTACAACTCCGCAGCGCTCGCCTGGACCGCCACTGGCTCCACCACGGTGTCCCCTCGACCCCGCGCGCGCAGGTACAGCAGCGCGGCGGGCGCGAGCACCAGGCCAGCGGCCACCATCGCGGTGCGGGTGCCTGCGGCAGTGGCCAGGGCGCCAAATGCCGGTCCACCGGCGATCTGTCCGACGGCATCCACCTGCCCCGACATCGAGATCACCGTCGCCCGCACGCGCGGCTCCAGGCTCTGGTTCAGCCACGCCGCAAAGAGCGGGTGATTCGTACGACGCAGCAGGTAGGCGAACCAGTACGCGGCAAGGGCCACCTCGAAGTTGCCCGCCAGGCCGAACGCCACCATGCTGAGCATCAGTCCCACGTCGATCAGCAGCAGCACCCGTACCGCGCTGAGGTGGGTCGCTGTGTCCAGTCGCCGTCGCACCACCTCGGCAGTGATAAAGCTCAGCACCAGCCCACCCGCGCCGATCACCCCGAACCAGAGGATCGGCCCGAAGCGAGATCCACCAGGGAACGAGAAGTTATTCAGGAAATGGACTTCCCACAGCCGGTCGTACGTCTCGCTCGACATGCCCAGGAAGAACACGATCCCCATGATGAGTGGCAGCACGGCGCTGTACCGAATGAGCCGGAGGCCGTCCCGCAGGGTCTCGCCCGCCACGTGCCATGAGCGGCGTGCAGCCCGTGGTGCGGGAGAAAAACCCGTTTCCGGCATCGCGAAGGAGAGGAAGACGCCGAGCCCGACAAAGAACACGCCCGCGGTCACGCTCACGAGGTTGAGGCGCACGCTCGCCAAAGCCACACCGAGTCCTATCCGCGCGAGCGCGCCCACGTATCCCGCCTGCGCGCCACGCAGGTAGACGTGGCCGAGATCCGCCTTGTTGGGCAACTCATCCGCGATCCACGCCTCGAGCGCGCCGCGGTTGAAGGTGAGGCCGATCCCCCACAGGGCCTGCGCGACGAGTATCGGCCAGTATGAGGGCACGAGCCCCTCCAGGAGCAGCGCGGCGCCCACGACGAACGCGCCGATGATCACCGAGAGCCGGCGGCTGTACACGTCCGCCACGACGCCCGTCGGCACCTCACAGAGCACGACCGCGATCATGAAGACCGTACCCGCGAAGACGAGCTGGAAGGGGTTCATCCCTACCTCGCGCACGAAGTACAGCGCCATCGCGATGTGGCGAGCGGCCATCAGCATCGCCGTGACACCCGCGAGTATCAAGTAAACCGTATAGGCGTTCAGCCGCCGCACCTGACCTTGTCTTTCTCGTTGCCTGTCAGCCGCGACCGGGGTGGAAGATCACCGGACAACTATCGCACACGCGCCATCGCCGGTGCCACCCATCGCGGAGTGGGCGCGCGGGACCCATCGAATGAGCAGTGCAGGGGCCATCGGCCGCTCCCGCACGGTGGCGACGATAGATGATGTGGCGGGAAAGGCAAGCACTCTCCGCACGGCGCTCAGCACACCGGCAGAGTCGCACGGACCCTCAATAGAATGCCGTTCCTTCCGGAACGGCTGTGGACGTATACGCTCGACGCACGTGCGGTTACCCGTTCGAGCTAATGAGTCGGCGTGCTTGTCCAGGATGGTCCTTTGCTACCTGAAGTCCACACCTACGAGCGGTTAGGAGCCAGCGACCTTCTTCAGCTCGGCCTCCAGGGCCGCTTCCTCGATGTATCCGCGGAAACGCGCGACCTCCTTGCCGTCCGACCCGACAACCACAAAGGTCGGGTGGCCCGTCACGCCGTAACGCTCCGCGAGGGGGGCGTTTGCGCTGTTGTAGAAGTCCACGCCCGCGAAGGCGACTCGGTCCCCGTATCTCTTGTCTAGCCCGTCAACGACGGGACGCATCTGAGCGCAGACTGGTCAGCCAAGGGCATCAAACGCGAGGAGTATCGGCGTACCCGCCTGTGTTGCGCGCTCCTGCCCGCTGAACGCCTGGCCCTCGACGGGGACGATCTGCTCCACGGCAGTGTCCGACGCGGGCTTTGTCGCCTGCTGCTCCCCACTCGCTGCGGGCGCTGTGTCCCGCCCACCGCACGCCGCGATCAGCGGCAAGAGCAGCACCAGCAGGCCGAGGAGCAGCCAGGGCCCCGTGATTCTGTGGCGGTACCGCATATTGCTTCCTTTCACTGCCATAGCTAGCCATCTTGTGGAGTATACACGCGCAAGCGGAGAACACGACTTGACCCGCATACCAGCGCGTAGTATGCTCGCCTCAGTCAACCCTTAGCCTGCGATGCTTCGCAGTGACACGGAAAGGAGGTGCGGCGAGTATGAATACAACGCCGTCACGTCCCCGTAGGGCTGCGGAGTAGAGACCCACTAGCAAAAAGGTCTCAAGGTTCGAAGGCCGCCCCAGTGGGGTGGCCTTTTCTCTTGTCTCAAACCGTGGACGTGACGGGTACCGGCGTCGTCCGATGCGCTCGGCGCGTGCGGACACGGAGGGAGACAGAGCCAATGACCAGCGAGAGCAGAGACGCTGAAACGACGCACGCGGATGGATGGTCCAGCGTGCGGTTCACAGTCTTGTACGAGTATCCGTTCTGGGTAGGGGTGCTGGAGGTGGAGGCAGACGGAGAGCTGTGCGCGGCGCAGCACGTCTTCGGCGTGGAGCCGACA
>JADDPA010000201.1:2792-7615 GCA_016782125.1 Thermobaculum sp.
TCCCGTCGTGCGTCGAGCCCGAGGCGCGCGGCGCGGCAGGCGGCGCAGGCAACAGCGATGACGGGTATCACACCTGTGGCGCAGGACGCGCTGCGTGCCCAGCACAAGCGCGACGCGGAGAAGCGCAAGCTACGCGAGAAGCAAAGAGGGCACTGATCCGGCGGCTTGGACGGAGCACGAGGTGTTCCCCGCAATGGACCGCGGGCGGCTTGGTACGCCGCCCGTGGCTGCGGAGCACGGCAACGGAATTATCAATCCCGGGTACGTGCCGATGCTGTATCGTGCGTCCCGACAGGGCATGCCGTGTCCCTGTGGCGCTTTGTTATGAGACGATTGAGCCGGATGGCATGTCATACGACGTTCGACTGAACGGTGCTGCTTTTGTCATCCCGAATGTAGTGAGGGATCCGTAGACCGTACCACGGATTCCTCGCACGCTCGGAATGACAGGTGCCCTACCGTTCAACCGGAGTCCGTATCACGCATCGAACGTGATTACGGAGCGCAGAGTCTCGCCGCGCTCCATCGCCTCAAACGCCTGCTCCGTATCCTCGATCCCAATCTTCCTCGTGACGACCTCGTCGAGCTTGAGCCGGCCCTGGCGATACCACTCCGCGAGCATCGGGAAGTCGCGCGAAGGCAGGCAGTCGCCGTACCACGAAACGCGGAATGCGCCACCGAGACCGAAGAAGTCCGCGATCGGGAGTTCGAGCGTCGCGCCGCTGCCGGGCACACCGATCAGCACGCACGTTCCCGCGAGGTCGCGGCAGAACAGCGCCTGCTGGAGGGTCTCCGGTCTGCCGACGGCCTCAAAGGAGTAGTCCACGCCGTTGCCACCGGTGATCTCCTTGATGCGGGCGACCGGGTCCTCCTCGCGAGCGTTGACGGTATGCGTCGCACCGAAGTCCTTGGCCCACTCCAGCTTGCGCGGGTCCAGGTCCACGGCGATGATCGTCGTCGCCCCCGCGAGGACCGCGCCCTGGATCACGCTGTCGCCCACGCCGCCGCAGCCGAACACCGCGGCGCTCGTTCCGGGCCGCACGCCCGCGCTGTACAGCGCCGCCCCCACGCCGGTCATCACCCCGCAGCCGATCAGCGACATCTGCGCGGGGGGAAGGTCGGCCGCGACGGGGATCGCCTGCTTCGCGTGCACGAGGGTGTGGGTGCAGAAGGTGCCGATGCCGAGCACGGGGGTCAGGGTCTCGCCCTCCGTGGTGCGCATGCGCTTCTCAGCGTTGAGCGAGGCCGAGCAGAGGTTGGGCAGCCCGCGCAGGCAGAAGCGGCACTCGCCACACGGCGCCCGCCACGCGAGGATGACGTACTCGCCAACCCGCGACTCGTCCACCCCCGGGCCAACGTCCTCGATGATCCCCGCGCCCTCGTGGCCGAGCAGGTGAGGGAAGTCGCCCGTGCCGTAGTCACCGCGCTTCATCCCCAGATCGGTATGGCACACACCGGACGCGAGGATACGGACGAGCACCTCGTTTTGCCCCGGATCATCGATGGTAAACTCTTCGAGCTGTCCCGGCGCACCCGGTGTGCGCGCGATTACCCCTTGTGCGGTCGTTGCCATCCTTACCCGTCCCTTCGTCTACACGTGTCTGTTGGCAGCGTGCATCTTGACCGGCGTGGCGGGCAATGTCAAGGCCCTGCACACTGCCGGATTGTGACGTTGTGGAGCGTGTGGGTTCCGCCCCTCTTTTGCTGGTCAGTACCCTTCAGCGCGGCTCGATTTGCATGCGGAGTCACGCCCTGTGACTCTCAATGGTTGCCCGGTACTCCGCCATCCGGTCGTGCAGCTTTTGGCTCAGTGCCGCCAACCAGTCCGGGTGCTCGGTGCTTACCGGGAGGTCCACCGCCCGCATGAGCCGCGCATGCCGCAGGAGACCACCAAACCTCAGGAACATCGGCACGCGGGACTGTAGGTCAGGGTCGACATGGCGACGCTCCGAATACCCGCCCACGAACGCGCGGAACCGTTCGTCGCCCAAGTCCGCGTTCTCCTTGAAGAGGTCCCCCAACGCGAACGCGATGTCCGCCGCGTACCACAGATGGGAGCAGTCGTCGAAGTCGAGGATCCCCACGGAATCGTCCCGCCATACCAGGTTGTCGAGCTCGAAGTCGAAGTGGATCAGGCCATAGGTGTCCCGGTTGATCGTCAGGGTGGCTAGCGAGGACGTGAGTTCCGCGAGTTCGTCGCGCAGAGCGGACGAGTCCTGGGGCAGGTACTGCCCGACGAACGCCAGGTGGCCCCTCCAAGTAGGTCGCACCGACGCTCCAGTTCCCGGGTACGCGTCCATCGCGGCGTGCAGCCCGCCCAACGCTGCCCCCCAGCGCCGGAACCCGGATACATCGAGGTCCCCGATCTCGATCTGCTCACCCTCCAGCGCGGGGAACACGACGGCATGGAACTCGCCCCAGTCGGTGTCCACGGTCTCCACGAGGTTCCCCAGCACCCATGCTGTGGGGAGGGCGACGTCGATCCCCGCCCTGGCCAGCCAGCGGAGGAGCTCGAGCTCTCCCTCGATGGCCTCTCTGCCCCGCTCGGAGCTGTCGGCGAACCGAAGGAAATGATGCTTGCCTTTAGTCTGGAACTTGTACAGGAAGTTGGCGCTGGAGCGGAAGAAGCGGACGGAGCCGCGGTCGTACGTCCAGCGCTCCAGGATTCGCTCCGCGACCGGACTGCTCCCATCTGCGTCGATCGTGCCATCGACCTTCCACATCGTGCTGAGTCTCATCATGGGAGATGCTTCCTACTACGGTTCTTCCGACGGCTTAACCACCTCTGGCCGCTAGCAGGTACATCCTACTTCATTCGTCCTTCAAGGGCTCCGACCGTGGAAGACGCGGTAGATAGGGTGGCAAGAACACCGGGTGTCCGCAGGAGCCGCATTGGAGTCGTTGGCGTATTGACAAAGACTATGTCGATGCATACTATATCAACGTAATTTGATTCAGTATTCATGCAGCTGACGGTGATTGGAGGAAGTCTTTGGCGGCGTATACGACGTCTTCTACAGGGGACGTGCGAGGATTCTACCGGCTGCTCGCCGATGACACGCGCAGGACGATCGTGCGGATGCTTGCCTTCTCCGACATGCGGGCAGGCGAGCTCACCGAGCGGTTGCGTGCGCCTCAGAACGCGGTGTCGTACCACCTCAGGCAGTTGCGGGAGCTTGGGCTCTTGCGAGATCGTAGGGGCGGCTATGACGCGCGTGACGTGTACTACAGTGTGGACCTCGACCGGCTCCGAACGCTCTACATGGCCGCTGGCAACTCCCTGCACCCGGGACTCTCCGCGCAGGCGCAGCGTGAGGCCGTAGGTGACGAGATCGCCAAGACTTTGCGGATACTCTTCCTGTGCACGCACAACTCGGCCCGTTCCCAGCTCGCCGAGGCCATAGCCCGCAAGATCGGCGGGGATTCCGTCGAGGCGTTCAGCGCCGGCAGCGAGGTGAGCGAGCTCCACCCCCTTACCGTGCAACTCCTCCGCGAGTGGGACGTAGACACGAGCACCCACTACTCCAAGACGCTGGACCAGTTCCTCGGTCAGGAGTTCGACTACATCATCACGACGTGCGACCGCGCGAACGAGTCGTGCCCGGTCTTCCCCGGCGATCCCAAGCGCATCCACTGGAGCTTCCCCGATCCCAAGGCTATCGCGGACCCCGAGGAGCAGCTCAAGGCGTTCCAGATCATCCGGCAGGAGCTCTGCACGCGCGTCCGCTATCTACTGACCTTGCCGCATCCCAGGTCCGGAGAGCGCATCAGGCTGCGGCCATCGGACATCCCGGCGGAGCGGTCTTGAGCGGCCTTCCCCTCGTCCGCCGGGCCGGCGCCGAGGCCGTGGGCACGTACGCGCTGGTCACGGCCGGCTGCGGGGCGATCGTCGTGAACACCGATACCGGGGCGCTCGGTCACGTGGGAGTGGCGCTCACCTTCGGGCTCGTGATCATGGTGATGATCGCCTCGGTGGGGCATATCTCTGGCGCGCACTTCAATCCGGCAGTGACGGTGGCGTTCGCGCTCGCACGTCACCACCCCTGGCGCGACGTGCCGGCCTACGTCATCGCCCAGGTCGCCGGGGCGGTGTCCGGAGCGTTCACCATCCGCGTGCTCTTCGCGGATACGGGTAGCCTCGGCGCGACGGTGCCCGCGGGAGGCGCCGTGCGCTCGCTCGGGTTGGAGGTGCTCCTGACGGCCGTCCTGATGTTCGTGATCACCGCCGTCGCGACGGACACGCGGGCGGTGGGACAACTCGCGGCGGTGGCGATAGGCGCAACCGTCGCGCTCGACGCTCTGTGGGGAGGACCGATCAGCGGCGCCTCGATGAACCCGGCTCGCTCTTTCGGCCCGGCGCTCGTCTCAAGGACCTGGGATGCACACTGGGTGTACTGGCTGGGGCCAATGATGGGGGCGACCGTGGGTGCATTCACGTACGGGTGGTTGCGCGAGCCGGCAGACGCGGCGCTCCCCGCCGAGGAGGAGAGTCGACGAGAGAAGTTTCCGGCCACCCAGCGGGCGAACGAAAGGTAGGTTATGTTGGTGAATGAGAAGAAGCGGGTGCTCTTCATCTGCACGCACAACTCGACGCGAAGCCAGATGGCCGAGGGCTGGCTAAGGCACCTGGCGGGCGATCGGTTCGAGGCCCACAGCGCCGGCACCGAGGCGACCGAGGTCCGCCCGCTCGCGATCGCGGCGATGGCTGAGGTGGGCATCGACATTTCAGGTGCCCAGAGCAAGACACTGGATCGTTACCTTGCGGGACCGTGGGACTACGTCGTCACGGTGTGCGACCAGGCGGCGGAGAGTTGCCCGGTCTT
>JADDPA010000119.1:0-2415 GCA_016782125.1 Thermobaculum sp.
ATTTGTGAAGGACGCTGTATGCCTGCTTGCTGCGCGGACCGGTCGCACGATCCACACCGCGAGAGGGTACCATCGTCTCTTATGATAGAGTTGAGCGGATTGGCGGGGGCGCGTGGGCCTGCGAACCGCTCCGTGCCGTAACGATGCCGAGTGAAGCGTGCGATTGAGGAGTAGCTGAGTGGAGAAGCTGGAGACCGGCATATCGGGATTGGATACGGTGTTCGGCGGGGGAATCCCGCGCGGCTCGCTCATGCTCGTCACCGGGCCTCCGGGATCCGGGAAGACGATCCTGTCGACTCAACTCGCGTTCCGGCTTGCCCGGGATAACCGCAAGACCCTGATGCTTACCGCACTCTCCGAGGCGAACTCAAAGCTGATCGCCTACCTGGATGGACTGGAGTACTTCGACCCGAGCGTCATCGGCAGCGGGATTGAGATACTGAACATCCAGCGTCTGCTGACGGATGAGGGTCTGGCCGCCACACTTTCGGAGATCCGCGCGAGCGTCGTTGAACAGAAGATCGATCTGCTGATAGTGGACAGCTTGCGGAGCCTGTACCTGCTCACGGGGGACGAGGCAGGGGTACAGAGCTTCCTCTTCGGACTTGGCTCGGCGCTCTTCATGGTCGGTTGCACGGTGCTCGTAATCGAGGACGGGCATGCCACGATCGGTGCCGGCACCCCGGCCGAGGCAATCAGCGATACGGTGCTGCGGCTCGATGTGGCGCGGATGGGGCGCGCGGCCCTGCGGCAGCTTGAGGTCATGAAAATGCGTGGCGCGAACCCTATCGGCGGGAAGCATGCATTTGAGATAACCAGCCGGGGGCTCGAAATATATCCACGCATCGAAGCTCTGTCCTACCCGAATGCGACCGGACCAACGGGAGGAAGACTTTCCTGGGGCGTGCGCGGACTCGACGAGCTAACCGGCGGCGGCGTACCGCAGGGATCGGTGACCCTGCTCGTCGGCACGCCCGGCGTGGGCAAAACGACAACGGCAATACACTTCGTAGCCGAGGGACTCGCACGCGGCGAGCGCTGTTTGTACGTCGCGGTACACGAGACGGCCGACGAACTGACAACCCGCGCGGCCATGCGGGGGATCCACCTCCGCGAGGCGATAGAGAGCGGCGCTCTGATGATAATGTATGTGCCACCGAGCGATGGCTACGTCGACAGGACGCTAAGCCACATCATGGATATGGTCCGTTCCGCGCACGTGGACCGCCTGGTGTTTGACGTAATTGACGCGTTCGAACGCGACGCTGCGCAAGAGGGTCGCGCCGTACAGATCGTCACCTCCCTTGCGTACTTCCTGCGGGCACATGGGGTCACCACGTTGCTTGCCCGTGAGCTGCCGCAGCTATTCGGGCCCATGCTCGAACTCAGCAGTTCTGATGATACCGCGTGGACGGTAGTAGACAACGTCATACTGATGCGGCTCGTGGAGATGGAGGGCTCGGTCACGCGAACGCTGAACGTCCTCAAGATGCGTAACAGCACCCACGCCGTTGCATTCCACAGTGTCGAGCTTACCGAGCACGGCCTGCACGTTGGCGAAGCGCTGGAAGGGCTCCAAGGACTGCTCACGGGGATACCGAGCAGGATCGGCACGGCAGTTGATTAATCAATCCGACTTGCCCATCACTGTCGTACACAGAAAGGGAGTGTCGCTCAATTCGGACAGGCTGGGCGAACAGGGAGCATAACCGATGAAGAAGCTGCTCATAGTCGATGACGAGGCCGAGATCGTCGAGCTCGTCACGATGGTGCTGGAACAGGATGATCGCTCGATCTTCATGGCATACGATGGAGAGCAGGCACTGGAGATCGTGCGCGAGAAACAGCCCGACCTCGTACTCAGTGATATCATGATGCCCCGGCTCGATGGACGAGAGCTGTGCAAGCGCATCCGTGCCGATCCGACCACGAGCGGTATCGTCATAATATTGATGAGCGCGGTGCACAAGCTGGAAGCGGCCGATTGCGACGCGGACGGGCTTATTCGCAAGCCGTTCGATATCTCGATGATCACAGGGCTCATCAACCGTCATCTTGTGTAATCACCACAGCGTCCCGTGTGGACGACCGGAGGAGCTAGCTATGGCCACCCGTGAGCAGATACGGCTCACCAGCCTGGCGTCCTGCGCCGGCTGAGCAGCGAAGATGGGTCCAGAGGACCTGGCGCACGTGCTGCGCCCCTTCGCCAACAGTCTAAGCCCCGAGCTCCTCGTGGGGCTGCATACCGCGGATGATGCTGCCGTGTATCAGATCAACGAGACTCAGGCGGTCGTGCAGACGCTTGATTTCTTCCCACCCATCGTGGACGATCCGTACACCTTCGGCGCCATTACCGCCGCGAACGCGATGAGCGATGTGTTCGCCATGGGTGGGCGGCCCCTGTTTGCGCTCAAC
>JADDPA010000119.1:2678-7514 GCA_016782125.1 Thermobaculum sp.
TTCGAGATGGCGGTAGCGGGCGGGGTGGCGCTCCGTATCCGGCTCGGCACGCTGCCACTCCTGCCTGGTGTGCAACGCTACGTCGCGGACGGCGTGGCGCCCGGTGGACTGCAGCGCAACCGGCAGTACCTAACCGAGGACCACAATGGTTCGCCCCGCGCTTCCTGGCCCGTAGACGCCGCTGCGGCGCAGCTTGCTGCCGCGCTCGACCCGCAGACCAGTGGCGGTCTGTTGATTGCCGTCGCGCCGGAGCACGTGCCCACCCTCATCGAGCACGCGGCTGTGCTGGAACAGGACGTGTGGGTCATCGGCCACGTCTCAGAAGGCTCAGGCGTCCAAGTTACGGCCTGACGGTTCGTGTGACGCGGTTCCGGACAGCCGGTTGATTCTCGAATGAGAGTTTGCGCGTACCGTCGCCATGGCCCACTTCTCGTTCAGGCAAGAGACACCGTTGTCCGCGACGGCAGTTGAAATGCGAAAGGCCCACGCGATCCGGTGATAAGGCAGGAGGGATGAATGAGCCAGACAGCGGTGTTTCGGATGGAGCGTATCGGTCTCGTCATGGAGCCGGATCTGTCTATCCCCGAAGAGATGGAGGGGACGCTCAATCCCGCGGTTGCCCGGGGCCCAGACGGCGCACTGTACGTTTTCCCCCGCATCGTCGGCAAGGGCAATTACTCACGTATCGGCATCGGACGGATTCGTTTTGATGATGCCGGAGACCCGACGGGCGTGGAGCGGTTGGGTTACGCGCTCGAGCCCGCGGAGCCGTATGAGCTGCGCCCCGCCGAGGGGACGGGCGGTTGCGAGGACCCAAGGGTAACGTTCATCGAGCCACTCGAACTGTACGCGATGACGTACTCCGCATGGGGTCCGAATGGTCCCCGTGTCGCCCTTGCGATATCCGAGGACCTGTTCCAGTGGCGCCGGCTGGGGATCACCGACTTCGACACCAGCTCGGATACGCTGTACGGGGTGCAGTTCGACGAGTATCACAACAAGGACGCGGCCCTCTTCCCCCGCGCCGTGACCGCGCCGGACGCAACCGAGTCGCTCGCGATGATCCACCGGCCCGTGTACACCGAAGACGATGTGCCGCACGGCGTGGCGGATCTGCGTCCGAGCATGTGGATCTCGTACACCCCGCTGGAATCGGTACGCGGCGATATTACGGCATTGACCCGCTGGGGGCAGAACAGGGTGCTGATCGACCCCGAGTACCCGTGGGAGGATCTGCGGATCGGTGGAGGGACGCAACCGATATTGACGCCCCTGGGGTGGGTGCTGGTGTACCACGGCGCGAGCGGCACCATCCCCCTGGATCCATCCGTGCCCAAGCAGGTACGGTACTGTGCAGGCGTGCTGGTGCTCGATGAGCACGACCTCTCGCGCGTGCTGTACCGCAGCGCGATGCCGGTGCTGGAGCCCGAGACCCCGGCCGAGAGCGAGGGTATGGTGAACGACGTGGTGTTCCCCGAGGGCGCGGACCTGCGGGAAGACGGGAGCATCGATGTCTATTACGGCATGGCCGACTCCCGCATCGGCGCAGCCCGGCTGTGGCTGCCGGAGCGCCTGCCAGCTGGTTAGGTGGGCAGGGCGACGGTGTCTGCCGCTTCGTCGTACGCGACCAGTCCCTCATTGTGCAGGGCGCGCACCAGGCCGCGCACCCGTGCCTCATCACGGCCAGCCTCCGGGAGTGACGTAAGCAGCGAGGGCACCGGCAGCGCGTCGTGCAGCCGCAAAGTGTCCACGATGCGCCCGCGCCAAAAACGGTCGCTCTCCGTGAACCGCTGCCGGGGGACCGCTGACCGCCGGGGCCGGGCACGCTCGACGAGCGCCCCGTAGTCCATCAGTGCCTGGTTCCAGTCCGCCGCGCGACCGGGAGGGAGCAAGAGATCGGCGAGGGTTTCCGTCTCCTTCTCGCTGAGCGGCCGTCCCGCGAACCCGGATAACAGGCGGCGAACGTTCGTATCGACCACCGCCACTTGCACCCCGAACGCGAAGCACGCCACCGCGCGCGAGGTATACCGTCCGATCCCCGGCAGGCGCTCCAACTCCTCGACGGATCGGGGGAGGCTGCTCCCATACTCCGCCTGGACCGCAACCGCCGCCCGCTTCAGATATAGGGCGCGGCGGTTGTATCCCATGCCCTCCCACGCCCGCAGCACGTCCGCCGTCGGGGCGGTGGCGAGGTCGCCGAGCGTCGGGAAGCGCGCGAGAAACCGATGGTAGGTGGGTATGACGCGGTGCACCTGTGTCTGCTGGAGCATCACCTCCGAGAGCAGGACGTGATAGGGGTCGGGGTCGCCGCGCCATGGCAGGTCCCGGCGATATACCGCATACCAATCGAGGATATGGCGCCGGAAGGACTCGAGATCGAGGGTATCAAACATCTGGGACGTCGCCTGGCTGTGCCTGCTCCTGTACCGTACCCCAGCACCGGAAGCTGACCGATTGGTCAGCGGAAATACTACAACGCTTCAAAGCAGATACGAACTTCGGGCGGATGGCCCGCCCAATGGTCCGGTACGCTACAGTACTGCGAGCCGAAGCCGAGGACAGTCCTTGCGGGTCATCACCGTAGAGGTCTACTTCGAGGGGGCGCTGCACGTTGGGCTTGGGATGATCCACCTGGAGCCGTCGGCATTCGCTCATTCCGGCTCTCCGCTGGCAACCGCTCATCCGGCTCCGGCCCCGACCGCACGGCTAATTTCGAATCCCTACGTCAGCGTCGAGGAGTTGAGGATTCCAGGCGGCACACGGAGCTCGCCGGACTCCGGGTCGAGCAAACCGTTCACCTCATCCTCGATACTTGTCGCCTGGGTGTACACATCGCCCGCGATCGCCCGCAGGCGCGACTCTCGTTTGAACTCGCGGATGTGCTCCGCCTTGGCGTTCGTCTCCCCTGGCCCACCGTACAGCTCGAACCCGAAGCCGCCCCACTCGCTGACGACTAGGGGTATTTGTCCACGGTAGTAGAACGGATCACCGACGACCAGCGGGTTCGCCGCCACCCCGGTATTCTCCCCCGCAGTCAACCCATCCAACAGTTCCCGCCACCGTTCGATGTCCGGCGTGTATAAGTGCGCCGTCAGCAAGTGGCTCTCCAGCCTGCCCTCCGTCGAGACGTGGTGCCAGCCGTCATTGTCCACGACGAGCACCTGCGGATGGTTCACGCGCATGTAGTGATACACGTGGGCGATGTAGTCGCGTGTCTGCGGACTGGTCGCGATATCTTCTGCACCCCAGTCCTCGTTGTACAGGCTCAAGACGACGACGGACGGGTGCGAGAGGATGATCACGAGCATCCGCATCAACTCCGCCCAGTGATTCGTACGGCTCCGTTCCGTCGAAGTGTGCGGGCTGGGTACCTCCACCCACAGCAGCATCCCGATCTCGTCGGCGAGATCGTAGATGCGCGGGTCTATGCCCGCGATGTGCACCCGCACAAGGTTGCAGCCCAGCCGCTTCATCCCGAGCATGTGCGCCCGCATCTGCTCGTATGTCGCCGTGCCGGGCTGGTACAGGATGCCGTCAAGGTACAGCGCCTCGTTGTTGAGATAGACTCTGCGGCCCCGCGCTTCGATCTTCCGCAGGCCGAAGTGTGTCTCAATCTGCGACACGCCGCCATCCGGCCCGCGGAGTTGGGCTACGAGGTGGTACAGGTTCGGTTCGGTGGGCGACCACAGCTTGGCGCCGGGCAGCTCCATCACCACCCGTTGGCGCCTCTCCCCGTCGTCGAGGTGCAGCGGGTACTCCGAGACCACGACCGGATCTTCCCCATCCTGCGTAGTTTTCGGGGCGACGACAAGCCGCAAAGTGTACAAGCCGGCGTCGTGCACGCGCGTGGTGAGGTTGAACTCCACAAGGTTGTCTTCGATCGTGGAGATGAGGCCGAGGCGGGACCGGAGGCGGTTGCGTTCCACGGGCTCAAGCCAGACGGATCGCACCGCGCCGGTGTAGGTCTGGTACCAGATACCGCCGCGCTTGTATACCCGGGACTCCTGCTTCCCGCGCGGGATCTCGGCGTCGAGTGAGTCCGCGATCCGCACGGTGAGGCGGTTGACGGGCTTCAGGTACTTGGGTGGCAGCTCGTACGAGAACGACGTATACTCCCCGACGTGGACATCCTCGCCCTCTACGGTTCGGAGCGGGTGACCGTTCAGCCAGACACGCGTCTCGTACCCGCACGCGCCGAACGTGACCTGTGCGAGGCGGTCGGGCGCGTCGGTCCACCGACTGGGCACCGCGAAGTCGCGCTCGTACCAGGCAACCACGGTATCGTGCCACGTGCTGCTCCCGCGCGCCGCTCCGCGCGCCTCCTCCAGGTGCTCTTCTATAGAGCCGGGCCAGACCGCCGTCCCCGGAAAATGGCGCCCGAGGTACCAGCATTCGGTCAGTCCCCGATCATCGGGGTCGAGCTCGAACCGCCACTCGCCATCTAGCAGGATGTACACATTGCGCCGAATGACGGAGCGTGGCAGTGGGTTCAGATGCCGTTCGAGCGTCCGGGCCTCTTCTCGGTCCCGCGTGAAACTGTACTCTACTTCCGCCACAGACATCTCCATACACTCGTCGCGGGATGATTCAGTGGATCATCGATCGATTTTGGCACCTGCGCCCCACGCTCGCAAGCTTTGGCCCAGGGAAAAGGCTCCCAATATGGCGCACGGTGCCCAAGCGGGTAGACTGTTGTCCAATGCCCGCCGCGCTCGGCCGGTACAGTAATTCGGTGGGTCAGGCCGTGCGCAGGTCGGTATAAGAATTGTACGCACGTACAGCCAAGGACGGATTCAAGCTTCGCTACGTCAACGCTGGGTCTTGCTGACTTTCGAT
>JADDPA010000079.1 GCA_016782125.1 Thermobaculum sp.
GTTCCTCGGTGGACTTCGGCCGAACGGGGTCGCCGTGCTCAACCGTTCTCTGCGAGAGTACGCGAGCCGCGCTGGCGCGCCCGGTCTGCTCCTGCTAATCTCCGACCTGATGGACCCGGAGGGCATTCGCGCCGGGCTGCGGGCATTGGGCGGCCGCGGCCACGAGATCACCGTGCTCCACCTGCTCTCTACTGAGGAACTGGAACCGACGTTCGCGGGGGACCTCGAGCTCATCGACGCCGAAAGCCGCGGAAAGCAAGCCGTGACGCTCGACGCGGTCGCACTCGACGCGTATGAGCGCCGGCTTGAGGCCTGGCTCGCGGAGGTCCGGCGGGATTGCGCCTCGATCAACGCAACCTACTGCCTCGTGCGCGCCGAGGAGGACGTGGAAGACTTCCTCTTCAGCAGGCTCCGCAAGGCGAAGGTGCTGGTCTCCTGATGGGTTTCGCCGCGCCGCTGGCGCTGAGCCTCGGCTTGCTCGCCGTGCCGCTGGTGCTGCTGTACCTCCTGAAGCCGCGGCGCGAGGAACTCGTCGTGTCGAGTACGTTCCTCTGGCGGCAGGCACTGGAAGAGGTCCAGGCGAACGCGCCATGGCAGAAGCTGCGGCGCAACCTGCTCCTGCTGTTGCAACTCCTCATCCTGGCGCTGCTCGTCCTGGCGCTCGCACGACCACTCTTGCATTCCGATGTCGCCCCCGGCGGCGACCTTGTCCTGGTACTGGACACCTCGGCGAGCATGGCCGCGACGGACCTCTCACCCAGCCGCTTCGAGCAGGCAAAGGACCGGGTGGATGAGATAGCGCGCAATGCCGGGCTTGGGAGCCGAATCGCGCTCCTCACCGCCGGCGCCACCCCGCGCCTGCTAGCGGGCCCGACGACGGACCATGCGGCCGTCTCCCGTGCCCTCAGGGAACCCGGCACCGCACACGGCGAAGCGAACCTGCGCGATGCCGCGATCCTTGCGCGCTCCGTCGCGGGCAGACTCAAGGACCCGACGATCCTGCTGGTGGGCGATGGTGGACCGGTCGCGATACCACCATCAAGCGTGCCGTATCCCGTTCGCTTCGACGCAGTGTACGGCGAGGGCACGAACGCGGGGATCCTCGGACTCGCCACGCGCGAGGGCGCCGGTGGTCGGCAGCTGTGGGCGTCCGTCGGCAACTATGGACCGGCCCGCACCGCCACGCTCTCGCTCTCCGTGGACGGCAGGCTCGTCGACGCCCGCACGCTCCAACTGCCAGCGGACGGCTCCACCGGCGTGGAGGTAAACGACCTGCCACCGGGCGCGGTCGTGCAGGCAAAGCTGGACGGGAGGGACGCACTCGCCGCCGATGACGTGGCGTGGCACGTGAACACGCAGGCCGCGCCCACGCGCGTCTTGCTCTACGGCGCAGAGAGCCGGTTCCTGGAGCGGGCACTCTCCCTGCTGCCGAACGTGAACGTGTTCAAGGCAAAGCCCGGCACGGCGGTCGAGGCTGGCTACGATGTGTACATCATCAACGGTGCGCTGCCCGCACAGCTGCCGCCAAATGGAAACCTGATGCTCCTCGGCCCCATGAACAGTTCGTTGCTTCCCGTGACCGGGACGTTGAAGGGCCTAACGGTGACGAGTCAGAACACGGACGACCTGCTCCTGCGCTTCGTGGACCTCCGCAGCACGAGCGTCGCAACCGCGAGCCGACTCGCTCCGCCCGACTGGATGGAAACACTCGCCGCCTGGGGCAAAGTGCCCCTGCTGGTTGCGGGGGAGAATGGTGGCCGCAAGGTAGTCGCGCTCGCCTTCACGCCTGAGAATTCCGATCTGCCGTTACAGGTCGCGTTCCCCGTGCTCATCGACAACCTCATGCGCCACCTTCAACCGCCATCCGCCGCTGGCACCGGCTCCTACCAGCCGGGGGAGACCGTCCAAATGCCCGAACCCGCCAGCCAGCGCACGGTCGTCGCGCCAGATGGCCAAAGATCCACGCTTGAGTCAGGGACAGCGGCGTATGCGTCCACCGTCGTGCCGGGCGTATACGAGGTACGAGGCGCTGGCGACAAGATCCTCACCCGCTTTGCGGTGAACGCCGGCAGCGAAAACGAGTCACGCATCATGGCACGCGATGGCGCACCGCTGGCAACGAGCGGCAGCGCCGCCGCAGCAGCGCCGCAGCAAGCGCCCGGGTCGGAACGTTGGTGGCCGCTCGCGGCGTTCGCGCTCGTCGTACTCCTGGTCGAGTGGTGGCTCTTCGGGCGCTCACAGGTGCGCAGCATCCCGGGCCGAAGGAGCGTGGCATGAGGCTGTTCTTCTCGGAGCCGCGAGCGCTGCTACTCCTGCTCCTGGTGCCACTGCTGATATGGCTCGGCGTGCGTGCGCTTCCTCGGACGAGACGATCCGGGCTCATCATCGGGCTGCGCTCGCTCGCGGTGGTGCTGCTGATTCTCGCGCTCGCGGGCACGGGGCTCGCTCTGCCGGAGCGGGATCTCTCGGTGGTGTTTCTCGTCGACGCCTCCGACAGCCTCGGTGCCCCGGGGCGGGCAGATGCCGTCGACTGGGTGCGCGATGCCTACGGGGCGGCAGGCGGTGCGGACCGGGCCGGGCTCGTGATCTTCGGCAAGGAACCGCTTGTGGAGCAGGACGTCGGGGTACCGAATGACTTCTCACAGGTGCTGTCGCGGCCCGATGCGACCGCGACCGATATCCCCGCGGCGATACGGCTCGCGATCGCGCTCTTCCCGGAAGGAACGCAGAAACGCATCGTGCTCGTCAGCGATGGGAACAACAACGCGGGCGATATGGAAGAGGCGGCACGGCTCGCGGAGACGGCGGGCGTGCAGATTCAGACCCACACGCTCGCTGCCGAGCGCCAGGGTGATGTGCTCGTCGAGTCGGTGCAGGCTCCGCCGAGAGTGCGGGCCGGGGAGAACTTCGAGATCGAGGTTACGGTCCACAGTACGGAGGCGCGCACCGGCACCCTGGAAGTCCTCGGTGGCGGCCGGGTGATCGCCCAGCGGCCCGTCGAGCTCAAGCCCGGCACGAACGCCTACTTCGTGGCGGTCGGGAAGCAGCCTCGCGGCTTCCGGCGCTGGCAGGCACGCGTGATCGCGGGTGGCGATACCGTGGCTCAGAACAATCAGGGCGACGGCTTCACGTACGTCGAATCGCCGCCGCGCGTGCTTGTCGCGGAAGGCGAGGCGGGTGAGGGACGCAATCTCGTGGCGGCACTGAAGGCTACGGACCTGGACGCCACACTCGTGAACATCTCCGCCCTGCCGACAAGCCTCACGGCGCTCAGCGAGTACTCGGCAGTGGTGCTGGTAGACGTGCCACTCACCGCGCTCCCGGATCAGGGAAAGCTCCTGCAGACGTACGTGCGCGACCTCGGCAGGGGGCTCGTCGCGGTCGGTGGGGAGGACTCGTACGCACTCGGCAACTACTTCGACTCCCCTCTGGAGGCGACTCTCCCGCTCGATTCCCGCCTCAAGAACAAAAAGGAGGATCCGGCGGTCGCGATGGTCATGGTGATCGACAAGTCGGGCAGCATGGCCGCGTCACACACCGGGGAGGGACCGGACGGCTCCTTTCAGGCACCCGGCTCTGCGCCAAAGGTCGATGTTGCAAAGGCCGCGGCAATCCAGAGTACGGAGCTTCTCGGGCCGGACGACGAGTTCGGCGTGGTCGCGTTCGACACGGCCGCGCGGTGGGTGGTGCGCACGGCGCCCCTAACCGATAAGGGCGACGTCAGCAACCGGATCGCCGGCATCCAGGGCGGGGGTGGCACGAACATCTACGGCGGGCTCGCGGAGGGGATCGAGAGCCTGAAGAAGAGCAAGGCCAGCATCAAGCACGTGATCCTGCTCACGGACGGCTGGAGCAACGTCGGCGACTACGACAAGCTGCTCGGCGAGGCGCGCGCGAATGGAATCACCGTGAGCACAGTCTCCGCGGCCGGTGGCTCGCCGGAACTGCTCCGCTCGGTCGCGCAGAAGGGAAATGGCACGTTCTATGTCGCGAACGCTAATG
This sequence comes from Thermobaculum sp., assembly GCA_016782125.1. Taxonomy (GTDB): domain Bacteria; phylum Chloroflexota; class Chloroflexia; order Thermobaculales; family Thermobaculaceae; genus JACDAU01. Next base: position 4,003 of record JADDPA010000079.1, read on the forward strand.
CCGACATCCCGAAGATCTTCGTCAAAGAGACGAAGACCCGGCTCCGCAGGTACATCCAGGAGAAGGAATTCGTGCCCACGATCACCGCGCCGAGTCCGGTGCTCAAAGGGCTGACGAGTGTGCCAAGCTTGCTGGGATATGTAGGCACCACACCGAAATCCACCGCTGCCGTACCGCTGTCATCCGCCGAGCGCGACCCCGTGCTCGCCCAGTGGCAGTACGGCCTCGGCCGCTCCGTTGCTTGGACCTCCGACGCCAAGGCACGCTGGTCACAGAACTGGATCGGTACGCAGGAGTATGCGCGCCTATGGTCGCAGTCCGTCGGCTGGGTGCTCGCCCGTCCCTCAGAGAACGTGCAGGTGCAGATCGAATACGCGAACGGTGAGGCGGTGGTGGAGGTGGACGCCCTACGCCCGGACGGTGCGTATCTGAACGGTGCCCGGGCGACCGTTGGGGTCGTGTCACCGAGCGGGAAGATGACGGAGACGCCCCTGGCGCAGACCGCGCCCGGCCGCTACGAGGCGAAGGTTCCCGCGAGCGAGCCCGGGTCGTACATCACCTCCGTCTCGCTCGCGGGCGCCGACCAGGTGACGCAAGCGCCGACGACGGGGTTCGCGGTCGGGTACTCACCGGAGTATCGTGCCCTCGGACCGAACAAAGCGGCGCTCGCGAATGTTGCCCGAATCACCAGTGGACGAGAGATCGGATCGCCGGACGAGGCTTGGAGCCACGACCTCGCGGCGGTGTTGAGTACGCGCTCCCTCACGTGGCCGCTGATGCTGATCGCGCTGCTCCTCCTACCCATCGAGGTGGCCGTCCGGCGACTGAAACTCGGCACTCTCCCCATTCCAACGACGATCCCACGTCCTCGATCGATACCCACACAAGTACCAACCCCCGTCATGCCGCGTGCGAGTGGCGAGATCGCGCGTTCCACCGTCACCGAGGTGGCCCCCGTGACGGAGCCCCTCGCTCCCACGCCGGATGAGGCACAAGAAGATGACGCCATTGCACGCTTACGCTCCGCGAAGCGCCGGGCGGGTAAACGATAAGCCCTGGAAGGGCAGGAGTCAGCTGGCTGGCGGGATGTCCTCCAGCTCGGGGAGCGGTGGCAATCGGTCCAAGGTCTCCAGGCCGAAGAGACGCAGGAACTCGAAGCCCGTCCCATACAGGATCGGCTTCCCCGGCGCCTCGGAGCGGCCAACTTCCTCAATCAGACCTCGCGACGACAGGTTCGCCAGCACCCCGGAGCAATCCACCCCCCGCACCGCCTCCACCTGCGCCCGGGTGACAGGCTGCTGGTAGGCCACGATCGAGAGGGTTTCCAGCGAGGCAGGAGAGAGACGCTGTGGCGTGGGGAGCCCGGCGAGTCGCTCCACCGCCCGCGCAGCTGAAGGAGCGGACACGAGCTGCCACTCACCAGCGTGCTCGTGGACCCGAACCCCTCGATCGCTCAGCGTCTCTCGGAGCGTGCACAGCGCGCCAAGGACTTCCTCTCGCGGCACCTCCAGCGCCGAAGCAACCTCCGCAGGTGTAACCGGCCGGCCCGCGGCGAACAACAGCGCCTCGATCATCACGGCAAGTTGCGCACTCACCCTCCGGTTTCCTCGGCAAGGTACAGGAATACTGGGGCGAACAGACCGTCCTGCACCGCCCGTGCCTTGCGGCGGCGCACCAGGTCCAGCGCGGCGAGAAAAGCAACCACCGTCTCCGGTCTGCCCGCCTCGTGGCCCGCGAGTTGTTGCAGACTGACCTTTCCCTCCCGGCGCAGCAACTGCTCGCCGCGTGACACCACATCGGAGAGGCGCAGGCGGACACCGGCAACCGGCGGCCCCTCGGGCAGGAGCACCCGCCGCGCCAGCGAGCGCCGCAGGGCGCGCTGTAGGGCGGCGAGCGGCAAGGACGTCGGCGTAACGGTCGGCTCCGGCACTGGCGGCGGCAGTAACTGGGGATAGCACGACTGGCCCTCACGTTCGCGCAGGACCGCAGCGGCCAGGCGGTACCTCTGATAGGTCCGCAACTGGTTGGCCAGTTCCTCCGCGCTCGGGTCGGGCGTCTCCGTCTCGGCTCGAGGAAGCAGGTACCGACTCTTAATCAGCAGCAACCGCGACGCGATGACGAGGAAGTAGGACATCTCCTCGGGCGGCACCTGCAATTGCTCTACCCGACGCAGGTATCCGTCGGTTACCTGGGCCAGCGACACTTCCGTGATTGGCAGGCTGTTGCGTTCCACCAATTGCAGCAGCACATCAAGCGGCCCCTCGAACCCCGACTGCTCCACACGATATGCCGCAGGAGTCGGCTGGCGACCGCTCAACCGTTCCCCCTAGTGACGAGCATCCGCCGCCTGCAGGACGCTCAACTCGAGATCGGTGGAAACTTCCTGATGCCGGCGGACCAACTCGACGATCGCCGGGTCAACGCCGGCTTGGTGCAGCGCGCGGGCGCCAAGCTCCGGGTGGTGGACGCTCAGATACACCGGCCAGAGCGGACCCCAAGGACGCGCGAGCCGGTGCAGGAGTGCCGGGCTGAGCGCGGCAAGCAACACCACCCCGCCACGGTACAGCAGCGGCACCTTATGCGGCGGCATCGTCTTGCCGCAGTCGTGGAGCAGCGCCACCCGCACGAGGTGCTCGCCGCCGCCGCGGTCCCGCACCTCACGGGCGACCCGGACGCAATGTACCTGGTCGCGCCTTGGCATCCGGTGGAAGAACGGTCGCTCGGCTTCGAAGAGGGTGTGATCCACCCACTCACGCTCCGCCAAACTCAGTCGTGCGCCGAGGGACGAGCGAAGCTGGGACAGCCGGTACAAGGGGTCCATCCCTACCTGACTGCCGACGCACCGACGATCTCCAAGAACAGATCACGCACGGGCCACACGGTGACCGGGTAAATTAAACTACCACCAACAAAGACCAAGAGGAGCAGGAGGACAGGTCCCTGCTGACGTAACGGCTCGAGGCGCTGTACCCAGAAGTTACTGACCAGTCCCATTAATACGTTGTAACCGTCCAGTGGCGGGACTGGAATCATGTTGAATGCGGCGAGGAGTACGTTCAACTGAACATACGCAATGACAAGGGAGACTAGACTCGGGTCGGCGCTGCCACCTAGTGCACGCAGCAATGCCATAGCGATGGCCGCCTGCATCAGGTTCGATAGCGGACCCGCGATTGCCACAAGCGCCATTCCGCGCCTACCGCCGCGCAGAGCATACGGGTTGACTGGCACAGGCCTGCCCCACGCGAAACCGAAGAAGCCAGCCGCGAGCAGGCAGAGCATAAGAAAGCCAAGCGGATCGAAGTGAGCCAGCGGGTTCAGCGTAATGCGACCCTGGTTGCGCGCTGTTGAGTCGCCCAACGAATCGGCGGTGATAGCATGCGCGAACTCGTGGATCGAAATCGCGATGACGGCGAGCACCAGTGCTATCAGAAAGCTTTCAGGATCGAACCGGCTGGGCAAGGTCTTGTGCCTCCTGCCCTATTATAGCGGCCGAGGGTAAATAGTCAGGC
>JADDPA010000015.1 GCA_016782125.1 Thermobaculum sp.
AAGACTACTAGCAGACAGACGGCGATGGTTAGGACTAACCAAAGGTTCGAATAGAGCCAGAGGAGAGAGAGGACTACCAGCATTCCCGTGGCCCATCGTTGCTGCCGTCGTCTGGAGGCTGTTAGCGTCCGCTGATTGGGGCCACTTCGCACGCAGTCCGCCACGAAAAGGGCTAGGCCGACAATGGGCAGCAATAGTAGATGCGGGAGCTCCGCAACAACCAATACCGTCACGATAGTAACCGGCGCAAGCAGCAGCACAAGCACAGCCGTGACGAGCAGAAGGACTTGTGGATTTCTCTTCCAGGCAGCCGCCTGGAAAAGCATCGGCGCAAGTTGGAACAGTTGCAGTACCGCATTGAGAATGCCGGTTACTTTCATTGCCAGTCTCCCTGCTGAGCGGCATAGCAAGTCCGATGCGGCTGCACGCCATACCCTTTCCGATGTGCACTTTACACAATCACAGAAACAACGTGGTGTGTGGACAGTGGTACTTTCTGTCTAACTTTTTTGCGAGCAGTGGAGGGTGGGTAGCAGCAGAACTGGATGCTTGGCGACCGCCGTGATGTTTTACTTCCTGACCGTCCCTGCACGGATAGCCGAATTACCACCGAGCTTCAATGTTGCTGCTGTCCCGCGCCGCTCAGTGGTTCGCGCTTATTCCGCAACTTCACCGCTCTCGTCAAGCAGGTCACATACACTCACGCCCAGCACCCTCGCGACCTTCTCCAGCGTTCTCACACCCACGTCGTAGTCGGGCTCGTGCCAGAGCCTGTGAACGGTTCGGTACGCGAGGTCTGCCTGCCGTTGCAGCTTGGAGATACCGACTCCCTTCTCTTCCGCAACCTCCCTCACTCTGAGCCGCACCACTATAGCTTTCTCCTACTCAAAATTACTATACCCAGCTATCTATATTACCTTGACGGGAACCCGTGAATGTAGTATACTGAGATATAGAAGATAAGATATAGATAGTTGAGTAGTGAGATGATAACAATGACGGTTGCAGAGTTCCCAGTGGTAAGCGAGCAGGACAAGGTCAATGAGGAGGCTTACTGGAAGCGGGAGCAGGCGCGGTACGACTTCGCAGAGTGGCAGGCGTCGCAGTGGGAGGCGCAGGAGGCCGCCGAGTATCACGAGATGACTCCTGACCGGCGCGAAGCCGCAGTGTATGTCCTCGACGACCGCGCCGTCGAGCCGTGGTAGCGCAGAACGAGCCGCAAGCAGCGAAAGGAATAGTCATGGCCAGTGAGAGGCGGAGGACGAAGGGGAGTGGCACGGTCTGGCAAGCCGATAGCGGAAATTGGGTGGCGAGGGCAACCATAGCAGGCAGGAGGAGGAGCGCAACATGTGGCACCAAGCGGGAGGCCGAGGCGGCGCTCAGGAAGATGCTGGTGGACGCCGACCGGGGGCTGCTGGTCCGTGAGGATAAGCTCACAGTCGGCGAGTATCTGGAGGTGTGGAGTCGGGATATCGCCCCGGTGCGGCTGAGGGTGGAAACGCTCAAGAGCTATCAACTCATCATCAGGGTACATCTCCTGCCTGTACTGGCGAATATCAAGCTTTCCCAGCTCAACAGGGCGCACCTGCGCAGCCTCTATGCGAGTCTCGGCAGCAAGGGACTCAAGCCTTCCACCGTGCATAGAGTCCATGCCGTGCTGTCGAGCGCTCTGGGAGATGCCCTCAAGGACGAGCTCATTGTGCGCGATGTGTGCAGGGGGATGGACCTGCCATCTGCTCCGAAGCCCGAGATGCAGTGTCTGGATGCCTCTCAGTGCAAGGCTCTGATTGCCGCCAGCAAAGGAACGTTCTATGAAGCGCTGTGGACGCTGCTGCTTTACGGTGGCATGCGAATCGGCGAGCTGCTGGCACTCCGATGGAGCGACCTCGACCTGAACAGGGGCACCATCCGCATCACACGCAACCTGACCCGGTCCAAGTCGTTCGGGGAGCCGAAGACCAGCAGAGGGCGGCGAACCATCACCCTCCCATCACCAGCCCTAGACGCCTTGCGGGTCCACAAGGCACGCCAGGCGGAGCAGCGACTCGCAGCCGTCGACTGGACGGACCTCGACCTGATGTTCTGTACCGGCGTTGAGGGGCACTCGAAGACCAGCACAACCGCGCCCGGCTCGCCCCTCACTCAGCGCTGCGTTCAGGACAGCTTCAAGCGCCTGCTCGTTAGGGCCGGACTTCCGAGGGTGAGGCTGCATGACCTGCGACACAGCGCGATATCGCTGATGCTCTCCTCGGGGGTACCAATCACCACGGCGTCGCAGCGAGCGGGGCATTCGAGGGTGTCGACCACGCTGGACATCTATGCGCACTCGATGCCAAGCGCCGACAGGGAAGCGGCGAACGCGCTCGCGGCGCTGCTGGGATAAGGCAATATAAGGCAATGGAGCCTCGGTGCGGGTGGAGGTGAGGGATACGGAACCCTGGCCACTGCTGGGCGTTTGCCTTTACAACAAGCCGTGTTGCGGCCTATAATCGGTGCTAGCGGGGGTGTAGCTCAGCTGGGAGAGCGCTACAATCGCACTGTAGAGGTCAGGGGTTCGAATCCCCTCACCTCCACCCGCACCGAGGCACAATGCGGACTTTCGGGAGTTGACACTTCACGGGAGTCCGTTTTTTTCGTCTCCGAAGGATCAGATCATCAAATGACACGCGAACAAATGCCCAAGGCCGCCCGCAGTCCGAACTTATCCTTGCGGAAGAAAACGTAGGCCGGGCCCCGAAAGGACTTGACCTGCACGTCGTCGTAGTGGTTTTTGCCCTTCCGGAGTACGAAGTCAACGCACTTATCAGCCACCTCGGCCATGAAGACGCCGAGGCCGAAAGAGGTGAACTCCATCCCCGTGAAATACTCGGCATATCGGGCGACCTAAAGGTGGTTCAGATGGCTCGATGTGTATCTAACCATCAGCCCTGTTCATGCTTTTCCAACGCGACGTGACGGCACTTTGAGCGGTCCTCTACTGCACTTCTGTCTCATTCTCGGCGCTCTTGTGGCTCCCCACGAGGTATGTGTGCTGGTCAACACGCAAGTCGCGGCTAAATCGTTCGCTTATGGCGGAGCCTTGATGAATTCACTCGGTGCTTCTCGACGTATCAAGGGGCACCGCACCTAAACCTCACAGGTTCCACTCGGTAATTAGAAAGGAGTCAGCAGATATACCAGCAGCTAGGGCAGCTAGGGCAGCACCGAGCCAGCCAACTTGGGAGTCGCGTATCCTATCGTTGCCCATCCTCTTATATTCCACGAACACGATTCTGTCACTCTTCCAAGCGAATACATCCCAACAGCCCTTGCGGCCGCCGTTAGCGGTGACGATCTGGTCGAACAAGGCCTGTTGCCGAGATAAAAGGGGACAAACGCCGGGCCAGTCAGTCCGGAACTTGGCGCGATAGGTATCGACCCATCGACCATCCTACCCCTGCTTCTGTAATAGCTGGAGAACCGCTAGTTCCGCGAACATTGGCTTCCCACCGGCATTTACAAGCGCTTTGCCCCCGTAGGTGTCGGCAATAGGCTGGCCGACCCACGGCTCGAAACGGAGGCTCTGCGTGGACACGGCCACGGTCCGACCAGAAGGCAGCCAGAAGGTTGTTGGGGTTGTAGTAGTGCCGAGTGTAATCGGTGGTGGGTGCCCGGCCCCGGTCCGGCATGTGTCAGTCTCATCTGGCGTCTGTAACTCGGACTTGCCACGGACGGCTTTAGGTAGATTTTCCAAATTCTAGTGTCTCATATCCTTTATCTATTCCGACACTGCCTCTCGGTAGGCCACCGTAAGCGCCTCCAGTAACGCGTCACTGAGCATTGGTGCATAGCTCCCCTGTCCGACCCTAACGGGCGTGATGAGCCGCTCGACGTGTGGTAGACTACGCGGCGCGCGTCGCTCGAAGACGCTGCGCCACAGTTGCAGACGCGCTCCATCGCTGTTCCAGATGGTGACTAGCCCGACGTTCTCGGGTTGGAATCTCGGTAAGAGTGTCCACTGGTCCTTCCCGTGGTACATGATGAGCTTGACCAGGCCATCGCGCTCAAGTGCCACTGCCCAGTCGTGGAGGCGCCGCAGGTCAGGTTGTTGGTCGTCGGGGACGCAATCGATGGTCGCCAGGAAGTCCTCCGCACCGTCGGCCACCCGGCCGGTCGCCTTCGGTGGCGTGGGAGTCGGCTCAGCCTCCGTGGCCAGACGTTCGGGGTCGACGCGTTGCGGCACCAGGACCTGGGAGCCGTTCACAGTGTACGCGGAGACCGCGATTAGATCGACCAGCAGTTTGTCTGTGATGCTGGCAAAGTAACCCACAAGTCGCACCAGTTCCGGTGGTGCCGAATCCAGGACGAGTATAAGGCGAAAGCGGCCCTGGCTCAAGTTCTCGTCCAGACCTGTCGAGAAGGAAATCGCATCGAATGCCCCGGTCTGGTCGTTCGCCGCCATCGCCTCAGCCAAGCTCTCGTAGCCGCGCTTGCGCAGATGGCTAGCGAGAACATCCCGCTCGAGGGCAGTTGCATCCATCCCGTGCAGGTCGGCGGCATAGGTTAGCACTTGCGCGATGATGGCGCGACGCGACTCGGCGTTCCTTGCCAGCTTGACTTCGATGATTGCCAGGCGACCGGTCGGCTCAAGGGCAATCAGGTCGGCATACCCGCTCGGCAGCGAGACTTCCCGACCCACTACTGCCAGTATCGGAGTACCAGCCAGCGGCAAGATTTGCGGTGCATCCTCAATCAGCGTGTGGAGCGCCGCCTCATCGGGAAAGCCGCTTGGTGCCATGGAGTGCCAGCCAGAGCCATCGTTATGCCATATCGCGGCCAAGAATCGTCTCCTTTAGGGAGGTGTGGGTAGAAGTAGCGCCAGTATAAGCACAATCCCTGTCATTGTATAATCCGGCCGATGAAGTCGTTCCGGTGTCCAGCAGTAACTTTGGTAGGAGCCTACCTGCGATCCGAGGAATAGAGGGGAGCTGTAATGGCGCCGCTGATATGGCAATTAGTGTTCGCGTTGTGGCCCTTGTGGCTCTTCTGCGCAGCCACGTTCGTCGTGGTGGGGATGCTTGTGGTATACCGCAAGCGGCGTCTGCTGCGCTCAGGCATTCGCGACATTGACCGGATGAGCGGCACTGAGTTCGAGCAGTTTCTGCGCGTGTTCTTCAAGAGCAAAGGTTACAGAGCAGATCTTACACGGACATTCGACAAGGGCGCGGACCTCATCCTCACTAGGGCCGGTGAGCGGACCGCCGTGCAGGCCAAGCGGTGGAGCGGCCCTGTTCATGTAGATGCGGTTCGTGCGGTCGTCGCCTCCAAGGACTCGTACGATTGTACGAAGGCCATGGTCGTCACAAACAGCGTGTTCACCCGGCCAGCGGTGGAGCAGGCGCGAGACTCCAGGGTCGAACTGTGGGACAGACAGCGACTGACTAGGGAACTACTCGCTCAGAGGCGACATGAAGGGCCACAGAGACTGAAAACCGTGAAGCACAACCCAGCACCTTGGAACGCATCAGCTCGCGACACATGTGCCGTGTGCGGAATGAGGGTGTCAGATAGGGTACGAGACTACTGTGTCTCACACGCAGGTAGGTTCGGTGGTCGTGTGCTGTGCATGAAGCATCAGCGGTAATGCTGTCAAGGCAGCGCCTCTCTTGTGTTCGGCGAGTGACATGTACCCTGAGTTCGACTGGACTGAGGAAGTGAAGATATGGTTTCCCAAACCTCCACCCGCACCGGGGCTCGATCCATCGAGCCTTTGTCGTTTTGGACGCACTGCACCATCGCTGCTCGTTGAAGTGCCGTGCTGGGTGCGCTATACTGCATGCAACAACTGGCACTGACCGGGAGTAGTAGGCGCGCCCTTGCAGAGAGTGGGACGGTGGTGAAAGTCCCGCGCACGGCCGATCGGGGGGCCAAAGCGCCGAACTCGCCCGCGAGCCGAACCGGCTGACCCCCGCTAGCAGGTCATAGAGCGGGCCGGAGACACCCGGCCAATCGAGGTGGTACCGCGGAAGGGCTCCCTTTCGTCCTCAACAAGGACGGAGGGGCTTTTTGCTTTAAGGAGACATGACGATGGTTCAGACGGTTGAGCCGGGCGCCCGCGCCGACGAGCGCTTCGACCCGCACGCGATCGAGCAGCAGTGGTTGCAGCGATGGGCCGAGTCTGGCCTGTACACGACTGACTTCATCGCACAAGCACCCAAGTATTACAACCTGATGGAGTTCCCGTATCCCTCCGCGGAAGGGCTACACGTTGGACACGCGTATACTTACAGCGGCGCAGACACCAATGGCCGCTTTAAGCGGATGCAGGGCAAGAACGTGTTCCAGCCAATGGGCTTCGACGCCTTCGGCATCCACTCCGAGAACTACGCGCTGAAGGTCGGCATCAATCCGATGATCCTGACCCGGCAGACCGTTGCCCGCTATCGCGACGAGCAGATGAGCCGCCTCGGCTGCATGTGGGACTGGTCGCACGCCGTGGATACCAGTCACCCGAACTACTACCGCTGGACTCAGTGGCTCTTCCTGCAGATGTACAAGGCGGGCCTGGCGGTGCGCAAGAACGCCCCGGTCAACTGGTGTCCGAAAGACCTGACGGTGCTGGCCAACGAGCAGGTCATCAACGGCCGCTGTGAGCGCTGCGACACCGAAGTCGTGCAGCGTGAGATGACGCAGTGGTTCTTCAAGATCACGGAGTACGCCGATCGGCTGTTGAGTGGGCTGGACAACCTGGACTGGCCGGAGATGTCCAAGACCCTGCAGCGCAACTGGATCGGCAGGAGTGAGGGCGCAGAGCTGATCTTCGCGGTGGAGGGGAGTGGGGAGCCTATTCCCGTCTTCACCACCCGCCCCGACACCGTGTTCGGCGCAACCTACGTCGTGCTGGCGCCGGAGCACCCCCTAGTCGAGCGCATCACGACCCCGGAGCAGAGCACCGTCGTCCAGCAATACCAGACCGCGACAACGCTCAAGAAGGAGATCGAGCGACTGGCGCTGGACAAGGAGAAGTCCGGAGCGTTCACCGGCGCGTACGCCGTGAACCCCGCGACGAATGAGCGCGTACCCATCTGGATCGCTGACTACGTGTTGCTGACGTACGGCACGGGAGCCATCATGGCCGTGCCCGGCCACGACGAGCGGGACCACGAGTTCGCGCGCAGGTTTGGGCTGCGGATCGACGAGGTCGTGGAGTCCGCCGAGGGCGTGCAACAGCAGGCGTACACCGGTTCCGGTCCGCTGAAGAACAGCGCTCAGTTCGATGGCATGGCGAGCGACGAGGGGAAGCGCGCGATCACGGCGTGGCTGGAAGAGCAGGGCAGGGCGCAGGCAACCGTCACGTACCGCCTGCGCGACTGGCTGATCTCGCGGCAACGCTACTGGGGCCCACCGATTCCGATCCTGTACTGCGACGCGTGCGGCGAGGTGCCGGTGCCGGAGGAGCAGCTACCCGTGCTGCTGCCCGAGGTCGAGAACTTCCGCCCGACCGGTACCGGGAAGTCCCCGCTGGCCACTGTCGAGGAATTCTATAAGACCGATTGTTCACAGTGCGGCGGTCCAGCCACGCGCGAGACGGACGTCTCCGATACGTTCCTGGACTCTTCGTGGTATTACCTGCGCTACCCGTCGACTGCGTTCGATGACCGGCCGTTCGATCCGCAAACGACTCAGCAATGGCTCCCGGTCGACTCGTACATGGGCGGGAAGGAACACATCGTCCTGCACCACCTGTACTCGCGGTTCGTAACGAAGGTGCTGCACGACCTGGGGCATCTCTCGTTCGAGGAGCCGTTCCAGCGGCTGCGTTTGCACGGGATGGTCACAAAAGACGGCGCGAAGATGAGCAAGTCGCGGGGCAATGTCGTGAACCCGGACGAGTACATGGACAAGTACGGCACGGACGCGTTCCGCGCGTACCTGCTGTTCATGGGGCCGTATGAGGACGACAATGAGTTCAACGTGAACGCCGTGCAGGGTGTGGCGCGCTTCCTGGGCCGGGTGTACGGACTGGTAGATAGCCGCGCGGAATACGGCCACGGCCAGGGCGTCGAGATGCAGACCCTGCACCGCACGATCGAGCGGGTGAGCCGGGGGCTGGAAGACTTGCGCTACCACACGGCCATCGCAGCATTGATGGAGCTGTCGAACTGGATCGGCTCGGTACGCCAGGAGATGACCGCGGAGCAGTTGCAAGCGTCGCTGGAGCACCTGACGCTGTTACTGGCCCCCATCGCCCCGTACACCGCAGAGGAGCTATGGTCACGCCTGGGCAGGGAGTACAGCGTCCACACACAGAGTTGGCCGACGTTCGATCCCGCCGCGCTCGTGGAGTCAACCGTGACGCTGGTGGTGCAGGTGAACAGCAAGCTGCGGGAGCGGCTGGAACTGCCTTCGGGCGTCTCGCAGGAGGCGGCGACTGAGCGGGCGATGCAGAGCGAGCGCGTCGCTGCGGCACTCGTGGGCAAAACGATTCGAAAGACCGTGTGGGTGCCGGACAAGCTGCTGAACCTGGTCGCGGGGTAGCTTTCTCTACCCTGCGGCCGGGTTGCGGTGACGCGTCTGGAATCGCGAGCCGGGCGGTCTGGGCTACGGCAACCCGAACAGTAGCGTCGCGTTCTCGCTCGTCGCGCGGGCAACGTCCTCGATGGTCAGCCCGCGCTGCTCCGCCACCGCTGCCGCGATAAGCGCAACGTGGGCGGGCTCGTTGCGCTTGCCCCGATGTGGGTGCGGCGGCAGATACGGGCTATCCGTCTCGATTAGTAGCCGGTCGAGTGGCACTGCGGCGACCACCTCGCGAACGTTCGCACCGCTCCGGTATGTCGCCGGGCCGGATATCCCGATGCTATATCCAAGCTCGACGGCGCGCTCGGCGTGCTCCACAGTCCCCGCGAACGAGTGGAGCACACCGCGTGTCCCCCGTCCATGCTCCGCCAGGACTTCGAGGATGTCGTCGTATGCTTCTCGGGCGTGGATCACGACCGGCAGCGCCAGCCGTCTGGCGATCTCCAGGTGAGCGATGAAGACCTGGCGCTGCTGCTCGGCTGACGCACCCAGCCGGTAGTAATCGAGCCCGGTCTCTCCGAGCGCCGCGACCTGCGGGGAGGCGAGCAAGTGGACCAGCTGATTTGAGACGTCGGTACTCCACAGCCTGGCGCTGTTGGGATGGAGGCCGAGGATGCAGCGCACCCTGGTGTCGGCCCGTGCTAGTCCGATGCTCCTGTTCCACTCGACTGGCTCTGTGCCCACGTCGAGCAGGAGCCGAACGCCCGCGTCCACTGCCCGCTCGATCACCGCCGCGCGGTCGGCATCGAACTGCGGAGCATTCAGGTGACAGTGGCTGTCGATAAGAGCGGGTTGCGTCACGGTGTGCAGTGTAGCGCGAGGGGCGGGCTGCGTCTACGCCGGGCGTTGGGTATAATCGCGGCGTAGGAAGGGGCGCACGTGATCGAGAGGTACACTCTGCCTGAGATGGGCAGACTGTGGTCTGACCAGTACCGATACGAGCAGTGGCTGCGCGTCGAGCTTGCGGTCTGTGAGGCGTGGACCGTGACGGGTGCGATACCGTCCGAGGACATGGAGCGGTTGCGACCGGCCACTGTAAGCGCCGAGCGCGTGGCGGAGATCGAGCGCGAGACGGATCACGATGTGATCGCGTTTCTCCGCGCCGCCGGGGAAAGCGTCGGGCCGGAGAAACGCTGGCTTCATCTCGGGCTGACCAGTTCCGACGTGGTGGACACCGCCCTGTCGCTTACTCTCGTGGATGCTGGAGAGTTGCTGTGCGGGCAGTTGGAGCGGCTCGAGACCGTTCTCGTCGATCTTGCTCTGCGCTACAAGGACACCCCCACGATCGGCAGGACCCACGGCGTGCACGCCGAGCCGACGACCTTCGGATACAAACTGCTGGTCTGGCTCGATGAGACGCGTCGCAATCTTCGGCGACTGAGCAGTTCGGTCGAGGAACTGCGGACGGGGAAACTCTCCGGTGCTGTCGGCACGCACGCCAATGTCCCTCCGGAGATCGAGGAGCACGCGCTCTCGGTGCTCGGTTTGCGGCCAGCACTCGTGGCGACGCAGGTGCTGGGTCGGGACCTGCACGCCCAGTTCCTCAACACGCTGGCGGTGATCGGTGCGTGTCTGGAGAAGTATGCGACGGAGGTGCGGCACCTGCAGCGGACAGAGGTCCGCGAGGCCGAGCAGCCGTTCGGTGAGCGGCAACAAGGGTCTTCTGCGATGCCGCACAAGCGCAACCCCGAGAAGATGGAGCGGGTCGTGGGGCTCGCACGCATGCTGCGCGGCTACGCGACTACAGGGCTCGAAAACGTGGCGCTTTGGCATGAGCGAGACATAAGTCACTCCAGTACGGAACGCATAACGCTGCCAGGTGCGTGCACGTTGCTGTACTACATGCTGCACCTGATGAGCGACAACCTGCGCGGCCTGCGCGTCTATCCCGATAAAATGCGCCAGAATCTCCAGTTGACGCATGGCATGGTGTATTCCCAGCGCGTGCTGCTGAGTTTGGTCGATGCGGGGCTTGACCGGCAGGAAGCATACAAGCTGGTCCAGGGCCACGCGATGCGGAGTTGGGAGACGGGCGCCGACTTCCGACAGCTGCTTTCGGACGACGAACGTGTCTCCACGGTGCTGGGGCACGAAGGGCTTGCCGAGGCTTTCAGTCTGGAGCCGCACCTGCGCCACGTATCCGCCGGGTACGCGCGCATGGGGCTGGAGACGGAGTGAGCGCGGTCGCACATACTGAGTTGCCGGGGCTGCGGCTACTGCATAGGGGAAAGGTACGCGACACGTATGATCTCGGCACGGAGTTGCTGATCGTCGCGACGGATCGTATCAGCGTGTTTGACCGCGTCTTGCCGACCCTGATCCCCGATAAGGGCAAAGTACTCACCGCGCTGTCTAGCTACTGGTTTGGCCGGCTTGCCCATATCATTCCCAATCACCTGCTGAGCGACGGCACGGACGGCTGGCCCAGCCTTCTGCGCGGGGTCGCGCCGGAGATCGACGGCCGGGCGATGATTGTCCGGCGGGCGAATCGGATTGATTACGAGTGCGTCGTGCGCGGCTACCTCGCAGGCAGCGGCTGGGCCGAGTATGCGAAGCACGGAACGCTTGCCGGTGAAGCGATGCCATCGGGCCTGCGCGAGGCTGAGCGACTACCCCAGCCACGGTTCACGCCTGCGCGGAAGAACGAATCCGGCCAAGACGAGAACATATCCCAGAAGATACTCCACCACGAACTCGGCGCGGACGTGGCGAAATCTCTCGAACGGGCCAGCGTGCGCCTGTACGAGGCGGGACGGGACCATACGGAAGCACGGGGAATGCTGCTGGCCGACACCAAGTTTGAGTTCGGCTACGTTGATGGTGCCTTGACGTTGATAGATGAGGCCTTGACCCCCGACAGCTCGCGGTTCTGGCACGCTGATACGTATCGCCCCGGCCAAGCGCCACCCAGTCTGGACAAGCAACCAGTGCGGGACTGGATCGCAGGTAGTGGTTGGGACCGCGTGTCGGCGCCGCCGGGACTACCCGCCCATGTGGTCGAGGCGACCCGGCGGCGATACCTGGACGCGTACCGACGCATTACCGGAGAGGAGCTTCAAATTTGAGTGTGTGGCTGGGCCGGGTGACGGTTGTATTGAAGGCGTCCGTGAACGATCCTCAGGGACTTGCCGTGCTCGATGGCCTGCACGCGATGGGGTACTCGGAGGTCGAGCAAGTGCGTGTGGGCAAGCACATTGACGTGCGACTCGAGGCCGATAACGCCGAGCAAGCCGAGCAGCGTCTCCACCAGATGTGCGAGGCCCTGCTCGCGAACACCCTGATCGAGTCATACACCGTCGAAGTAGGCGCGCCCGAGGAGGCTGCGAGATGAAGGTAGGGGTTGTCACCTTTCCCGGCTCGAATGGGGACATGGACTGCATACACGTCCTGGAACAGATCCCGGGCTGCGAGCCGGAGCTGATCTGGCACAAGAGTACGGATTTGCTTTCCGCCGATGCGCTCGTTTTGCCGGGGGGATTCGCACACGGCGATTACCTGCGCGGTGGCGCGATCGCTCGCTTCTCGCCGGTCATGCGCGAGGTGGCACGGTTCGCGGGCGCTGGACGTCCGGTGCTCGGCATCTGCAACGGGTTTCAGGTGTTGACGGAGGCCGGGCTGTTGCCGGGCGCGCTCCATCGCAACCAACACATCTTGTTTCGTTGCGCGTGGGTCCACGTGCGCGTTGAGTCGAACGCCTCACCGTGGCTTGCGGGAGCGCAGAGCGGCCAGGTGCTCAAGGTCGCCGTGGCCCATGGACAGGGCAATTACTATGCGGATCAGGACACGCTGCGCGGGATGCACGCGAGAGAGCAGGTGGCGCTGCGGTACAGCGACACGGCAGGCAGGATCTCCGCCGATAGCAATCACAATGGCTCCGTGCTCAGTATCGCGGGAGTGACGAACGAGGCGGGAAACGTGCTCGGGATGATGCCCCACCCGGAGCGTTCCGCGGACCCGCTTCTGGGCTCGGCTGATGGCCGAGTGGTGTTCGAGTCTCTCGTTCACTCCTTGATTGGCGTCGCATCGTGAGTGCACAGGTCACCGCGGAAGCGCTCCGTGAGGTCGCACTCTCGCGAGATGAGTATGACTTGGCCGTCCGCCTGCTCGGCCGCGAACCCAACACGGTGGAGCTTGGTGTCTTGGGCGCCATGTGGAGCGAGCACTGCGGCTACAAGAACAGCCGTCCGCTGCTCGGCATGTTCCCAAGCGAGGGGGCAGATGTTCTTCAAGGCCCGGGCGAGAACGCCGGTGCGGTGAGGCTGGGCGGCGGGCTCGCCGCGGTATTCAAGGTGGAGTCGCACAACCATCCGAGCGCCATCGAGCCGTACCAGGGCGCGGCAACCGGAGTGGGCGGGATCGTGCGCGACATATTCACTATGGGCGCGCGCCCGGTCGCACTCCTGAACTCCCTGCGCTTCGGCCCGCTCGACGAACGTGAGAGCCGGACGCTGCTCGCGGGAGTGGTTCGCGGCATCGGTGACTATGGGAACAGCCTGGGCATCCCGACCGTCGGCGGAGAGATTGGCTTCTCACCGTCATATCGCGGAAATCCACTCGTGAACGCCATGTGCGTTGGCGTGGCGCCCGCCGATGGGCTGGTGCGCGGCCTCACTGGGGAGTCCGGCAACGTCTTGCTGCTTGTCGGTGCGGACACGGGGCGCGACGGCATCCACGGGGCCACGTTCGCGTCCGTCGAAGACCCGCAGGAGAGCCACAAGGGGGTCATCCAGGTCGGCAACCCGTTCATGGAGAAGCTGCTGATGGAGGCCTGCCTCGAGTTGCGTGGCTCGCCGCACGTGGTGGGCATGCAGGACCTTGGCGCTGCGGGACTGACAAGCTCGTCGGTCGAGTGCGCGGGCCGTACCGGCAGTGGCATCGAGATGGAAGTCAGCCAGATCTCCCGGCGAGAGACGGGGATGACGCCGTACGAAGTGATGCTTTCAGAGAGTCAGGAGCGGATGCTGCTCGTGGTCACGCCCGATGGCGTGGACGCCGTGCGGCGGGTATTCCAGAAGTGGGACCTGCACTCCGATGTGATCGGCACCGTCACGGACGACGGTCTGCTCCGGGTGCGCGATGGCGCGGAGGTGGTCTGTGAGCTTCCGATACACCTGTTGACTGAAGATGTGCCACGCTACACGCGCGAGGGGAGGCCTTCGGCGGAACTGCTGGCTCGACGCGACCGCGACGTCACGCCGCTGGTAGAGGGGGTGACGCTGCCGGTGCAGGAACAGCTCCTGGAGCTACTCGCCTCGCCAAACATCGGCAGCAAGCGATGGGCCTGGGAGCAGTACGACCACACGATCCAGACCAGCACGGCGCTCGGCCCGGGCGCGGCGGACGCTGCAGTGATCCGCGTCCGCCAGACTGGTGAGGGGCTGGCACTCACGATGGACTGTAACAGCCGCCACTGCCTGCTTGATCCGTATGCCGGCGGGATGGGCGCTGTCGTGGAGGCGGCGCGGAACCTGGCGTGCGTCGGTGCCCGGCCGCTCGGTCTGACGAACTGCCTCAACTTCGGCAACCCGGAGAAACCCGAGATCTATTGGCATCTCTCCGAGTGCATCCGGGGAATGTCCGACGCGTGTTCGGCGCTCGGTATCCCGGTCGTGAGTGGGAACGTCAGCCTGTACAACGAGAGCGAGGGCCAGGCGGTCAATCCGACGCCCGTGGTGGGTATGGTCGGCTCCATGCCTGACGTTACGAGGGCAGTAGGGACCGGCTTCACCGAGGGCAGTGCGGTGTACATGGTCAGTGCGGGTCCCGCGCCCACACTCGCCGCGAGCGAGTGGCTCGCAGCGCTGGCGGGTATAGACGCAGGCCAGCCCGCGTCGCCCGATCTCAAAGGTGAGGCCCGGTTGCACCAGTTTCTTCAAGATGGGATTCAAGAGGGATGGATCCTGTCCGCGCACGATGTGTCCGAAGGTGGTCTCGCCGTCGCACTCGCCGAGTGCTCTATCTCGGGCAACGCTGGTCTGGTGGCGACGCTGGCACCGGAAGCAAGGTCGGTCGAGTACTTGTTCGGCGAGGCGCCCGGTGTGGTCATCATCGGAGTTCAGCCGGACCTGACCGCGACGGTGGAATCGATGAGCACCCAGGCGGACCTCGCATGGCACCGTCTGGGGACTGCCGGTGGACAGGATCTGGCAGTCGACGGTTTCTTCACCGTGGAGGTTGAGCAACTCCAGTCCGCACATAGTCGCGCACTAGGAGTACCGGTGACTCGCGTAAATCCGTAGCCGATCGAAGAGCACAGTAGCGCGGGCACACGACCGATACCCGATCGATGATCATTGGCCAGTTTATATTGCGGATTCTCGACGGGCCTGGAATGATATGGAGACCGGCTGAACGGTAGGGTATTGTCATTCCGAGCCCGCGCGGAATCCGTGGAACGACCTACGGATCCCTCACTGGGTTCGGGATGACATGCAGCGCGGTTCAGGCGGATGGCGTATGACGGCCCGCCTGCCACATTCACGCACCGTGGCAATCCCACGTGCCGTGCGCGGACGGGAAGAGGCAAGCAGCTGGCGGACCGACGGCGGAGCTGGGACTAGGTGGGATAGACGTGCTCCAGGCAAAGCCGAAGAGGGAGGGCGGCTCCGTTCATCTGGCGCGTGGTGCGAACGACCAGGTCTACCGGTCCGCTGAAGGTCTTAGCCCGGTCAGCCATGCCGAACGCGACAACCTCGACCGGAACTCCGTTGGTCCCAGGCAGATCAAAGGTGAGGTGCGCCCGCTGCTTGCCGAATATCCGGACGCCGTGTGGGTGCACACCGCGCAGACCGAAGAGCGGCTCGGGGTTGCCGCCGCCGAACGGCGCAAGTGCGGCGACGGCGTAGACCAGTTCGGACGATAGATCGCTCGCCCGAAGCTCGGCATCGACCTCGACAGTTACCGATTTGCGCGAACCAGCGAATTCTCGGAGCAGATGCTCGTGGACTGCGCGGAGTCCCGCCACGGACGTGGAGAATCCTGCTGCCTGTGCGTGGCCACCGTGTTCTGTGAGGAGGGCGGCGCAACCGTCGAGCGCCTGTGTAATGTCGAGGCCGGGCACCGAGCGAGCCGAGGCACGCACACCGTCACCGTCGCGGCTGGCGGCGATTACCGGCACACCGTGGAATCTCGACAGCCGGCCCGCGACGATGCCAAGCAATGCGGGTGACCAGTCTTCGTGGTACACCGTGAGCACATCCCCGCCGAACGCCTGCCCCGCGTCCACCAATCTGGACGCTTTGAGTAACATGCCATCCGTTGTGGCGCGCCGGTTCTCGTTGAGCCGTTCCACCTCGCGCGCGAGTTGTCCGGCACGCGTTGGGTCGTCCGCCAGGAGCAGTTCGCATGCGAGGTTCGCGTGGGCCATCCTGCCCGCCGCGTTGAGGCGTGGTGCGATCTTGAAGCTTACGTCCGTCTCCGTCACGTCGGTGTTCCGGAAGCCCGAGACGGCGAGCATGGCACGAACCCCGGGCAGTGGACGCAGCCGGAGCGCGACCAAACCGGCCCGGACAAGAACGCGGTTTTCGCCTAGGATGCGTCCGACATCGGCGATCGTGCCAAGCGCGGCGAGCTGAACGTACTCTGAGCCCTTTAGCTTCGCCGCTGCCCCCATGGAATAGGCGAGCGCGCGAAGCAGGTTGTACGCGAGCCCCGCGCCGGTCAGGAAGCGCTCAGGATACCCATTCTCGGACCGGTTGGGGTTCACCACTGCCACGGCCTCTGGCAGTCTCGACGGCAGGGAGTGGTGGTCGGTGATGATGACGTTCATCCCGCAGGCACGCGCGGCGGCGACCTCTGAACCGTCGGAAGTGCCACAGTCCACGGTCACGAGTAGTCTCGCACCGTGAGCCGCGATAGTCCGGATTGCCGGCTCATGGAGACCGAAGCCCTCGTCGACTCGGTGTGGAATGTAGTACTCCACCGTTGCGCCCAGGCAGCGCAGCCCGCGAACGAGTATTGCCGTTGCAGTGACACCGTCAGCGTCGTAATCGCCGTACACGCAGATCTTCTCCCCAGTCTCCACCGCGGCGCGGAGTCGCTCAACCGCCTGCGGCATATCGGGCAGGGTCGCGGGATCGCCGAGCAGCTGATTGAGCGTTCGGTGGGGCTCGGGATGGAAGAAGAGGTCTCGCTCTGGTCCCGGGGGCAAGCCTCGCAGGAGCAGCAGCTTTTCGCGGAGAGGGAGATCCGGCGGGAGATGCGCGCTGCGCAGGATCCATGGCTCGGGTCCGGCGTCCGGCGCAGTGTGATGAGGGATCATGCCATTCATGCTAGCATCAGCCCACCGAAGTGACAACGTCACCACGCGTTCGCTGCTGGGAGCCGTCAACAGGATTGGAATCCTCTGCTAAAATCGTCCATAGATTGGCAGGAGGGCTATTGAGCAAGTTCTACTATGGCGGCCAGGCGGTGCTTGAAGGGGTCATGATGCGAGGCCGGGACCGGATGGCGGTCGCCGTCCGCCGGCCGGATGGCTCGCTTGCGATGCTCGAGGAGCCATTGAATCCGCGGATCTTCGCTGGGCCAGTCACGCGTGTCCCCTTTCTGCGAGGCGTCGTGATGATCTGGGAGATGCTCTCTCTTGGCGTTAAGGCTATGGGCTTTTCGGCGAGGGTCGTGGGCGACAACGAGGCGGAGGAAAAGTCGAGCGGTGGTATGGCGGCAACGGTTGCGCTGTCCCTCCTCTTGTCCGTGGTGCTCTTTTTTCTCCTCCCCCATGGCATCACCAGCCTGGTCGACCGTTGGTTACCGGGCAGTATTCTCAAGAACCTGTTCGAAGGATTTGTGCGTCTTTCCGTGGTAATCCTGTACATCGTGGCAATTGGCCGGGTGTCGGATATTCGCCGCGTCTTCGGATATCACGGCGCGGAACACAAGACGATCAACGCGTACGAAGCCGGTGCGGAACTAACGACCGAGGAGGTCGCCCGGCACAGCACCCGGCATCCCCGATGCGGCACGGGGTTTCTGCTAACGGTAGTACTGGTATCTGTGCTCGTGTTCGCGCTCGCGGGCTGGCCCGCGCTCTGGCTACGGTTGCTTTCCCGTGTGGTCCTGGTGCCTGTGATTGCCGCGGTGTCTTACGAGCTGCTGCGACTCGGCGCGAGGTTCTACCACGTGCCCTTCGTGCGGGTCCTCCTCGCGCCGAGTCTCGCGCTGCAGGGGCTAACCACCCGCGAGCCGGACGAGTCGATGCTCGAAGCTGCGATCACGGCCCTGAAGGCCGTACTGCCGGCCCGCGTGCCGGATGTCGAGCAGGCTCCGGAGTTGGTCTGATACCATTTTCGTACCGTCCCGCCGCCTCGCGGCCGAGGAGGTGTGCGGGACAGGTACAGATACTCGTCCCATACGACATGGCCGCCAGCACGGTTCCATGCCGGTAGGACCTCGATCACCTGTCTCCCGTGGGGGACGGTGGTAACCAGACGAATGACCCGCTTCTGCGGATGGTAAGCGTGAGACAAAGGAGATTCTGCGAACCTATGGCGACGGTTGTGGTGGCGATGAGCGGCGGTGTTGATAGCTCCGTCGCGGCCGCGGTACTCAAGGAGCAGGGACACGACGTTATCGGCGCGAACCTGCGGTTATACTCCAAGGCGAACGCGGAAGCGTATCGATTGAGCAAGCAGTGCTGCACGCTCGACTCGATGCGAGATGCGGAATCGGTGTGCAACAGCATCGGGATCCCATTCCACGCGCTGAATATGGAGCGCGAGTTCGGCACGGATGTGGTGGATTACTTCGTGGGCGAGTACCTTCAGGGGCGGACCCCGAACCCCTGCGTCGCGTGCAACGCGCATATCAAGTTCAAGCACCTCTTCAATCAAGCGATGGCGCTGGGTGCCGACTACCTCGCCACCGGGCACTACGCGCGCGCGCGTCACGAGAATGGGCGCGCCCGGCTTCTGACTGGGGTGGATCTGGACAAGGATCAGAGTTACGCCTTGTATATGCTGGGCCCGCGCGAGCTGCAGCACACGCTGCTCCCCATCGGTGAGCAAACGAAGAGCGAAACACGCCGGCTCGCGGCACGGTATGGCCTCGTCACCGCGAACAAGCCGGAGAGCCAGGATATTTGTTTCATTCCCGATGGTAACTATAAGGCCTTCGTGCGTCGTCGTGCGCCACAGGCAGTCGCGCCAGGGCAGATCAAGGACGCCTCGGGCCACGTACTTGGCACGCATCAGGGGCTCGCGTTCTATACGGTCGGGCAGCGCAAGGGGCTGGGTGTGACTGCAGGGCGACCACTCTACGTCACACAAATCGATCCCCGGGAGAACACCGTTGTCGTGGGGTCCCGGGACGAGCTCGGCACCGACCGGTTGCTGTTGCAGGAAGTGAGCTTTACCCATGGACGGCCACCCGACGAGCCGCTGCGGACGGATGTCAAGCTGCGCTATCGCGGTGCAAACGTCCCGGCGCTCATCACGCCATTAGCCGATGGTACCGTCCAGCTAGATCTGCTCGGTCCAGGCAGTGTTGCGCCGGGGCAGGCCGTCGTGTTCTACGATGGCGAGGAAGTGCTCGGGGGTGGCAAGGTCGCGTGAGCGCTCGTGGCGCGCAGCGTGCGAAGCCGAAAAACAGTCACGCCAGTGTTATACTAGGCGGCAGTAGCCGGTCCGCTTCAGAAGCGGTCGAAGCGTGCAGCACAGGCTGTTGGAGGTGTTCTTGAAGAAAGCTCTGATCGGTGCGGCTGTTGCCATTGTCCTCGTTGTCGTGGCTCTCATCGCTATCTGGTTGTTTGTCGAGCCCACGCTGGCGGGACTCCGTGATATCATGGTGGTCGCCGTTGGCTTTACGATGTTTCTTCTCTTCCTGACGCTGACCATGGTTGGTTTCGCGCTCATCGGCTTGATTGGGCTCCTGCGTGGGAAGGTACCGCCTCTGCTCGACAAGGCGAACTCCACCGCGGAGAGTGTGCGCGGTACGACCGGCTTTGTGTCTGAGCGGGTCGCCTCTCCGTTTATCAAGGCATCGGCCGCGGCCGCCGGCGCTCGGGCAGCGGTCCAGACAATTGTGAGGAGGGACAATGGCGATCGACGATGACATTGAGGTCGTAGTTATTCGCAAGGATCCCGGCAGCGGGTTGATCCCTGGTTTGCTGCTCGGCGTTGCCGTGGGTGCGCTCGTTGGACTTCTGCGCGCGCCGCGGCCCGGACCCGACATGCGGCGGCAGGTGACGCAGCGTGCGTCGGGTCTACGGGCAACCGTGCAAAGCAAACTGCCGGGGCGCGGTTAGGTAAGGGACCGGACGCAAACCGGCGTTTACAACTCATACCATCGGTGAGCTTGCTAGGACTAGAGTGGGGAGCGATGCAATGGAGCGTCGCTCCCCTTATCGTGTCCTGGAGGTCTGGGCGTGTTTCGTCTTGCGATGTTACTAAGGGCCTTGCCAGCCATTCTCGCCGAGCTGGTGAGCCTGATCTGGTACGCGTATCGGACCGGAGATCGCGGTGTCGCCGCCGCGGCGCTCGTATGGCTGACTAGCACGATCGCGCTGTTCAGCTTCGCAGCGAACGCGTTGCTCACGGCTCTCAATGGCGGCGAAGTGCAGTTGCGCGCTCCCGCGCTGATCGCGGCGGTTCCCCTCTCGATGTGGCTTGCGCGCGAGATGCTCGGGACACTTCTGCGCCTTCTAGGGTGGTTACTGGCGGCCTTCGGGGACGACCCGGTGGAAAGTCGCTACTAATCGCGCGGTCCTGGACCAGTCAGCCCTACTGAAACCTGCCTGACCGCCGCACGCCGCGCCGCCCCGAACACGTCGGGCGGTTCGGAACCTTCTTTGTCTGTTCACCGTTTCACCGTGTAGAATAAATCGCATCCCGTCAGTCTCACGGAGGCGGAGTTGGACCAGTCCACAACACGTCCGGTTAGTGTCGCGCAGCCCAGGGAGGCCGGACGCTACAGCGGACGCAGCATACAAATCTCTGCACCAGCACTCTACGGTCGCTTGGAGGCGGCGCTTAGCGTCGAGGTGCTGATCTACCTCCTGTTCACCGTGGTGGCGGTAGGCACCCGGTTCTGGGATCTGGGTTCCCGATCGCTGCATCACGACGAGAGCCTGCACGCGTACTTTTCGTGGCAGTACTACGTCGGTCGGGGCTACCAGCACGACCCGATGATGCACGGCCCCCTGCTCTTTCACCTGACCAGGCTCAGCTATCATTTCTTCGACCTTTTCATGGGGGTTGGTCAGGGAGATACGAACGCGACCGCCCGCGTCATGCCGGCGATCTTCGGCACACTCCTCGTGCCGATGCCGTACCTCCTGCGTAATCAGCTTGGTCGCGTTGCCATGCTCGCGGCGTCTTTCCTGTTGCTCATCTCACCGGGTATGTGGTACTACGGCCGCTTCGCCCGCAATGAGGCGTGGGCGGTCGTCTTCACCCTGATGAGTATCATCGGCATTATTCGCTGGATGGACTCGCGGAACCCCCGCTGGCTGCACTTCGCGTGGCTGGGATGGGTCCTGCTTTTCTGCAGCAAAGAGATCAGCTTCATTGTAATATTCATCCTCGTGACGTTTGCCACGCTCGTGTTTGGGGTGGCGCACGCCCGGCGGGCGCTCGCGGCGCTCGCCGTGTGGGTGGTTGGCGTGATGATGGCGATGTTTGTGTTGCCGAAGCAGCTCGGTTGGGCAGACCTGCCTTCGATACCGTTCGATAAGCCGAGCCTCGAGAAGAGCCTGAACTACGCTGAAACGATGCTCACGAGCCCTCAGGTGCTGAGCGCACTCGGTTTGACGGCCGTGTGGCTGGTGGTCGAGGCATACCTGCTGTGGCGCGCGGACCTGCCGGAACAGTTCCGGCGTATCCGAGAGGGTGCACCGGCGAACGCTCTGAGCACCGCGCTCGCACACCTGCAGCACAAAGGGCTCCACGTGCTGGGTATGCTTCTGACCTTTGTGGTGATCTCCGTACCGCTGCACACGAGCTTCTTCACGAACATACAAGGTGGCTTACAAAGCGGCTATGCTGGGCAACTCTTTTACTGGCTCGCCCAGCAGGAGGTCGAGCGCGGCGGCCAGCCGTGGTACTACTACCTGGTGATGGAGCCGGTGTACGAACCGATACCGGTACTGCTTGGGACTGGCGGCCTGATCTGGGGCGGTATCTGGGCGGCCCGCAGAATCCGGCGCGATGGGCAGCCGCTCTCGATGTTCCAAATGAGCTATGCGCTCACGGTGTACTGGTTGGTCATGAGCGTCCTGATCTACAGTTGGGCCGGGGAGAAGATGCCCTGGCTCTCGGTACACATAACGCTCCCCCTCATCTTTCTGGGAACGGTCTTCGGCGCTCGAGCGTTCAGGTTAGAGCGCGGCTGGCGCATGAGTACCACCGTCGCGCGCGGCGGCGCGTTGGCGTTCGCCGCGGTGGCACTGGTGATCACCGGCTGGATCGTGTTCAGGATGGCGTCCTGGTCGCTGCAAATACAGCCCACCAAACAATCCCCGCTGGTATGGGGGCTGGGCGCGCTCCTGCTGCTCGCCGCGTCCGCTGGCGTTTGGCTCGGTCCGGCGCGGGCGGTGCGCACGCTGGGCCTGACGGCACTCGGCGTCTTCGCGGTGTACACGACGCAGTCCGCCATACAGTTGAGCTACGCGAACGGGGCTGTGCCCGTCGAGCAGATGGTATACGTTCAGTCCTCCCCGCGAGTGGAGAATACGATCCGTGCGATCACGGGCGTCTCGGAGAAGACGGTCGGTGGACAAAAGGCGCCGCTGATCTACGACACCGTGGTGGCATGGCCGTTTGTCTGGTACCTGCGCGACTTCCCGAACGCCCGGTTCGAGGGGGATGGTCCGCGCAGCGTGCCCACCAGTGATGTGCAGTTCGTGCTGGTTGGAGCTGACAACGAGGACGATGTCGAGCCCTTCCTCAAGAACTACACGGCGTTCCGGTACCCGATGCGCTGGTGGTTCCCCGAGGAGATGTATCGCAACCTCATCCCCAAGGCGGAAGTGGAGGCCGCGGGACCATTGCGCGGTCTGTATCTGAACGGCAAGTACGTTGTTCACGGGATCGCCTCGTGGCGGCAACCGGAACAGCAGGCACAGCTTTGGCGCTATGTGATGTACCGCAAGCCGGATGGCATCCTGAACTCTACGGACATGGTGCTGTACGTCCGTAAGGATCTGGTCGGTGCCTATAACCAGGAGCGGCTATAGCACGTGGTCCATCGCGACACCGTACCTCCGGCTGGGGCCGCCCGGCGAGCGCGTGGGCTCGATGCCCGTCCCGTTACGAGTCTGCGCCACATACCGTGGCTTGGGGCGTTCTGGCTCGTGTTTGCCTTGGGGCTCGCGCTCCGAACGCTGCAGATACGTGATCGCGGGCCGCTCACGGCCGATGAGGCCGGGTATGCGCTCGACGCCTGGCGATTGCTGACCGGCCACGCGGAGCCGGCCGCGTCGTACCGTTCGGCTCCGGGGTATGTGCAGACACTCGCCCTCACGATGTTCGGACTTGGAGCGAACGATGTCACGCCACGCGTGCTGTCCGCCCTGGCCGGGTTGCTCTCCGTGCTCTTCTGCCTACCGCTTGCGCGGGTACTGGGCCGGACGGCCGCCCTGCTCGCCGCGTTGCTATTGGCGATCTCGCCGTACTGGATCGCGCTGGATTCGAATAGTGGTCCGGATGCGGTGGCGGTCTGTCTGGCGCTGTTTGGGGCGGCGCTCGCGGTGACCCGGCAATGGTGGCCCTGGTCATTAGTGGGTGCCGGAGGCATTGCGGGCTTTCTCCTTTCGTTCGGCGCGCCGGGTCTGTGGCTGAGCGGCGGTCTCGTCGTTTTCGTCGTCTACACCGCACGCCGGGCACGGCGGCCACGGCGTGTGGGCTTCACCCTTCTGGGCTTCGGGTCTGCGGCGGCTGTGGGGCTTACCGCGTTCTTCACGCGCCCACCCCGTTTCCCAGTTGATACGGCCGCCAGCTCGCCGGTTGGGCTTGCAGTATGGATACGTGAGGTCGGCCTCTCCGCACCGATGTGGGCGCTCGCGGTTGGGCTCGTGCTTCTCGTCGTCTCGTATGGCCGAGCGAGGCATTCACTTACCCCTGGTTTCGCGCTCGCTGGGCTCGCCGTTCTCATTCTGGTACTTGCGCAGGCGCTTCCTGCTGGTTTTCGACCACCCCCATCGATAGCTGTCTCGATCGCGGCGTTCGCTGGCGCCTGGTTACTGGAGCGCACCCTGAGGACACTCTGGCCGGGTGCTCCGGTTGCACTAGCCGGTGCGGTAATTCTGGTGCTTATTGGCGCGTCGGCAGTTGTCGGGCAGGGTAGGCCACCGATCCTGTACGCACCGGGTGGAACAAGCGCGTACAACGCACCACCGGCCGGGGTTCGCGCGGCGTTTGACCGGGTCCGCCGGGTATCGGCCGAGTTGTATGTCCTTCAGCGCAGTCTCGCGGAGCCGCGCGGTGGCCGCGGGCTCAAAGTCGACCTGGCGCCGGAGCTGGCACAGTGGGGTCTATGGTATCTGCGCGACTTCGAGGATGTCCGCGTCGGGCAGCGATCGGGTGGTCGGGCCGAGGTGCTTGCACTGACCGCCTCGTCGCGCCAAACGAGTCTGGGCTCTAACGCGGAAGAAATCGGCGATGTTACGCTCTCGTGGGACGTCCCAACATGGCGACAGATCAGCCCGGCGGCCGGAGCGACGGAGCCGGGGCTGAAGGCGCAGTATGATCTCTTCGACTACGCGCCACCCGGTAACCGGCCCGGTCAGTTGAATGGTCCGGTGGACCTCGCCCTTGATCCTTGGGGGAATTACTACGTGGTGGATCAGGCTAACGCTCGTGTCCAGAAGTACGCGCCGAACGGCCGTTTCCTGAAGCAGTGGGGATCGCGCGGTGCGGGCGAGGGGCAGTTCGCGTACTCGTCGGCGACGTTGGGGCCAACTGGCATTGCGGCAACCTCCCGGTACGTTTGGGTGGCGGACACATGGAACCACCGGATCCAGCAGTTCACGACCGAGGGGGAGTTCGTCCGGGCCTGGGGCAGCTACGTGGACACGAAGGGTGATCCACGGCGCGGTGCTCAATCGCCCCGCGGGTTCTACGGACCGCGCGGTCTGGCGGTTGGTCCGGACGGCCTACTCTACGTTACCGACACGGGGAACAAGCGGATTCTGGTGTACGACCAGACCGGCAGGTATGTGCGTCAGTGGGGCGATGCCGGGTCAGGCCCGTCGCAGCTCGATGAGCCGGTTGGGATCACGGTCGACCGCCGGAACGTGGTGTACGTCGCGGATACCCGCAATGCGCGCGTGCAGGTGTTCGATGCCGAGGGAAAGAATCTGCGGTCGTGGGGAGTGACGACCTGGGCGGACGAGGGCAGGCTGGAGCCGTATCTGGACTCGGACCGTTCGGGGAATGTGTACGTAACGAACCCGATCACGAAGTCGTTGGAGAAGTACTCGCCGTCCGGCGTGCTCCTCGCGGAGGTGGACGGGAATGCGGAGGCGAGCTTGCTGGAACCATTGGGGGTTGCGATCTCACCACGCGGCAACCGGGTCTACGTAGCGGATGCTGCGCTCGGCAACGTGCTAGACTTGGGTACAGTGCGGTAGAAAGGGCGGGTGTTGAGGAATCTGAGATTCTGGGGCAGCATACTCGTTAGCGCGTTCTTCCTCTGGCTGGCGTTGCGCGGTCAGGATCTGACACAAACCGCTCGCTCGCTCGCCGACGCACATTACTGGTACGTGATTCCCGCGCTCGTGTTGTACTTCACCGGCGTCTGGGTACGTGCGGTCCGGTGGCGGGTACTGCTCACCCCGATGGGTCGATTCCCGGTCTCCTCCCTGTTCCCCGTGGTGGTCATCGGGTACATGGCGAACGATGTCTTGCCGGCGCGCATGGGCGAGGTCGTGCGGGTGTACGTACTCTCGCAGCGTGAGCGGATCCCGAAGGCATCCGCACTCGGTACCGTCGTCGTGGAGCGACTGCTCGACGCGGCGACGATGCTGCTATTGCTTGCGATCGGGGCGTTGCTCGTCCCTCTTAATGGCGCGATTGAGAGGGTTGCGCTTGTCGCGGGCGGTCTGTTGTTCGTGGGGCTTTGGCCGCTGGTGTTACTGGTCATGTGGCCCGACAAGGTGCTCGGGCTGCTCTCGCCGGTGACTGGCCGACTGCCGGACTCTGTCCTGGCGCGGCTGGAAGGTGCTGGCGGGAGCTTTCTCGCCGGGCTGCGCGTCGTGCGCAGTCAGCGGGTGCTTAGCCTGGGGTTTGCGCTCTCGGTGGTGGCTTGGCTCTTTGAAGCGGGTATGTACTGGACGCTGGCAATAGCCTTCGATCTCCGGGTTGGGGCGGCGATCATATTGCTCACTCTAGCCGTGACCAACCTCGCGACGCTCGTACCCGCTGCTCCGGGCTATGTCGGATCGTTCGAGGTTGGCGCGCTGCTCGTGTTGGTGGGACTGGTTGGCCTGGATCGCGAGCTTGCCACCGGATACGTCCTCGTGCTGCACGCGGTCCTGGTACTGCCTGTGACGCTCTGGGGATTTTATTACTGGAGCACGCACCACCTGTCGCTACACCGCATACGGAGCGGTCATGTCGGCACCGGGTCGCCGCCCGCGTCCTCCATGGAGGTTCGCCCGGTCGAATGACCCCGGATGTGGGGTTGCTCGCCCTGGGGCCGCCGACTGCGCGAGTAACGGCTTTCTGTTATCCTTCTCTTAGACACACGCGAACTGACCCCTTGCTGACTAGCTTCGAGGGTCTGCGTCACCAATTGGCGCAGCTGTGCGCTTTGGGTATCGTACTCCCCGAATTCGCCACACCGCCATCCGCCGGCTCAAACGCCTCCGCCGCAGTCAGGGGTTATGGTCTTGGAACCCGACATCAGCATACCGGACGTTGTAATCAAGCGGCTGCCTATCTATGCACGGGCGCTCACGGCGATGCTAGACGCCGGGTCGGAGACTGTTTCCTCAAAGGAGCTCGCACTCGCCACCGGCAGTACGGCGGCTCAGATTCGGCGTGACCTGTCGTACTTCGGGGAGTTCGGCAAGCAAGGGAAGGGCTATAACATCCCGCACCTACTGGACGCGATCCGCGACATCCTGAACATCAACGAACGGTATCGCGTGGTTGTCGTCGGAGCTGGTCCGCTCGGGCAGGCAATCGCCCGCTACGGCGGCTTCTCGGAACACGGCTTCCAGTTGTCCTGGGTCTATGACCACAATCCGGAGCGCATCGGCACGACGCTCAATGACGTTGTCGTTGAGGATGTGGCCACTATGCCGGAGCGCATCCGTGCGATGCAGGTCCGGGTCGCGATCATCGCGGTTCCTGCCTCCGCCGCGCAGGAGGTGGCCGATACGCTGGTGGAGTCCGGCGTAAAAGCTATCCTGAACTACGCCCCGGCCGTACTGCGCGTGTCGAGCGATGTGCGGGTCTATGACATCGATCCGGTTTCGGCCCTGCAGGCACTCACGTATTATCTTGCTCCCGCGCCATCTCGCTTACGGCGAACATAGCGACCGATGCGACGTCGATCTGGTGTCCGGTTGCTGGGTCTCTGCTAGCCAAGCGTACGAAACGGAACCACGGGTTCTTCGACGATCGTCAGTGATGGTAAGAGTTCAGGGTTGGGGGGAT
>JADDPA010000144.1:0-4321 GCA_016782125.1 Thermobaculum sp.
CTTGCGGAGACCCGCCGCAAGGCCAGACGCACCTTCTGGACGCAGATTTGCCTGATGGAGCGTTACCCCGACTTCATCTTCAACCAGAGCTCCGCGCAGGCGTATCAGTGGATCGAGGAGGACGACCCGGAGCTGTTCGAGGCGATCCGCCAGCGCGTCGCCGAGGGCCGGTGGGAGCCGGTGGGCGGTGCGTGGTGCGAGTGCGACTCGAACATCACGGGCGGCGAGGCGTTCGTTCGGCAGCACGTATACGGTCAGCGCTACTTTCAGGAGAAGTTCGGCATGCGCTGCTCGGTGGCGTGGTTTCCCGACGTGTTCGGCTACTCCGCCGGGATGCCGCAGCTTCTGCGTGGAGCGGGGATCGACAACTTTTTCACGATCAAGATCAGCTGGAACGAGACGAACGAGCTGCCGTACGACCTCTTCGAATGGGAGGGCATCGACGGCACGCGCGTGCTGACACACATGTTCCGTAACCCGGCGGCGGGCTACAACGGCAACATCGCGCCGGAGGACGTCATCGGCACGTGGCGTAACTTCAAGCAGAAGACGCAGCATCCCGAGAGCCTGCTGACCGTCGGGTGGGGTGATGGCGGTGGCGGCACGTCGGCGCGGATGCTGGAGAACTACGCCCGCCTCAAGGAGTTCCCCGCGACACCCCGCCTGCGGATGACGCGGGTGGACGAGTTCTTCGCCGCACTCCCCAAGGAAGGCATCCCGCGCTGGGTCGGCGAGTTGTACCTGGAGTTCCACCGGGGGACGCTGACCACCCAGGCTCGGACGAAGCTGCTCAATCGCCAGGCGGAGCACCGGCTGGTGGAGGCGGAGGTCTTCTCCACGTTCGCGGAGCGCCACGGCCTCGCCTATCCGCACGACGAGATCGAGCTGGCGTGGAAGACCTTGTTGCTCAACCAGTTCCACGACATTCTTCCCGGCTCCTCCATCAAGGAGGTGTACGAGGACAACCATCGGGACATGGCCGGCGTGGTCCAGACCGCCACTGGAATCCGCGATGGCGCGCTCGCGCATCTCGCCGCCCAAATCGCCCCGCCGGAGGGAGCACAGCAGCTCGCGCTGGTCGGCAATGCCGCCATCGCCCCGCGCCTGCTGTCGGTCGTGCTGCCCGGCGTGGATGCTTCGGTCACCATCGCGGATGAGACCGGCGAGCCGCTACCCACGCAGGCCACGGATGAGGGCCTGCTCGTGCACAGCACCGATCACGCCGTGGCGGGCACAGGGTACATGACGCTCACGATCCGTGCCGAGGGTCCGGAGCCGGAGATGGAGCTGAGCGTCCAGGCGACGGCATCGAGCGACGGCGCGGTGCTGGAGAACGACCAGCTACGCGTCGAGATTGGCGTGGACGGTGCCCTCGCGCGGGTGCTGGACAAGGATCTGCAGCGCGACGTGCTGGAGGGGCGGGGTAACCAGCTCTGGGCCTACGTCGACAAGCCCCGCGTGTACGACGCGTGGGACATCGACCAGGACTATGAGAACGAGGCCGAGGAGATTGGCGGGGTGACCGGGATCGCGGTACTGGAGACCGGTCCGCTGCGCGCTTCGGTGCGAGTGGAGCGGCGGTGGCGCGACTCGCGCATCGCGCAGACGTACCGGTTGCACGCGGGCTCGCTGCGCCTGGACATCGACACGCACATCGAGCTGCACGATCGGCAGGTGCTCATCCGCGCACTCTTCCCGCTCGCGGTGCGCTCGCACGAGGCGTCCTTCGAGACGATGTACGGGGTGGCCCAGCGCCCGACGCACCGCAACACGTCGTGGGACGCGGCGAAGTTCGAGGTCGGCGGCCATCGCTGGGCAGACATGTCTGAGCCCGGCTACGGCGTTGCGCTGCTCACGGACGCAAAGTACGGGTACAGCGTCCACGACAACGTGCTCGGACTCAGCCTCGTGCGCAGCCCGATCTACCCGGATCCGTGGGCAGACGAGGGCGAGCACCACTTCACGTACAGCCTGTTTCCGCACATCGGCGACTGGACCGACGCGGAGGTCGTGGCGGAGTCGCTGGCGCTCAACAGCCCGCTGACCGCCGCGCTCGCGGAACCCGGTGGCGGCAGCATGCCCCTGGAAGCGAGCCTGGTGTCCCTCCCGGTCGAAGCGGGCTTGTTGCTCGACGCGGGCGTGACGCTCGGGCTTGGTGCGCTGAAGCGGGCCGAGGACGGCGCAGGCCTGATCGTTCGGGTGTATGAGCCGCACGGCGCGCGGGGCACGGCGATCCTTCAGTTCGGCGCCGACGTGCAGAGAGTGGAAAAGGTGAACCTGCTGGAGGAACCGATCGAGGACGATTCCGTCGCCGCCGAAGGTCCCACAGTGAGTCTCCCCGTCCGGCCGTTCGAGGTCGTGACGCTGCGGGTAGTGATGTAGGCGGCAGCGTCACGACAAAACACGGTGAGAACCAGGAATCCGCCTGCGGTGCTGTTTCTCGTTGCCCGTTGCCACGCACGAGAGGATGTAGCCTAGCACCCAGACAACAGCGGCGTAGCGTGTGCCTGCTACACTCGGGGAGCTTAGGAGGCACCCATGAACCACCGAATCCTGGCGACCCTCGTGCTTGCCCTATTGCTCGCCGCGTGCTCGGATAACACCGGCTCTCGCACCCCCGCGCCCGTCCCCACCAAGCCGTCCGCGTCTGCACCTGACCGCGTCGCCAAGCCGAAGAAAGCGAAGCAGCCCAACGTCCGGACACCCGCAGAGTCGCGGAACGTCGCGGCGGGTTCCAAGTCACCCCTGTACCCCGTGCTCGACGTGGTGGATGGCGACACCATAAGGATCGAGCGCGAGGGTAAGCGTGAGACGCTGCGCCTGATCGGCCTCGACACGCCGGAGACGAAGGACCCGCGAAGGCCCGTGCAGTGCTTCGGCCGGGAGGCGTCGGATCGGGCGCACCGGCTGCTGGACGGCCGCAAGGTGCGCATCGCCGAGGACCCCAGCCAGGACACGCGCGACAAGTACGGGCGGCTGCTGGTGTACGTGTGGACGCAAGAGGGGTTGTTCTACAACCTGAGCACGATCCGCGAGGGGTATGCCCATGAGTACACGTACGATGTCGCGTACCGGTATCAGGAACAGTTCAGGGCCGCGGAGCGCGAGGCGCGGGAGAAGAGGCGGGGGTTCTGGGCCGCGTCGGCGTGCGGCGGTGATACCAAGCAGCCGGCGGGACAGCAGGGGCAGGAGGCGCCACGGCCTACCGAGCCGCCCGAGGCGGAGAGCGGCGGAACACGCGAGGCACCGTACGAGAGCTGCAAGGCGGTGCGGGCGGCGGGCGCGGACCCCATCCGCCGCGGTGACCCGGGCTATAACGCCGAGCTGGACGGCGACGGCGACGGGGTAGCGTGCGAGTGAGCGCCATAGCCGATCGAACCTATCAAATGTCGAGCGGCGTGGTGACCGACGAGGCGGCGTAGCCACGGACGCCATGGTCCTGGGCAAGTGGGACGAGGTACCTGGCGTGTGCCTGCTCGGTTAAGGACAGGGGTTCATCGCGCACTTCGGCGTCTTTGAGATCGACCAGAAGCTCGCCGTGCTCGACGTCGCGCGGATGGTCCGAGAGCGCGCCCTGCCCAACTCCATGTAATACACAAACCGGCTACACGGTAGGGCAACTGTCATTCCGAGCCTGCGAGGAATCCGTGGTCCAAGTGAACGGATCCCTCACTCCGTTCGGGATGACATGCACCACGGTTCATGCGGATCGCGTATAACTACTCGTCAGAACACCACTTGTCTCGGCTACTTCGAGTGAGCCTGACAACCGCTGCGAAAGCCCTTCCGAAATCCTTTGTTAGCAGTCTGCTCGCATTATGATCGGGAGGGCAGTGTCCTGACCTGACTCAATCCAGCCATCCATCTTGCATGTGACGCTCCTCGACGATATCTCCCTGCGGATCCCTGAAGATGATCGTTAGATCAACACCAATGGATCCTGCAGTGAGGAATACCCCCTGGCCGACATGGACCGGGACGCTTTCTTCCCCCGCGATCGCCTCTACCGACACCGCGCCCGCCGGTAGCGGCCCGTGAACCACCACGCCGCCCTCGCAGATGGTGGCACCCACGTCATAGGGCACCGAACTGCCCTGACTGACCCTTCCGTCCAGGCAGACCGTGACATCCACCACACTACCGATTGGGGTGCGAGGCGGCGTGAATGATGGTAAGTCTGTCATTGCCTCTCGGACACCCTCGGGCACCTCACCTCGTGGGCCGCTGAAGACCGTATCAGACGGCTCGCCTTGCGGGTCGTCATCCGTCTCATCGGGGGAGGAGAACAGGTACCATTTCACCGGGCCGCCGTCCTGCTGGA
>JADDPA010000144.1:4446-7486 GCA_016782125.1 Thermobaculum sp.
CCGCCGTCCTGCTGGACCTGCTCCATTTGTGTCTCTAGAGGGTCGGGACGCACCTGCCGGTGCAGGGACACCTCGCATTCGCCCACGCGCACCGGCGGGACGAGCGCCTCTCCCAGCCCGGATCTCCCGATATACTCTTGCCGCCGCAGATCTAGATCATCCATACTCTGCTGATTGTAAACCACACGTAGCCGCCGCCGCTTGCCCTTTGTATGTCGAACGCTGTCGAGACCACCAATTCAGAACCTCTCCGCCTGCAAGGTTTCCGGTGGTTTCCTCACGGATTGCGATTGCCTGGGAGAACCCCGATTCTAACGGACTATGAGGCCAGGTGGACGCCGTATGCCAGTACAGCGAACGCCAGCATCTTAGACCCTGTTCCTGCTACCCTGCATCGGATTATCAGACGTTCGCCGCCGAACCGGAGGCCAGCCATGCTCGAGACCCACCGACAGATCATAGATCGGATGACCCAACGGTATCGCGCGGATCCCGATGTGCTCGCCCTGATCGTGATCGGCTCGGTGGCCCGCGGCGACGCGCACGAGCACTCGGACGTGGACGCCATCGCGATCCTGACGGACGAGGCGTACGCGCGCTATCAGGCGTCGGGTGGCTCGCCCCTGAGCGCGGAGGAGCTTTCGGGCGCAGATCACAACGGCACCAACGCCGCGATCCGGGGCAGAACGTACCTGCGAGCCGCAGCCGAGCGTGGCCCCAAGCCGACCCGGTTCGCCTTCGTCCGCACCATCGTTCCCTTCTCGCGCGACCCGGGGATCGAGCGGCTGCTCGGGGAGATTCCGGTGTATCCCGAGCACGAGCGCGAGGGGAAGCTGGCGAGCTTCGCCAGCCAGCTACCGGTGCACCTCGCCTACCTCCGCCTGGGCGACTACAGCGAGGACCCGTATCTCCTCACGGACACCGCCCACGAACTGGCGCTCTTCGGCGGACGGCTGCTACTCGCCCACAACCGGCTCCTCTACCCGGGCCGCAAGCACTTCCTACGTCAGTTGGAGCGGGCAGCCGAGAAGCCGGATCGGTTCATGTGGCTGCTGCGGCGGCTGCTCCGGCAGCCCTGCATCCCGACGGCGGAGGCGTTCTGCGAGGCGGTGCTGGGTTTCCGGGCGTGGCCGACGCCTGCGGAGGGGCAAGGTGCGCGGTATCTTGGCGACCGCGACCTGGCGTGGCTGCACGGGCCGCCCGCACTGGGTGAGAGCTAGCCGAAGCATCATCGGAGTAGCCTTCGCGTGCGCAGCACACGCGGCATCAACCAGCGAAGGGTGCCATTATCAAGTCCGGATCATACGGACTCCGGCTGAATGGTGGCGTAGCTGCCATTCCGAGCCCGCGAGGAATCCGTGGTACGGTTCACGGATCCCTCTGCGTTCGGGATGACACGCATCGTCACTCGGCCGGAATGCGTATCCTCTATACGTCATTCGGCGAAGGGAACAGCGATGCGAGCAGCATAGCCCCAGGGCCGAGCTTGAACATTGGCATCCGTGGCCCTCGCCGAACGGCCACGTCAATGACCCCGTCATGGTTCACGCGAGGTGTCTGCGGGCGACCTCAGCCGACGAGGCGGTCGAACTCCGCCCGGATGACGCCGTAGCACTCGCAGGAGGCGGCCTCCAGCCCGACGCGGTCGGTCACCGCAACGCGGCCTTGCCGGTACGAGATCAGACCCTGTTTCTGCAGGGAGCCCGCGACCTCGGTGACGCTCGCCCGCCGTACGCCCAGCATCTGGGAGAGGAACTCGTGGGTGAGGGGGAACTCGTCGCTACCCACGCGGTCGTGGGTCAGCAGCATCCACCGGGCGCATCGCTGGCGGACCGGGTGGAGTGCGTTGCAGGCGGCCGTCTGCGCCGTGAAGACGAGCATCGCCAAGGTGTAGCCCTGCAGGAGGGCGTGCAGCCGGCTCTCGGGCCCCACTTCCCGCTTGAACGTGTCGATTGCCATCCGCAGCGAGTCGCCCGCCACCTGCGAGAAGCTGGCCACGGGCATGACCGCGCCGTCGAGGAAGGCTTGCAGCCCCAGCATGCCCTCGTTGCCCACCGTGCCCACCTCGATCACCGAGCCGTCCCGCATGGTGGTCACCAGCGAGAACACCCCGGTCGTGGGGAAGTACACGTGCTCGATGGGCGCACCTGCCTCGTACACCGGCTCCCGCTGCTCCAAGCACACCGACTCGAGGTGTGGGCGCAGGCGCGCCAGTTCCTCCTCCGGCAGCGCCGAGAGCAGGCGGTTCCACTCGTTCCGGCGCGTCTCTTGGACTTCCGACATCGGTGGCCTTTCTCTCTAATATGTCGTGTTTGTCACACGACAGGATGCACGACACATACCAGCCTAATTGACCCTTGTACGGCACCGTACAGATGTAGTATACTTATATCTGTACGGAATAGTACAGAATCGTAAACTATACACCGGTGTGCAGGTCGGCGGCCCGTGGTGCGGGTCTCCCGTCGGACCATGCTTGTGACGAATCCCGAGAGGAGCGACGGAGCATGGATGAGATGGGCAACATGGCTGGTACGAGCATCGGGCAGGACGGGCTCCTGGACACCCTGGAGCAGCTGCTCGCGATCGAGGCGACGGACCTCAAGGGCGCGCTGGACCAGGCGGCGGACGGGCTCATCGGGGCGCTCGGCGCGGAGAAGATCGACATCTGCGTGCACGATCCCGCCACCGACACGCTCGTCGCCTTGGGCATAAGCGAAACCCCGATGGGCAGGCGGCAGGTGCAGATCGGCATGGACCGGCTGCCGGTGGCCAACGGCGGGCGGGTGGTGGAGGTGTATCAGACGGGCGAGCCGTACCTCACCGGCCGCGCGGACGAAGACCCGGTGGTGCTCATAGGGTTCACCCGCGGCCTGGGCATCCGCTCCTTCCTCGTAGTACCGCTCGTCATCGCGGGCGAGCGTCGGGGCGTGGTGCAGGCCGCCTCGGCGCAGGTGGATGCGTTCACCGAGGAGCACCTGCGCTTCTTAGGGGCGGTGTCCTCGTGGGTGGGCATGCTGGCCCACCGGGCGGAGCTGAC
>JADDPA010000142.1 GCA_016782125.1 Thermobaculum sp.
CTGGTCGGGATGCTCGAACGGACGGGACTGTTGCGCCGCGAGTACGACGCCGGACGGGCGATGACGGTGCGGCTCACGCTGCCGCCGCCTTCGGACGCCGCGGGGCGCATCGAGCAACTGCTGGCGGCGTACGACCAGCAGGCCACGACGCGCGCGGAGCGGATGATCGGGTTCGCGGAAACCCGCACCTGCCGGCACCAGCAGGTCGCACAGTTCTTCGGGGAGGCGGTGCGCGTGCCGTGTGGCATGTGCGACGTTTGCGCTCCCGGCGCGAGTGAAGTCGTGGCCCCTGAGACAGCCGCCCGTCCGCTCCCGGCAGATATCGCGCGCACGATCGTGGACACCGTTGACGGTCTCTCGTGGCCCCTCGGGCTGAAGGGCCTGACGCTCGCGCTCAAAGGCTCCGTGGCCGCGCCCCGCTCCGCCCAGCGCAGCCCCTCGTTCGGCGCGCTCGAGGCGGCGAAGGAGGGGGTCATCAAGCGCTGGATCGAGCGGCTGGTCGACGGGGGTCACCTCGAGTTCTTCGAGAGCGAGGATGGGTATCGGTTGCTGCGCACCGGCGACACCAGTGGACTGCCCACGCTCCACGCCGCAACACCGCCAGCGTCAAAGAGCAAGGCTGCCGGCGGGGAAGATCTCTCGGACGCGGACGCCGAGTTGTTCGAGCGGCTGCGCGCCTGGCGGCTGGAGCGCGCTCAGAAGGCGGGAGTCGCCGCGTTTGTCGTGTTGAGCAATGGTGCGCTGCGGGAGATCGCCGAGGTCCGCCCCACGAACCTACATGCGCTCCGAGACGTAACCGGCATCGGGCCGGCAAAGATCGAGCAGTACGGTGAGGAGATTCTCGCGCTCGTGCGCGACGCAGGCTGATTGAGGGTGCTCGCATGCCCACCGGATCCGGCCGAGAGCTACCAACGCGGACCGGTTACGGCAGAAGAGGGCGATGATCTCTGCCCGCCCTATCGCTGTTGCACCGTCCGTGTCGGTGTGGCCCGCAATGTGCTCTGCATTGCTTTGCAGCCCCGGATATCCTGCTCCGCACACGGCGTTACGGAACGCACCACGCGACAAAGAGAACGTAACTACAGGGGAGGGTGCCGTGTCGGATCGAGTTGGCACCGACGTTCAGCCAGAGATAGATGTGGATTTCGAGGCCGCCGAGCCGGCACCGGTCGGACCGCCGGTCATCGACGCCAGGGGGCTGGAGAAGGGTTTTGACGATCACGTTGTGCTGCGAGATCTAACGCTGTACGTGCAGCAGGGTGAGATCTACGGACTGATCGGGCCGAGCGGGTCGGGGAAATCGACCGCGATCCACCTTATGTGCGGCCACTTGAGTCCCGATAACGGCGCCGTTGAGGTGTTGGGGCAGAATCCCGCACATTTCAGCGCGAAGACCAAGCGCCGAATCGGTTATATGCCACAGGGCCTGATCCTCAACGCCGATCTGACCGTACAGCAGAACGTCCGCTTCGCGGCAGGGCTTTATGGCGTGTGGCCGTGGCTGAGGCGGCGGCGCGTGCGGCGGGTCCTCGAGTTGACGGAGCTATGGCCGGTGCGGAAACGAGCCACCCGATCCCTGTCCGGTGGGATGCAGCGCAGGCTCGCCCTCGCCGCTGCGCTCGTCCACGAGCCGTACCTGCTGTTCGCGGACGAGCCGACGGCGAACCTCGATCCGATCCTGCGCGCGAAGCTGTGGGAGCACTTCCGGGGGATGAGCGACCAGAGCCGGGCACTGCTGATCACCACCCAGTACATAGACGAGGCCGAGAACTGCGACCGCGTCGGCCTGATGCACGAGGGCGCACTCATCGCGGAGGGCAGGCCCGAGGAGTTGCGGCGGCAAGCCTTCGGCGGAGATGTCGTGGACATCGTGGTGGAGCGGCAGGCGCTGGACCACGCACGGACAGTCTCCTCCGTGGAGGGCGTGGTCGGGGCGGAGATGCCGCACGACGAGTCGGTTCGCGTCACGGTCGAGAACGCGCAGGTCGCGATCCCCATGCTCATCGAAGAGTTGGAGGAGTCGGGCGCGACGGTGCGGTCCGTGTCCCAGTACCAGCCAACGTTCGATGAGGTGTTCATCCGCCTGATCGAGCAGCACGGTGGCGAGCACCTCTCTTCCGACCAGTTGCAGCTGAACCAGTCGGAAGGTCGCTGAGCGTATGCGTCCGTTTATACAAACGCTTGCCGTGATGGTCAAGGAGTTGACGGAGCTGCTGCGGCGGCCCCTGTTGGTCCTTACCCTCGTGCTCGGCCCGCTCCTCGTCATGATACTGTTCGGTATCGGCTCGGACGCGACGTTCGCCCCGCCGCGCACGCTCGTGGTGCTGCCGCCCGGCGAGGATAAGCCCGCCTTGTTTCAGCAGTATGAGCGCCAGTTCGCGTCGTCCATGCGGATCGAGGGCTATACCAACGACGAAGCGGCCGCGCGTGAGCGGCTTCGCCTCAACACCATTGACGCCGTGATGATCGTGCCACCGACGCCTCAGGAGACCATAGGGCGCGGGGGACAGGTACAGATCCAGGTGCTGTACAACGAGATCGACCCCTTGCAACGCGGGTTGGTCCCTCAGTTCATGAACGCGATGGCGACGGAGGTCAACCGCGAGATATTCCTGCAGAATACGAGGGCACAGCAGGGCGGCATCGGCAACGCCACGCGCGAGATCGACAGTGCGCTACGGACGATGGATACCGCGATAGAAGCCGCTGAGACGGGCGACCGCGAGGGCGCCATACAGCAGCTCGACCAGGCGCGCGCGACGAATGAACGGCTGGACGCCTACCTGGATAGCTTGGGGCCGGAAGCCGGAACGCTGGATCCGCTCCGCGACCGGACGCGCGATCAGCTGCAAGAGGGCAGAGATCGACTGGACCAGGGCGAGAGCATCCTCGCAACGCCCGATCCGCGCCCGGCCAGCGAGCGCTTCGGCCTGGTCCAGGCACGGGATAACCTGCAGCAGCTGAGAGATTCTCTGACTCAGGTTGCGGCAGTGCGCCCGGAAGTACTCCTCTCTCCGATCGTCGTAGAGGCCCGATATGTCGCGGCGTTGCAGCCAGACCTCATCACGTACTTCGCCCCCGCCATGCTCGCGCTGCTCATACAGCACACGGCGGTCAGCCTTGGCGCGCTGGGGATGGTCCGCGAGCGGCTGGCGAACACGTTCGAGCTGTACGCCGTCGCGCCCATAACGAATCTGCAACTCTTGATCGGCAAGTATCTGGCGTACATTCTCTTCACGGCGGCGGTGATGGGTGCACTGCTCGTGGTCCTGGTCGGGCCGTTCGGGGTGCCGATTATTGGGGATCCCTGGCGCGTGGCGCTAACTCTGTCCCTGCTCACGCTGACATCGATCGGCATGGGGTTTCTGATCTCGCTGCTCGTATCCTCCGAGCGCACGGCCGTGCAGTACGCGATGCTCTCTCTGCTGGGCATCGTGTTCTTTAGCGGGTTCGCACTCCCAATCGAGTCCTTAAGACAGCCGGCCCTTACCGTATCGTACATCCTGCCGGCGACCTACGGCTCCCAGTTGCTGCAGGACATAATGTTGCGCGGCCTGCCCGGGAAAGACCTGTATATCTGGGTGCTCGGGACACTCGCGGTTGTACTCTTCGTGACCTGCTGGCTGCTGCTCCGGTTGCGTACCCGCGCCAACTAGCGCCACATCGGGCAGCTTGAGCGCCCTTCATGCTCACCGAGGCGCTCCAGGGGAACTGTTGGCGAGGACCTGCGCCAAGGCGTGTGAGGCTTGGCGGATCATCCCCGGGTTGGTGTCCCAGTAATACGGCAGCGCCGACACCGCCTGGTAGAGCGCCCAGCCACGGCCACGCAACCATGACGCATCGTCGACCTCGAGCTCGGCTCGGAACCGCACACGGCTGTCACCGACAAACACGTTCCACGCGGGCTGCAGGTCGCACGCAGGATCGCCCACGTTGAGGCCACCCCAGTCGATGACCGCTGAAAGGCGGCCGTCGACGACGAGCAAGTTGCCCGGCAGCAGGTCGCCGTGGACCCAGACCTCCGCGCCTTCCCATGCCGAGGCGTTGAGCGACTCCTCCCACGAGCGGAGGGCAGCATCGCCATCGACGCGGTCCCCGAGTTGCGCGATTGACCGACGAACCTGCTCGTCGCCTTCCGCGAGTGGTCCACCTCGACCACGAGGGGGACGCAGATGCGCACCAATCGTGTCGACCTGGCGCAGCGCTCGCACAAAGGCGGCGAGATCGACAGCCGCCTGATCCAGATCCTTGATCGTGCCGTTTGCGTTCTCGCCGGGCAGCCACTCGTACACGGACCACTCGAAGGGATACCCCTCGGCCGGGTGCCCCATCGCCAGTTGCACCGGGAGCGCGAGCGGCAGATGCGGCGCGAGCTTCGGCAGCCACAGGGCCTCCGTCGCGGCTTGCTTGGTGGCCCACCCGATGCGCGGCAGCCGGGCGGCGAGGCCGTCACCGAGCCGGTAGATGTCGTGATCGGTCCCGTACGACGCGA
The DNA here is from genome assembly GCA_016782125.1 of Thermobaculum sp. Taxonomy (GTDB): domain Bacteria; phylum Chloroflexota; class Chloroflexia; order Thermobaculales; family Thermobaculaceae; genus JACDAU01. The sequence continues at coordinate 4,493 of JADDPA010000142.1, forward strand.
CCCGATGGATGGGCAGATCGGCCCACCGGGGGAACTGCCCTGCGAGCAAGCGACGCACGAGTTCGACGTCGGTCTCAATCTCATTGGCATGCATCCTGGTTGCGCCCATCGCCCGCATCATAGAGCAACCGCGTCCGCCGCAGCAACCGCGTTCCGACGCCAGTGCGCGAGCAGGCGGTGTCGAGGTCCGTACCCACGTGCTGCCTTCGCGGCCGGACCGCCACGTTCGGCGGGCGGTCCGGCCGGCCAGCGACAAGGGATCACGCAACGAGGCCAAGCACCCAACCCGGCAATCCACCAAAGAGGTCGAGACTGCTAGCAGCAGCAGCATCTGCGAGCACGCCGATCATAGACATTCGTTTACACTTTGTTGAGCCATTCGCCGGAGTGTAGTACATTACGAATGTCCCAAGCGGGCTGGTGGAACCAGCGGACGGGCAGGGCGGCGGAGGCGCAAGCCGAAGCAGGCCGGGTAGCCGGACCGGAAGCGAGTTCAACAGGTCGCTCGGGACTTTTCTTTTTAGCCGCGTCCGTAGCAGGGGGCATAGAGGACGTGCCGTACGGGGCAGGTGCCCACCATCGTATGCTGTCCCCTACCCGCTACTACGGGTATTTCGGCCGAGCGATCGGCAAGCGATTTCTCTCCATCAAGCCGTTCTCTTGCCAGGTATGGCATATAACGCCACTCAATCTTGCATCTCCCCAGCGGGCGGTCAAACCGTGTGAGTCAGAGTCCGCGCAGTGGTATCGGCGGAGAGGCGGGGCGCTTTGCCGCAAGGGTAAACGTCTGTTTACACATACTATGTGGACACCAGCCGGTGCAGTAATCTTGGGATGTCCCGAGTGGTTTGGTCGGCCCAGCATCCGGAGAAGCGTACAGGTCAATCTCGGCGAAAGTCGAGGTCAGCCAGGAACCTTCGAAGGACGCGGGTGCGACCGGTCGCTTGGGACTTTTCTATGTCACGCACGGTGCGCTTCAGGATAGAGCTTTGCCCGGAACCCCTGACGGGCCGAACCGCCACTACCGCGAGCGCCGTCTCCGTATCGCCCGCAGCCCGACCACGCTCAGGATCGCCGCGCCGTACGCGGCGACACCCTCCGGATGCGCGCGCGCCAGTCGCACATAGTGACGCACCAGCATCTTCTGCCTGCCCGGCACCACGGCATCGCGGGCGATGCTCCCTCCGGCCTCAGCGCGATCAGCCGCCAACAACAGCATCCACCGCCGGGTGTCATAGGCGGGCAGGGAATACGCCCGCTTGCGCAGTTGGGCCGGCACGCCGGACGACGGCTGCGCCGTGCCGAACACTGGCGTCATGTACTTCGGGTCGAGCTGCACGGGGATCGGCAGGGCGGCCTGTTCGGAAAGCTGCTGCTGCACGATGTTCTGATTCGGAATCATCTTCGGTCTCCATCCCCTTAGGTTTCGAGGGCGCTCCGGCGCTGAACTGCTGAGGGGAATTTGGCACGAGCTGTGCCAGACTTGCCAGGTCTGTGGGTGCGACGCCTATCGGCACGTTTTTTGCCTCTTGCATGCTCTCCAGTACGTTGCATCGCGAAAGGACCCAACGTGAAGGCGCTATCGTACTACGGCAAGAACGACGTGCGGGTGGTGGAGAAGCCCCGCCCCGTTATTGAGCACCCCGAGGACGCGATTTTGCGCGTCACCACCGCCGCGATCTGCGGCTCCGACCTCCACCTCTACCACGGCCTCGTGCCCGACACGCGCATCGGCCATACATTCGGCCATGAAACCGTCGGCATCATCGAGGAGGTCGGGAACCAGGTCACGCAGGTCAAGACCGGGGACCGGGTGGTAGTCCCGTTCAATATCGCGTGCGGGCGGTGCTTCCAGTGCCGGCTCCAGATGTACTCGCTCTGCGAGAGTGCCAACCCGTACAACGAGATGGGTGCGATCTACGGCTACTCGCACACCACCGGCGGCTACGATGGCGCCCAGGCGGAGTACGTCCGCGTGCCGTTCGCCAACACGGGCCCGCGCAAGATCCCCAATGAGATATCCGACGAGCAGGCGGTGATGCTCGCGGACATCTTCACGACCGGGCACTTCGGGGCGGACATCGCCGATATCCCGGAGGGAGGCACGGTGGCGGTGTTCGGCGCGGGACCGGGCGGCCTCTTCGCGATGAAGTCCGCGAAGCAGTTCTTCGGGGCGGGGCGGGTGATCGCGATAGACAAGGTGCCCTACCGCCTGCAGATGGCCGCGGAGCAGTGCGGCGCGGAGACCGTGAACTTCAACGAGGTGAAGGATGTCGTCGGCCATCTCAAAGAGATGACGGACGGCCGCGGGCCGGACTCGTGCATTGACGCGGTGGGGTTGGAGGCGGACGGTTCCGTGCCGCAGGCCATGCAGGGCACGTTCTTCCTGCAGGCGGGCGCGCCGACCGCGCTGATCTGGGCGCTGCACGCGGTACGCCCTGGGGGGACGGTGTCCATCATCGGCGTATACGGCCCACCGTTCAACCACTTCATCCCGTTCGGCTGGGCGATGAACCGCAATATCACGATCCGGATGGGGCAGACGCCCGTGCTCCGCTACATCGACGACCTGATGGAGAGGACCCGCACGGGCGAGATCGACCCCTCGTTCCTCGTCACGCACCGGCTGCCGCTGGAGCAGGCGCCGCACGGCTACGAGATCTTCGAGCGCAAGCAGGACAACTGTGTGAAGGTACTGCTCAAACCGTAGCTACCCCCGTCGGTCCAACCATCGCAGAAGTGTAAACGTTTGTTTACAACATGTGGACCGACGAGTAGGGCTGTAGTATTCTGCGATTGTCC